>CAYMBR010000015.1:0-41684 GCA_964388725.1 uncultured Sangeribacter sp. | reverse complement strand
TAATCTTGCTCTTGAGCCGAGTGCTTTAGTGCCGACTTTTTAGAGTGGACTCTTTATATCATCATTGGATTTAATAAACTCATGATTGGATTCAGTTCTTGCTTTGCAAGCATTAGAGACAAGTTCTATAATGCGGTCACCGCACTCATAATATCCTAAGCCGTTATAAATAGGTTGCTTTGCGGCTTTTGACATCTTGCTTTCTACGAAACATTCCTGAATGAAGCCTATCCACCCGGGAACAAAGAATTTGTGAACGAACCCGACAGTTTGAGGCTTTTGGCTTAATACTGTCGTCATTTCGTCTAATTGATTGATATATTTTTGATGTGGCATAATTTTTTACCAATTCCAGGTTCTTACTGTGTTTTCAACTTCAACAGGTACGGTGTTTTCTACCTCAACGGATACAGTGTTATCTACATCGACAGAGCCTCTAACGTCGGCATCAATATTGCCGCCAACGACATATACACTCTGAGCGCCGTCCTCTCGACCGAAGTAGTTTTGGATTACAAGCATCCATATTCCTATGGCGCATACTTGTAACCAAAACAACTGCGAGTTGAATAGTTTGGATAGCTTCTCTTTGATGGTTGAAAGTTTCATACTGAATAGAAGCTAATACCGGGGCCTTCTGTGGGAGGTTCGATCATAAGGTCGATGACCGAACGAACAATGGGATGGAGTGTGCTTTCTGACGGGTTGGAATTGGCCATCTCCTTACCTTGCTGAAGCAGCTGACGAGCGCGGTTCGCATCCTTCCATTGGATAGAACCGAAGTTACGCAGGTGGAAGTCGATGAAACCGATGAGCTGATAAATCAGCGTAACGGCAACAAACAGACTGTTGATGTCGTCGAGAACGGCGCGACCTTGACGAACATCCTTTGAGCGAATCGCCATGTCAACCTGACTGCGGACAGCAGCTATTTGGTTATCATACTTGTTTCCAAGTTCGTTATTTGCTTTTTCAAGACGGTCGAACTCTTCACGGATTTCGGCATCCAACGAATCCCATTCGTGGTTGCTTTCGACTTCTTCCATTTTGAGGAAGGCGCGGCGAATGTCAGCTTGGAGGTGCATACGTCCATCTTCAGCACTCTTTTCTCCCTCGAAACGCCCGTTTATGTCGTTCATTAATATCTCGGCCTCTGCGGTTTCAGCGGCAGATACAGACTTTGTGGATTTGAGTGCACGAAGTTTATTATTGGCTGAGTCTTTCAACTTCTCGACTTCATATGCCGAAATAACGGAACGTTTGCCAATTTCAACCTCCTTCTCAACGGTTTCACCGGTGAGGGGGAAGAATGCTTCAAGAGTGAGCATCTGTGATCGGTCAACCTTGATGGTGATGTCCACATCACTGCCGACGGGAATCAGTCCACCGACTTCATCACCTGTAATGACTACGTCAAAGACGTGGTCGTTGTGGACAGCAGATGTGCCATCGGCATTGTGTTCACTCTGATAGATGGGAATTACCAAAGTGTCGGCTTCCATTCCAGGACGTAGCTGGTTTCTTGTCTTTAGACCATTCAACGCGCCAACGGTAGGAAGCTGTTGGTTCTTTTCAAGACCTTTGACTGACTTTACAACGTTCTTATCAAGACCTGAGTCGTGAACTTCGATTGAAATGTTGTAGGGAAGAACGGCGTTGCCAACAACAATTCCCTGCATGATGTTTATTTCTTTTGGGAAGCAAGGAATAACTGTACCCTTTTCATCGTAGGCTACCACGTTAAACGCATTGTTCTTGCCCTCCAAGAGTTGACATTCGATTACGTCGCCGATTTCGTTAATTTCGACTTTTCCACTTGACCAACCATTATCACTCCGGACGAGTTCAACGAAAAGTTGAGCAGGAATTGCTCCAGTACACTCGTCTTTTGCGAGTTGAACGGTAACAAACTCCATAGGCTGCACCGAGTTCGCTTCGTAAGACAAGGTCAGCGCAACTGTGCCAACCGCGATTTCTTCTTTAACATCGCTATCTATACCGGATGCAAACAGGGCAGCCCCTTTTGCAACCGCTGTCATCGGGTCGATATCAGTATCAACGTTAAGAGTTACTTGTTCTCGGAGCATCTGACGAAGAACAGGTGAGTATGTCGGACCACCGACAAGAATAAGTTTGTCGAGGTCTGCACCGGTTAGCCCATTGCGTTTGAGAAGGTCTTTTGTTATATCAACCGCTTTTTGGAATACGGGAGCAAGAACTTGCTTAAGTTGTTCCTGGGTGATGATGAGGTCGAGTTCAATTTCTTCACCGTTATCATCCTCGCCAAACTCATCGAGCTGAGATGTGACATCAGCTTGATGTTTGAACGAAAGTTGGTTCTTAGCTTGTTCAGCGTAGAATTTCATAGCATAGCGAAGGATATTGCGCGTGTCCTCATTCGCCATGATTTCGTCAATTGTATAGTTCTCGCGGAGATAAGGGATGATAATGTTATCTACGATAGCATAGTCAAGGTTCTTGCCGCCAAGGTAGTTGTCACCCTCGGTGTCCTTTACTTGCATAATGCCGTCTTCGACCTTAATTAGAGCAGCGTCGAAAGTGCCGCCACCAAAGTCGAACACGAGCCACTGACCATTCTTGTTGGATGCGCTCAGACCATAAGCCATTGATGCAGCAATGGGTTCTTGGAGAAGTTCGCAGTGCTCTATACCTGCAAGTTTTGCAGCACGTTTAGTCGCTGCAATTTGATCTGCCTTAAATTTCGCAGGAATTGTAATTACTGCGGCATAAACATTGTCGTCACCGATGAAAGATTTGAGGGTTTTGAGAACTTCAGCTGAAAGTTCTTCAGGAGAGTATGATGTTCCCATGTTAGAACTCTCATTCGATTTGTTTGTGCCCATATCGCGTTTGAACTCAATGAACACGTTTTCACGGTCATTGGCCCATTTCTTTGTAGCACGAGATTTATCTGAACGAAGGTCGTTATAGGCACTGTCTCCGACCTTTGCGATTTTCTTTTTGGTAAAAGAAACGCAAGAAGGTAGCGTGTCTTTGAGCGTGTCGGTCTTTCTGATGACCGGTTCGCCGCTTTCCATTTTGCAGATTGCGGAATTGGTTGTGCCAAGGTCAATTCCGTATCTCATTTTTGATTTAGCCATGTATAGTTAGTTTTAGATATTTTGACTTACTGTGATTTGAGCAGACTGTATCATCTTGCCCTTGTAGTTGATTTGAGGTTTGATGATGCCGGTTATGATTTGCTTTCCTTGTTGCAGATCTTCGTTCTCAACGAAGTTTGCCGTTACTTTCATGCCTTCGTGATAGTCCTTGCCAAGCATATCAACGAGTTCATATCCATTAGCAAGCAGATTGTCTTTCATCTGCTTGATAGATCTCGACAGTTGCTTGTGGCCACGAACCGAACTATCCATTTTGTAGAGAGTCATCTCCATAAATGTGATACGGTCTGCGAGGGTTGCAATGAGTTTTTGCTCGCTTTCAGGCGAAGAACCTGAGACATTTGACAGTGAGCTGATTTGCTTAGAGATATTTTGCATCTCACTCATTTCCGATGCCATACGATTAACGATTTCTTCGTTGAGCTTATCAGCTTTTGCTGAAAGAGATGCAACCTCGTTACCTCGTTTGGCGATAAGTTTGCCGAAAATGAAGGCGACTATGACAATAGCCAAAGCTAAAGCTACAAAAATCCAAAGTCCGGTTTGTGATTTTTTAGCAATGGAATGGCTAAGAGTTTCGGAATTAGTCTGAATTTCACTGCGAGTGGATGAGATATTCACATTGAGACTGTCTGCTAAAGCTTCAATGCTTTGAGCGGTGTTGGCAAGCTCGCTTTTGAGAGAGTCAATTTCGGCGTTCTGAGACTCTATTGTCTGATTGAGCGAAGACATGTCGCCTTTCAACGATTCGTTTTCTCGCTGAAGATTTTGTACTGTAGATTGAGTAGCTTCAATCTGAATACAACAATGATGAAGAGAATCATTGAGGTTTGCTCCAAATGACTGTATGGAGCAAAGAATTGCAATAGCAAATAACGTGATATATTTCATGATTTAATTTTTAATCGTCGATTATTATTGCAATAAAACCACCAACACCAATCCCTCCGATAAGAAGACCTACCAGGAAGTTTCCATTAGCTGCCCCGATTATGCCACCCACTACAGCACAAATTATTAATGCTAAACATCCAGGGTCCATGCTACTCGAAGAACTTGATGAACTCGATGACGAACTGGTAGAAGTCGTACGAGTGGATGTAGATGTGGAAGTGGTTGTGCGTGGCGTACTGGGACGAGAAGTTGTAGTCCGCGTCGTAGTAGTTCGTGGGGTGGATACGTAAGTAGATATATGGAGGCTATCGCACATCTCTTTGAGGGAGCGTCGATTTTGATTATAGCGATTTGTTTTGAAATCAGCTTCCATATCAAACGTGTCCATTATTGTCGTGGCTTTCCAAGCTTGGCGAAGAACAGGCTTTAACTTGTTGTCAATTATCTTGGCCGGTGAATGTTCATCACCAAGATAATTCAGCATAGCAGGGTCTAAACCTGCTTTCTTTGCAGCCTCGACAATCGCGCTGAGATAATTTTGTGCTTGATTTACTTCCTCGATTAAGTTGTGCAAGGCATTCCCCACAACCTGGGTTGAAAGCGAAAGATAGAAAGCGTTGGTTGCTCCGAGCTTTGTTTTGATAGTTTGGAGCAAGGGCTTGGCGGTATTGAGAAGATTGATAGAATATTCAATCTTGTCGGGAAGGTTACAGAACTTACGAAGTTCGTCTTTAACCTTTCTTGTTTCGATAGCGACTTCTGCCGGAGGCATATTGTCAACGGCCTTTTTCAGTATGTCGTGATTCTCCTGACAACGCTGTTTGGTGAGTTGGCCAACTGCTATTTTCAGAGCGTAGGCTTGGAGAGCCATAGCCTTGCGAGGGCTTTCAACGTCACTATCGAGAGCGTTATTATAATAGTTGATGCCACACTGAAGTACGGTCTTGGCAACATTATCAGCTACCATTTGGTATTGAGGACTGGACACTCCGGCTATATCTTTGACTTTTTTGAGTGCCGCTTTGGTTGAGTTCATCAACTTGGTTCCAGCTTGAAGATTGGCATCAGCATCTTTAGAGTTTACCGATTTGGCCGCTGCGACGGCGGCGTTAATTGTTGAAATCGGTTCATCCAGTGCGGTCTTACCGATAAGAGCTTTATCATTGGGATTAGATGCGGCAGAGAGCAGTGTCGTAGCCGGCACCTCTGTAAGCATCTCCTCGATAAACATTGCAGCAATCTCATCTTCGGTCATTGTAAGATTTTCAATGCCGAGGGCTTTGAGGAGTGCTGCGCGGTGTTCGTTGTTATGAATCACCTTAGAAATATTTGAAAAGCCCGACGTATAATTGCCTGAAATGAGATTAAGAACGCCAACATTAATTAGTGACGAAAAGGTTTCTTTCTTTTCAAACAATTCACGTGCCTTATCTAAATTTCCTGCACGTATGTGCTTGATTGCGATTTCATCAATGGGTGAATCGTTTATAAACCAAACAAGCGCATATTTTAGCTGACCCTTGTCAAGGTTCAGCGCAACATTTGCCGCTGCAATACTATCGGTAGTTCGAACGGGTTTCTCCGGAATTATAGGAGCAAAATCATTTGGGAAAGATACATCCCTTCCAACTTTTGCAAATGCCGCGAGTCTATTCTGATTGCCAACTCTCTCTCGTAGAGGCGAGTTGGACAAAACGCCCAGAACGCGATATGGGTTATTCGTTATAGCCTTTAACATCGAGTAAAATCGCCCACGAATCCCAATCGGACGAGTATGATTGGTTTTACAAAAAAAGCGCAGGATCCGTACTTGTTACTCGTCCCGCCACTTCAAGGCATCTGGCATAGCCGTCACATCGTAGAACGAGTAACGCAGAGCCTACGCCGTATGATTATGATACGCCAAAGGGGACATGCCGAAAAGGCACAATCCTCCCAAAGGTATTGGTATTGTAATCATACCCGAGACATCTACCGTTACTTCATTCTTGACGATGCTTTTGAAACTGCCAGATTTCTGAAGCGACCAAGAATCAAGCGCAAGTAAACGCTTATGAAATATGTCTCAAACCCACCCGGCCGACGAAAATTTACGTCATCGGCGTAGATTTGCGGTGCAAAATTAATCAAAAACTGGGACACCTGCAAATTTATGTGTTGAAAATTTATGAAAATTTATGAATTTATGAATATGAATATGGATGTTTAATACACTTTTTACAGTGGTCTTTTCGTTAAAGGAATATGCGACAAGATCCAATCATATCCCTACTACTTTCACATTTGCTGCCAAAGGTAGTGAGTGAGAAACTTGAAAAATTAATTGATGAAATAGTCCGCGTATGCAAAAATGCACACGTGGGCTAACTTATGTGCAAGTTTTTTCGTTATAATATATGTAGGGCTTTGCCCCGAAGCCTTATCTTGGCCATAATTCCTTTGGCCGGAGGACTATAACCTAAAATCTGCACCGAATGGAAATACTGAATTTTATCAAGATATACGAGAAAAGTTTTGCCAAGAACTGGGATCTCCCCGTCCTGACAGACTATACCAAAAACGTCACCGTCACCTACGGACAGTTTGCCCAATCCATCGCCCTTGCCCACACCTTCTATGAATCTATCGGCATCAAGCCAGGCGACAAGATTGCCGTCTGCGGCAAAGATTCCACCGACTGGGTACGTTCCTATATGGGCATCGTAACCTACGGCGCCGTGGTGGTCCCCATCCTCTCGGATTTCAACCCTATCGACATCACCCATATCCTCAACCATTCCGGAGCCTCCATCTTCATAGTGCAAGACTCTATCTGGGAACAAATCGACCCGGAAACCCTCGTCAAGGTGAAGGCCGTCTTCTCGCTCAATAGCCATGTGGTGCTATATGAAGCCGAAGGTCAGGAGATAAAGAGGATTGCAAGGCTCTCAAAACGTCGTTTTGAGAAAAAATACCCCAACGGTTATGGTCCCTCCGACGTGAAATATGCCGACCGCGACAACGATGAAGTTGCGGGAATCAACTATACATCCGGCACCACCGGTTTTTCGAAAGGTGTGATGCTGACAGGACGCAATCTTGCCGGCAACGTATGCTTCGGCATCCACAGTAAACTTCACTACCGCAAGAGCCGAGCCCTCAGTTTTTTGCCCCCCGCACACGCCTACGCCTGTGCTTTCGACATGCTGACGCCTCTTGCAGTGGGTAGCCATGTCACCATCCTCGACAAGACTCCCTCCCCGCGCATCCTGCTGAAGGCACTCAGCGAGGTGAAACCTAATCTCATCATCTGCGTGCCACTAATCCTTGAGAAAATCTACAAGCAACAGATTCTGCCGATGATATCCAAAGGCATCATCAAGAAGACTCTCTCAATCCCCTTCATCGACAACTTCATCTACTCCAAGATACGCAAGAAACTCATCGAGGCCTTCGGTGGAGAATTCTACGAGGTGATTGTGGGCGGTGCAGCCCTCAACCATGAAGTGGAGGAATTCCTCCACAAGATTAAGTTCCCGTTCACCGTCGGTTATGGCATGACGGAATGCGGACCGCTTATCTCATATACCGACTGGCATGAATTTCAGGTGGGAAGCACCGGACGCACACTCCCCATCATGGAGACCATGATCATGAGCGAGGATCCGGAGCATATACCCGGTGAGGTATGCGTGAAGGGTGTCAACGTGATGAAGGGTTATTACCGCAATCCAGATGCCACCAAGGCTGTGCTCGACAAAGATGGTTGGTTGAAGACCGGCGACATGGGCACCCGCACCCCCGACGGCACCCTCTTCCTTCGCGGACGCAACAAGACCATGCTTCTATCCGCAAGCGGCCAGAACATCTATCCTGAGGAGATAGAGGCGAAACTCAACAATATGACATTTGTGGCTGAGTCGCTTGTCGTGGAACGAGACGGCAAACTCGTGGCATTGGTATATCCCGACTATCCGGCTCTCGACAAACTTGGACTCGCAAGCACCGACCTGACCGGCAAACTGGAGGATATACGGGCGGACCTGAACAAACTGGTGGCTCCATACGAGCGGATTTCGAAGATACAACTCATCCCGAATGAGTTTGAGAAGACTCCGAAACGCTCGATAAAGCGTTTCCTTTATTCTTAATCGCGGCGGAAGATGTCGCGGGTATATACCTTGTCGGCGACATCATCGAGAACCTTGTCGTAGCGGTTGGCGATGATGCTGTCGGAAAGACGCTTGAACTTTTCAAGATCGTTGACAACAAGGCTTCCGAAGAAAGTGGTGCCGTCGGCAAGTGTGGGTTCATAGATTATCACGTTCGCCCCCTTTGCCTTGATGCGTTTCATCACACCCTGGATACTCGACTGGCGGAAATTGTCGGAATTTGACTTCATTGTAAGGCGATAAACTCCTACAGTTGGCATTCCCGGGAAGCCGGATTTGTGGGAAGTGTAGTGGTTGTGGGTCGTGTAGTCATACCATCCAGCCATCTTAAGCACCTGGTCGGCGATGAAGTCCTTTCGCGTGCGGTTTGACTCCACAATTGCCGACATCATGTTTTGTGGCACCTCCGCATAGTTTGCAAGCAACTGCTTGGTGTCTTTAGGCAAGCAGTAGCCGCCATAACCGAACGACGGGTTGTTGTAGTGCGTACCGATACGCGGATCAAGGCCTACACCCTCGATGATTGCCTGGGAGTCAAGACCTTTGACTTCGGCGTAGGTGTCGAGTTCGTTGAAATAACTAACTCTGAGAGCAAGATATGTGTTGGCGAAGAGTTTCACTGCCTCCGCCTCCTTCATGCCCATATAAATGACGGGAATATCCTCTTTAAGGGCTCCCTGTCTGAGCAAATCCACAAATGTGTGGGCGGCATCTTCCATCATTGCAAGATTTGTGACCTTGAGAATTGCCTCATTCTCTTCTTTATTCTGAGCCCTTTCAATCATTTTGGGGATACCGGCAATGATGCGTGAGGGATAAAGGTTATCGTACAGTGCTTTTGACTCCCGAAGGAATTCGGGGAAGAACATGAGGTTGAATTCAGCAACTCCCATATTAGCATATTTTAGGTAAAGCGAGCGGCAATACCCCACCGGGATAGTGGATTTAATCACCATCACGGCTTTCGGATTGACCGAAAGCACGAGGTCGATGACATCCTCAATATTATGAGTGTCGAAGAAGTTGGTGACCGGGTCATAGTTTGTAGGTGCGGCTATAATCACGAAATCCGCATTCTTATAGGCAGATGCCCCGTCGAGAGTCGCGGTGAGGTCAAGGTCTTTCTCTGCAAGGTATTTTTCAATGTACTCATCCTGGATTGGAGAAATTCCCTTATTGATTTTTTCAACCTTTTCAGGTATGATATCTACAGCCACCACATGGTTGTGCTGGGCAAGCAGCGTGGCAAGAGAAAGCCCTACGTAGCCTGTTCCGGCTACCGCTATGTTGTATTTTTCCATTTTTGTTAAATTCGGGTGATTTTACATTGTTAATAACGTTGAAATGGACCATAAAATTTGAATTTTTAATTTTTTTCAAAAAAAATATTTAAAACTATTTGCAAATTAAAATTTATTTATTACCTTTGCATCGTGTTTTTCATAGTATTAAATTAAGATTAAGGTTTCGGTCTAATTCTTTGTGAAAAGAGTTAGATCTTTTTTTTATGTAAACGTCAATAAGAATGAAGGAAAATCTGAAGGGTATAGTATTGGGGTCCATCCGTCATAGCGACCGCCACAATGTGACCAATGTGTTCACAAGAGAACGGGGACGCATGGCATTGCTGACTCCCGTAGGGGCGACAAAAAGGGGTAGACAGGCGGCCTCTCGCCTTATGCCCATGGGAGTGGTAGAAATCCAGATGACTGTCTCTGCCATCCGCGATCTTCACATCCCTTCTTCGGTCACACCATTAAGAATATGGCGCTCTCTTTATTTCGATCCATACAAGTCCACAATTGTTCTATTTCTTGCGGAATTCCTGCAACGTATACTCCGGGATGCGCCCCCTGAGCCAAGGCTTTGGGATTTCATAGTGGATGCGATGGGGCTTTTTGATGCCATGACCTCTGCGAGAGGAGTGGCTAATTTCCACATAGCGTTTCTTGTCAGCATGATGCCTATGATGGGAATACAGCCGGATTTGGACAATTATCGCAATGGGATGGAATTTGACATGAAGGCCGGGACTATGGTCTTCCCTTTTGCGTCTCGTTCGGAGCGCGCCTCAATGGTCGATGCGGAAAAAGCGGCGTTTTTGCCGATTCTCTCGAGAATGAACTTTGCCAATGCCCATATCTTCCGCTTTAATGGCAGAGAGAGGTCGGAACTGCTTGAGAAAATTTTGAAATATTATGGCTGCCACTTTCCCGGCTGCGACAATCTCAAGTCGCTCGACATCATGCGCGAAGTGTTTTTGTAGAGTCAGGAATCAAGAGTCAGTGGAAATAAAAAAAGGATTATTGTCATCGCGACAATAAATCCTCTTACCTTAAATCTAATACCATGAAAAACACGATGCAAAATTAATACAATCAAGAGCATTTGTCAAGTGTTTTGGGCATAAATCGTATTTTGTTTAGGCTTATTTAACCAATAAGGTTTCAATTAGTTAAAATTAGTAAATAAAAAAGGTGGCATTTTGCCGCCTTTTTATTGTATCATTCCAAATAAGTCGCATGGTTAGGTGCTGTCATCGGAGCAAAAGCATGGCATCACCATAGGCTCCAAACATATATCCCTCCTTGACGGCAGAGTCGTAGGCTTTCATCACGAGGTCGTAGCCTCCGAAAGCCGCCACCATCATAAGCAAAGTGCTATATGGAAGATGGAAATTCGAAACCATCATGTTGCAGACGTTGAAATCGTAGGGTGGAAAAACAAACTTGTTGGTCCAGCCCTCAAAAGGCATCAGATGCCCGTTCATACATTCGGCAGTAACCAGTGCACGCATTGTGGATGTCCCGACTGCGCATATGTTTGCCCCCCGGTCCTTGGCCTCATTGACGAGATCGACCAACCCTTCCTCAACAAACATCTGCTCTGAATCCATACGATGTTTTGTGAGGTCTTCCACATCAATGTCGCGGAAATTGCCGCGTCCGCAGTGCAGAGTCACAAACCCTTTCTCTACTCCCTTGATTTCGAGTCTTTTCAGCAGTTCTCGACTGAAGTGGAGGCCGGCGGCTGGTGCCATTACCGCACCCTCGTTGACAGCAAAGATATTCTGATATCTATCTACGTCGTCCGGTTCCGCAGGGCGAGTGATGTAGTCTGGGAGTGGGGTCTCTCCAAGCGCGTAAAGAGCAGCTTTAAACTCATCGTGGGGACCATCGTAAAGAAACCGTAGTGTGCGACCGCGGGAAGTGGTGTTGTCTACAACTTCTGCCACCATAGAGTCGTCTTCACCAAAATAAAGCTTGTTGCCGATGCGGATTTTTCGTGCCGGCTCGACCAGGACATCCCAATATTTAAGCTGCTCATTCAGCTCGCGTAGGAGGAACACCTCGATTTTGGCATTGGTCTTTTCCTTGTTGCCGAAAAGGCGAGCTGGAAAAACGCGAGTGTCGTTGAAGACAATCACATCCTTGTCGTTGAAATAATTGATTATTTCCTTGAAGATGCAGTGTTTGATGCTCCCATCGCGGGAATCAACCACCATCAAGCGGCATTCGTCTCTATTTTCAGACGGATGCATTGCAATCTGCGCATCGGGCAGTTTGAACTTAAATTGTGAGAGTTTCATTGTATGGGTGGTTCTGGAAAAGTTAATTCACAAGTTGATATTTTGCCTACGGCCTCTTCGACTGTCAGACAGTCGGCGACACTGATGTTGCCGACGCGCGTGCGCCGCAGGGCTGTGAGGTGTGCTCCTGAATTCAGTGCCTGTCCGATGTCGCGGGTCAAAGCCCTGATGTATGTGCCTTTCGAGCAGACTATCCGCAGATTGATTTCTGGAAGTTCCGAAGGGAGAAGCTCCAGCTCCTCTATGACGAGGGACTTTGCTTTTAGTTCCACTTCAGCACCCTTTCTCGCATATTTGTAAGCGCGTTTGCCATCCACCTTCACCGCACTGAAGACTGGAGGCACCTGAAGAATGTGACCCGTAAACTTCGGTAGCACTTCCCTTACCATGTCGAGTGTGATGTGCTCCCATGGATAAGTGGCATCAATTTCCTTTTCAAGGTCAAAACTTGGGGTGGTGGCTCCTAATTTCATGGTGGCCACATATTCCTTTGTGCCGTTTTGCAGTTCCTCGATTTTTCTCGTGGCCCGTCCGGTGCATATTATGAGGACTCCGGTGGCAAGAGGGTCGAGAGTGCCGGCATGCCCCACCTTGAATTTCTTCATATTCAGGCGTCGCTGGATTGCACCTCTGACACGTTTCACCGCATCGAAAGATGTCCAACCGAGTGGCTTATCTACTACTATGATTTCTCCGGTTATAAAATCCATTTTACCAAATGAGGCAGATTATAGACATTATGAGGCAATATACGGCAAACCAGATGAGTTCCCCTTTCTTGACAAGGCTCAGCATCCATTTGCAAGCGGCGCATCCCACAAGGAAGGCTGCCACAAAGCCGATAATGAGGCATGTTGCAGACACTTCTGTCGCTGCGGCACCGGCATCGGGCGAAATGATGTCTTTGATGTCGAGTAGGGCCTCTCCGAGTATTGGGATAATCACCATAAGGAAAGAGAACGAAGCCACCTTGTCTCGTTTGTCGCCAATCAGGATGCCGGTAGCGATCGTGGTGCCACTGCGGCTTAGTCCCGGAAGCACGGCCACCGCCTGTGCGACACCGATAGTGATGGCATCAAGGAAAGTGATGTCCCGACCCTGGTTGGCGGCTGTCATTCTGCCGTCTCTGCGTCGGTCGCTGAAATAGGCAAAAGAAAGAAGACATGCCGTCGCGAAAAGACAAACTCCCACAATTGTAAGATTTCCAGTGAAAAATTCCTCCACGACATCCTTGAAGCAAAATCCGACTATGGCAATCGGGATGCAACTTACAAGTATCTTCACGACATACCAGAAGTTTTCGTCGCGCTTGAATGTGAAGAAACTCTTGCATAGGTCGCGAAACAAAGACCATAGCACCACGATAGTGCTAAGAACGGTAGCCGCATGAAGAATCACATCGAATTGCAGGGCATCGTCGCCTTGCAGCTTAAGGCCTAAAATCTCGCGAAATATCACAAGATGTCCGCTTGAGGATATCGGAAGATATTCCGCAAGTCCCTGAACAATGCCAAGAATGAGGGCGTCTAACCAATCCACGGGAATAAAATTTAAAATTTAAAATTTAGAATTGAGAATTTGTGTGGTTATTTTTTGTCGGATTTCGGTTTGATGAGTATGGCGAAGACCATGCAGAAGAAACCGAGGAAGGTTATTGTGGGTCCCACCACTATGCGCCGCGTTGAGAAAATGTCGGGATTGAATCCTCCCTCAACTGAACTTCCTGGTCCGGCCATCAGAATGAAACCGACCACAATCATGGCAAGGCACACTGCCATTGCTATATAATTGGCCTTCCCAAACGGACGTTCGGATTCCGGCACTTTTATTATTCCTCCCTCTATGGGAGTAGGTAGTTTGAATTTCATTTATGAGAGTTATGTGTTATGTGTTATGATTTGAAGAGGTCTTCGTAGTCTTGATGCAGATGGCGAGTCGTCGCCAAGGCTGCAGCTGAACAGCAGATTATAGCGCCTATCAGCATCAGGGAAAGGGCAACCATCCCCATCGACGGCCATGGGATAAGGGATGTTATGTCATCGAAACCGATGTTGGGAGCTGCGGCAAGCAGCAGTGCAAGTATAATCGCCGCAATGATTCCGGATATGACTCCGACAATTGTGTTTTCAGCAATAAACGGACGACGTATAAATCCGTTGGTCGCGCCGACAAGTTGCATTGTGTGGATCGTGAATCTTCTGGAGTAGATGGAGAGTCGCACTGTATTATTTATCAAGACAAACGAAATCATGAGCATGATGAGCGCGAGAATACTGAGACTGAGGGTAATCTTGCGGATTGTATTGTTCATGGCCTCAATAAGTTCGCCATCTGGAGCACCAACTTCCTCTACCCCATCCACGTCGGAGATCGCCTTCTCAATTTTGGCAATAGCCTCAGGAGATGTGTAGCCGTTTCTGACAGTGAATGCAATTTCAGGAGAAAGAGGATTTACTCCGAATGTTTTTTCCAGGTCTTCGCCCGTCGCCTCCTTCCAGTTTTCCATCGCCTGTTGTCGCGTAATCAGTCTGGTGTCAAGAGAGAATGTCTGGTTTGCGATTGCATCGCAAATCGCAGCAGCACGCTTATCGTCGGTGCTGTCGGCAAGAATCACGCTGATTTCTATCTTCTCGAGCATGCGCCGCGATTCTGTAGTGGCTGCAATCCGGATCATGGAGATGATGCCGAGAGTCAGCAATGCAAGGGTGACGCTTACTCCGGTTGTCATGTGGGCTGCCCGGTTGGGGATTTTTACCTCTTTTTGTGGTTTCATATTGTTATCTACAATCCTGCAAATCGATTAACGAGCCGACATCAGGCGTCGATGTTTGCGTATGTTGCGTGCTCCTCAATGAACTCGCGGCGCGGACCCACTTCCTCGCCCATGAGGACGGCAAACGTATGGTCGGCACTTGCAGCGTCGGTGAGGGTGACACGTTTGAGAATGCGGTTCTCAGGATCCATGGTGGTTTCCCAAAGTTGCTCGGGGTTCATCTCGCCAAGACCTTTATATCGCTGGATTTCCATTCTCTTGCGGTCGCCGCCGCAGAGACGGTCGACAAACGACTGCACCTGCTGCTCTGTCCATGCATACTCGAAGGTGTTCTTCTTACCCTTTAGCGAACATTTGTAGAGCGGTGGAGTCGCGATGTAGAGATATCCGTTGTCGATGATTGGCCGGATTCTGCGAAAGAAGAATGTCATCAGCAGTGTGGCTATGTGGGCGCCATCGACATCGGCATCCGTCATGATGATGATCTTGTGGTAGCGCAGCTTTGATACGTTTGGTTCCTTGGAGTCCTCTTCGGTGCCGATTGTCACGCCAAGTGCCTTAAACATATTTACGATTTCCTCCGACTCAAACACTTTGTGCTCCATCGCTTTCTCCACGTTGAGGATTTTACCTCGGAGGGGAAGGATGGCCTGGTAGTTGGGGTTTCGTCCCTGCTTTGCACTGCCTCCTGCAGAGTCTCCCTCGACGAGGAATATCTCACACTCTGCGGCATCGCGGCTCTTGCAGTCGGCAAGTTTGCCGGGTAGACCGGCTCCGGCAAGCGGGGATTTTCGCTGCACCTTCATTCGGGCATTGTAGGCGGCATTGCGGGCCTGGGCTGCCAGTATCACCTTGTCTACAATCGCACGGGCCTGCTTGGGATGCTCCTCAAGATAATTTCGGAGAGCCTCGCTCACGGCCGTCTGCACTACTCCCATCACATCGCTGTTGCCAAGTTTTGTCTTTGTCTGGCCCTCAAACTGAGGTTCGGCTACCTTTACCGACACCACGGCGGTCAGACCATCGCGGAAGTCTTCTTTTGAAAGCTCTATCTTGAGTTTGTCGAGCAGATGATTGTCATCGGCATATTTCTTAAGGGTGGAGGTCAGTCCGCGGCGGAATCCGGTGAGGTGAGTGCCCCCTTCTATGGTGTTGATGTTGTTGACGTAGGAGTAGATGTTCTCGTTGAAAGAGGTATTGTAGGTCATGGCCACTTCGACAGGGACTCCGTTGCGCTCTGTCTTGAGGTCAATGATGTCGTCGATCAGGGCTTCTTTACCCTGGTCGATGTAGCGGACAAACTCCCTGAGGCCCTCTTCGCTGTGGAATCGGTCGGAACGGGGATTTCCTTCTTCGTCACGAAAACGCAAGTCAGTAAGTGTCAATGTTATACCTGCATTCAGATAGGCAAGGTCGCGCAAACGGTTGGCAAGTGTCTCGTAGTCATACACGGTCTCTGTGAAGATACTCGCATCCGGGTGGAATATGATGGTGGTGCCCGTGTGGTCGGTCTCTCCTATCACGCAAAGTTCGGAAGTCGGCTTTCCGTAAGCATATTCCTGCATGTGGATTTTGCCGTCGCGGTGGATTTCGGCTCGCAGATAGTCGGATAGTGCGTTGACACAACTTACGCCGACACCGTGCAGACCTCCTGAAACCTTGTAGGATCCCTTGTCAAACTTGCCTCCGGCGTGCAATACTGTCAGCACTACCTCAAGTGCCGGCTTGTGCATTTTCTCATGCATATCCACGGGGATACCTCGTCCGTTGTCGACCACTTTGATCGAGTTGTCTTCCTGTATGGTCACCTCTATGTGGGATGCATATCCGGCGAGGGCCTCGTCGATGGAGTTGTCGACCACCTCATACACGAGATGGTGTAGTCCACGCACCGATATGTCGCCGATATACATTGCAGGACGTTTTCTCACTGCCTCCAGGCCTTCGAGCACCTGGATATTGTCGGCATCGTATTCTTTTTCCTGTTGTTGGTCTATATTGTTGTATTCTTCTTCAGCCATTATTGGGTTACGGGTTAGGGTTAAGGATTTGGGGTTATTTGGAGGTTCGTTTTTCGATTTCCTTCGTGATGTTGGAGAAGATATCGTCGATAGAACCTTGTCCGTTGATTTTCATATATTTTCCCTTGTCGGTGTAGTGCCCTTTAAGGGGTTCGGTCTGGTCGTGATACACCTTGAGGCGGTATTTGATGGTGTCGAGATTGTCGTCGGCACGGTCCGTAGTCTTCCCTCGCTGTATCATCCTTTCTATCAGCTCCTCTTCCGGAACTTCCAATCCGACCACGCCATGGAGATCCACTCCCATGTCGGCCAGCATTTTCTCAAGAGCCTCTGCCTGAGGTATGGTTCGGGGAAATCCGTCGAATATTACTCCCTTCGAGTTGTTTATGATTTTCTCAAGTTCAGAGCGAAGGATGTCGATCATCAGGTCGTCGGGAATGAGTTGCCCCTTGCTGATGTATGAGTCGGCAGTTTTGCCAAGTTCGGAGCCTTCCTTGATATGTTTCCGAAGCACTTCGCCCGTAGAGATGTGGTGAAGTCCGTATTTGTCGATTAATTTTTCGCTTTGGGTGCCCTTGCCGCTACCGGGGGCGCCAAATAATACTAAGTTTAACATAATATTTTGATTATTAATCTTCTTTCATCACGTAAATGTCCGGAATGTTTCTTGCCTTGCCATCCAGGTCGAGACCATATCCGATGATAAATTTTGGAGGAATGTTGAAAGCAATATAGTCTGGGGTGAAGCCTGTCTGGCTGCTTTCAGGTTTGAATAGAAGGGTCGCAAACCTTACCGACGCGGGATTCTTTTTCTTTAGGTCGTCGATCATTCGCATGGCGGTCAATCCTGTGTCGACAATATCTTCAATGATAATCACATCCTCGCCTTCTATACCCTCCGGAAGTCCAATCAGCTGCTTCACGGTGCCGGTGGTGGATGTGCCCTCGTAAGATTTATATCTTATGAATGAAATTTGCGATTCGTTGAGACCTGATTCGCGAAGCAGGTCGGCGGCAAATACGAATGCCCCAGTCAGAACACACAGAAAATGAGGCTTTTTACCTTCATAGTCGCGCGCTATTACTTCTGCCACTCGTTTTACCTGCCTTGCTATTTCCTCACGCTTGAGATATGGCACAAACGTGAGTCCATTCACTATAATTTGCTGTTCGTTTTGCATACGCCAATAGTTTCTGCAAAGATACAAATATTTTTTGAAATGGCAAAATTAAAATGGTTGTCGGGGGGGGGGGGGGGGGGGGGCGGGGGGGGGGGGGGGGGGGAGTGTCGGGGAGAGGGGTCGAAGGATTTAGTAGAGTAGCTCGTAGTCGGTGTCGATGGCGGTCACCTGGAATTCGGTCCGCCGGTTGATTTGGTCCGCTGCCTCCTGATCTTCCGGCGTGAGCGTCTCGATAAACTCAGCCGTCAGCGTTTCCCCTTCCGGGAATTGCGGAAACTCCTTGTTGATGCGCTTGGTGACGGTCTTCGGATGAGTCTTGCCATATCCGACCCATGTCAGCCTTGCAGGATTAATGCCTTTCTCCACAAGGTAGTCTACAACACTTTTTGCCCTTCTTTCCGACAGGTTTATGTTGTATTCCTCACTACCCTTCCTGTCAGTGTGGGATCCCATCTCGATACTGACATTGGGGTTGTCTTCGAGCATCACGGCAATCTCATCGAGAGCCTCTTTCGACTCCGGGCGCAGTGTGGCCTTGTCGAAGTCGTAGAATATGTTTTCCACCACACTCGGCTTGTTGATGGAGGCGAGAATGAAGTCTATGCCATACTCCGCGTCCTCCTCGGCGGCGTCGCTTTCAAACTCCACTTTCTGGTTGAGATAGCCTTTTGCTCCGGCCAGCATGACATATTTGACACCCCTCTGAAGATTGAACTTGAAGCTCCCGTCGTCGCGGACCACTTCCTTTTGGTTGGATCCGTCGATTCCAACTATTCGTATAATGGCATTGGGCACCGGTTCATCGTCCTTATCCACCACCCAGCCCGAGATGCTGATTTTAAGGTCGGGAAGCAGGAATGAATAGATATGGTCATAACCTCGGGCATCATTGCGGTTGCTGCTGAAAAATCCGGATTCTCCGGGACCGAAAGTGATCCCAAAGTCATCACCGGCGGAATTGAGCGGAATTCCGAGATTGTCGATGCTCCAGCGGTCGCCGGTGGAGTTAAGTGTGGCCTTAAACATATCAAGGCCCCCGAATCCCGGATGTCCGTCGCTTGAGAAATAGAGGAGCGTGTCGGAGCGGACATAAGGAAACGACTCGTCGCCGGCCGTGTTGATTTGCGGACCAAGGTTTTCAAGCGAACCACCTCGATCTATTAGGTTGATTCTCCAAATGTCGAGTCCTCCATATCCTCCGGGCATGTCGGAAGAGAAGTAAAGGTATGTGCCATCAGGGGAGACGG
The DNA here is from genome assembly GCA_964388725.1 of uncultured Sangeribacter sp. Lineage (GTDB taxonomy): Bacteria > Bacteroidota > Bacteroidia > Bacteroidales > Muribaculaceae > Lepagella. Next base: position 22,685 of record CAYMBR010000015.1, on the reverse strand, counting down.
CGGGATGACCGACAGCGGTGATAGTGTCGTTGAGGATCTCAAATTTCTGGGAAGCACTCCACGAGGCGTCGCTGCGGCGCGAAGTGTGTATCTCCACTGATGTAGATGATGTCTCACTGCGTTTTGCCACTGTCAGATACATCGTCTGGCCGTCGGGGGAGATGGATATGATTCCTTCGTCGGCATCGGTGTTCAGCTCCCCCTCCACCGGTCCCGGACGTTGCCATTCCCCCTTCTCATTTTTCTTCGACATCCATATGTCACCCTTCTTCATTCCGGTGATCTCAGATTTGTTTTCGCCGGAGACCTTTTCGTTGGTCGTGGTGAAATAAAGGGTGTTGTATTCCTTGTCGCCATACATTGGCGCAAAGTCCGAGCGTCGGGAGTTGAAAAGTTTGGATTGCTTCACGACGTAACGGCTTGGACCGTCATTTTTGGCAGCAATTGCCAACTCGCAACCCCGGATTCCGGTCTTTGCCATCTTGTCGTCGGGCCGCCATTCAAGATATGTCTGATATTCTTTGATTGCCTGGGGATATTTTCCGCTGGCTTGCAGCATTTGAGCCAATCGCAGATACACATTTGAGTCGGGATATTCATATCTAATGGCGTTCTGAAAAGAAGCTGAGGCGTTGGCAGGGCGGTTGAGCCTCTGATAGCAGATGCCGAGTTTGTAGGCAACCTCGCCGCGCAGGGGACGCTCCTCGCGCTTTGTCAGTCGGTTGTAGATCTTTCGGTATTGTTTCGTGGCCTCAAAAAATTCTCCACGTGCAAGGGTATCGTCGGCATCGGAAAGTTTCACCGACCGACATGAAGGCATAGCCATGACGAAAATCATGGCTATGATATATATTATATATGTGAATTTCTTTTTATTCATTCCCATAGCAATAAAACGATGCCAAGGCTCTTTTTATTGCATGGTATTGTGCTGGCTGCTTTGACGATGTCCGCCTCGATATCCTCAGATGTGAGTTTTGGATATCAGTTGATATCAGTTGAGGGAGTCGGTGAGGGTCTCAAGACATTTTTTCACCTCCTCATCGGTCTTGAAGAGTTTTTCCTTGCAGAATTTAAGAAGTTCCAAAGCCCTGGAAGTCAATGCGGCAAGGGAGTCAATGTCGCAATCCGGCAACTGCATTTTGGCTGTTATGGCCTCTAATTCGGCCACCGCCTCGGAATATTTCATCTCTTTCTTTTCCATATTTTCAATATTTTTTACAAAATTAAGAATAAAAACTCTTAAACGCAAATTTCCACAATCCATTTTTTTTGTTTAATTTTGCAGAATGGAAAAAATTGCAAGTTTCAAGATCGACCATCTGACGCTCCGGCCGGGCGTCTACGTGAGTCGCAAAGATACAACTCCACGTGGAGATGTGATCACCACGTTTGATGTGAGGATGACGGCGCCCAACCGCCAGCCGGCTCTCTCGATATCGGCCCTTCACGCGATGGAGCACCTCGTGGCCACGTTTCTGCGCAATCATCCTCAATGGAAAGAACGTATCGTCTATTGGGGACCGATGGGTTGCTGCACCGGCAACTACCTGCTGGTTTCCGGCGACCTTGAAAGCGCTAACATTGCGCCTCTTTTGAGGGAGGCGTTCGAGTTTGTGGCAGATTTTGAAGGTGATGTGCCGGGCGCGACTCCTAAAGATTGCGGCAACTATCTGCTGATGAATCTCCCTGAGGCCAAGATGGCCGCCCGCGATTTCCTCTCTGTCCTAAACTCCCCCAATCTCCCACTCTCATACCCAAACCCCTAATCCATAACCCATAACCCAAAATGGCAAATTTATCACAACGCGGATTTGATATGCCCGCATCGCCAATCAGGCGACTCGCCCCCCTCGCCAACGAGGCCATCAACCGCGGTATAAAAGTATATGGGCTGAATATCGGGCAACCCGACCTCCCCACTCCCCCACAGGCATTCGAGGCCCTGAGAAATATCGACCGCGAGGTGCTGGAATATAGCCCGTCCGATGGCTTGCTTTCGCTACGCAAGAAACTCAAAGAGTATTACCACCGGTTTAACATCGATGTCGACACCGACGACATTATCGTCACAAGCGGCGGATCTGAGGCCGTCCTGTTCGCCTTTATGGCATGCCTTGACCCTGGCGACGAAATTATAGTGCCAGAACCGGCCTACGCCAACTATATGGCATTTGCAATCTCCGCCGGCGCAAAGATTGTGTCTATCCCTTCGTCAATCGACAAGGGTTTTGCTCTGCCTCCTATAGAGGAATTCGAGAAACTGATCACGCCGCGCACCAAAGGTATTCTTATCTGCAATCCCAACAACCCCACCGGGTATTTATATACAATAAAGGAGATGATGCAGATCCGAGACCTGGTGAAGAAATACGACCTTTTCTTATTCTCAGATGAGGTATACCGCGAGTTTTGCTACACCGGCGCTCCATACGTTTCGGCATTCCACCTGCCTGGTATCGATGAGAACGTGGTGCTTATCGACTCTGTATCGAAGCGATATAATGAGTGCGGCATTAGAATCGGGGCTCTCATCACGAAAAACAAAGAGTTGCGCGCCAACGTGATGAAATTCTGCCAGGCACGTCTGAGCCCTCCGCTGATAGGACAGCTGATCGCCGAGGCTTCGGTCGATGCAAGCCCGGAATATATGCTTGATGTATACAACGAGTATGTGGCGCGAAGAAATTTCCTCATCGATGGAATCAACAAAATCCCCGGGTGCTATTCCCCAATTCCCATGGGTGCGTTCTACACGGTGGCTTCTCTGCCGGTGGAAGATGCCGACGATTTCTGCGAGTGGTGTCTGAGAGAATTTGAATATGAAGGCTCCACCGTATTCATGGCCCCGGCATCGGGTTTCTATACCACCCCGGACACCGGCAAAAATGAAGTGCGCATCGCCTACGTCCTCAACCGCGAGGAACTCGGAAAGGCGTTGAAAGTGCTCGAGGAAGCCCTGAAGGCATACAACAATAGAAATTGATGATATCAACAAGATAGGCTCTTTTCTGAAAGAGCCTATCTTGCAAAAAAAAAATTGATTGTCATCGCGACAACCAATCTCCTGTTAACCTTAAAATCTAATACCATGAAAAACTCGATGCAAAATTAGTAATTATTCCTGAAATAATGTTGTAAAACATAAAAATTTTATCCGATTTTAACTTTTATTAAGCATACAGGCGGAATCATCAAGCAATATTTAGAAATTTTAACAAATTAATAAATCGGGAGAGGGTAAAAAATGACAAGAAAAGATATAAGGAGGGGTATGTCAATACTTATGGCTGTGGCAGTGGTCTGCACGGTCGTAATATTTGGAGTTGCATTTGCAAGGCAGATGAAGTCAAAGACGGAGGTCTTTGAATCGGTCACAGTCATGCCGGGCGATGCATGGTCGGCAAATCTGAGCAACGATATGTCAGAATATAAGCCTCTTGATGCTTTCGACCACGACATTGAGCGCTTCATGTCGAAATGGAGCATAAAGGGCCTTTCATTGGCTGTGACTCGCAATGATTCCCTGCTCTATGCCAAGGGATATGGATGGGCGGATGAGGAAAAGGGGGAGGCTATGCAGCCGACCAACATCATGCGGCTCGCTTCGGCATCAAAACTGGTCACGGCGATTGCCATCATGCGGCTGTGCGAGGAGGGAAAACTGAGTCTTGATTCAAAGGTGTTCGGCCCGGATGGCATTCTCAACGACACTGCATATACCAAAGCCATTCGCGATCCGCGACTCTTCGACATCACAGTCGATCATCTGCTGCGCCATAAGGCTGGATTCGGCATGGGGGCTGGCGACCCTATGTTTAATACCAAGGATATCATAGAGAAGAAACACTTGTCGGGACCTCCAACCAACGAGGAGCTCGTCTCGATAGTGTTGCCACGAAAGATAGCGTTCACTCCCGGCCAAGGCTACAGGTATTCAAATTTCGGATATATGCTGCTTTCTCTGGTGATAGAGAGGGTGACGGGTGAAGACTATTGGGGCTATGTGGAAAAGGATGTCCTCGAGCCCGCGGGGTGCTACCGCTTCCGTCCGGCCACCAATTATTATGCCGAAAAGAATAAGGATGAGGTGCGTTATTACGGACCCGACACCATCAAAGTGGAGGAGTACAACGGTAGTGGCAGGATGGTAGACAGGGTATATGGCGGAAGCAACATCAATGGTCTTTTAGGTGCGGGAGGATGGTGTGCGTCGGCATCTGATCTTGCGCGTCTTGTGGCTGCCACCGACAAAAACCCGCATGTGAAGAACATCCTGACGGATGCCTCAATCGACACCATGACTGCTTATAATAAGGAAGACCGGATGGCAAGGGGATGGAGCGACATCGACGAGAATGGCAAATGGCGACGCACCGGCACTCTTTCATCAACGCACACACTCGTGGAGAGGTTTCCCAATGGAGAGTGCTGGGTGGTGCTTACCAATTCGGGAGTATGGACCGGATATAAGTTTTCAAACACATTGACGCAGTTGGTGAGTGATCTCCGAAGCCGTTATCCCGGCAGTTTCCCCCACCGCGACCTCTTTGTCCCGTCGACAGCCGGCGACGAAAAGCAGTAAGCATTGGAAACTTCTTCAGCAAAAAATAGGCTCCTATCGTTTTTTTCTGTTTTATGCTGGGGTTCGGATTTTTGAATGAATTTGAAAAACGATATAATTAGATTTTTGATAATAATTTTAAGATTTATCAAGCAATTTGCTTTTATATTTTGTTATCATTAGAAAATACAAACCCAAAAGCGGTATTTGATTAATCTTTGCCATAGCAATCAACACATAACCATTGCCGCGTCGTTCTGTGAAAGTCCTGATCTCGTCAGAGATGAGGATTCCAGATAAGAGAGAGTTTGCTGTGCTGATTCTGTGACGGCGAACAGCCAGTTAAGTGTCAGTTCTGTGTCTGAATCAATAAAATATAACTCGCGAAACTTAAACTATGAGTTAAAAATGTACTTTTGCAACGTGAATTTGATAAATCTGTGTCGATTGGGCAAAACGGGTTCTCCCAATCTTTACAGTATTGAATTATAGAACCCACCATAACATATACCCTTCGAAAACTGGAAGGGTGAATGAATCGATATGAAGAAATTTTCATTCTTTTTTTTGTTTATTGTGAGTGTACTCAGTGCATATTCGCAATCGCTCAAAGACGGTTGGGTAGGAACTGTTGACTTCGGTCCGATAATTAGTCTGCAGAAAGGGGGAAACACCTCGCTTGGAGTCAATGTTGCAGCAACCCGACAAGTACACGAATACCTAAGTCTGGGTGCCGGAACCGGTTTCATAGAGACATTCAAGTTCGATAAAGGCCCGGTAATTCCATTGTTTGTCCGTGCTCATGCCGAAAAAAACGGTGTAGATATGTCTCCTTTCCTGACTTTTGATATGGGTTATGACCTTTGTACAGAAAACACACGCGCTGGTGGATTCATGTTTAATCCAACAGTCGGTGTACGTTTCGGTGACATACTGTTCGGTCTCGGATATCGAGGAACTGTACATAATGGGGTTAGCAGTTGCTTAAACATTCGGCTGGGTTATGCTTTCGGTGCCCATAGAAGTAATACTCCAATTGACGAGGCTCTCCGAAAGGTTGAGTTTTCCATAGATTTCGGTCTATCCTTTACTGGGAATTTGTACAGTGAGGTTTATGAATTTGAGGGGAAAGACTACAATGTTGCTTATGGTTATCATGCAGGTCCCTCTGTTAACTTGGCTTTACTTTACCCGGTAACTGATAATTTTTATGCCGGCTTAACAACCGGATTTCATTATTTCGGACAAAAGTTCAAAGCGGGAGGTTTGCCTCAATCCGAAGTCGATGAAGAATTTATAAACCGTTATAATGTGCTATCCATTCCGGTGGCATTACGATTGAAATATAAATTCCACGATATGCTGATTGCCAATTTTTTATACCCGTATGCACAGCTGGATATGGGGCTTGCGACATATACAAATTCTAAAATATCGGAAAGCAAAGGAATCAGTGCCAATAGACAATTCCATTTTGCACCATGCTTGGGGTTGGCATACGACGTTGCAGGTGGTAAACATTCCATTGACTTAGGATTGTCGTATTATTCCAAGAAATTAGTAGGAGAGGCAGACGGAGAGAAAGGGAGTATCAACAAAGGAGTGTTTCGCATAGCTATTGGATATACTTTCTAAATTGATCGAAGAATTTAATTGACTATTCAGTCGCTGATGAACAAGATTTCAAGGCACGCCTGGCCAAAGTTAAACTTAAGGATATAGATAGCTGGGCCAAGGCTAATCTATCCCGAAATTGGGTGAAAGACAGAGCCGATATGCTCAAAAAAGTGAGCTAAAATCGGAACATCTAACTGAACACCCTAATATCTAACTAAAAAATTATGAGTCTGATCATTCCGAAGAAATACAATAGAAAACTCCTCGCAGAAACCACCGAAGTGGCTATCAAAAAAATCAAAGACAGTTTTCAAAAAGAACTTGCCAAAGCCCTAAACCTCAGAAGGGTCACAGCCCCGCTCTTTGTGCTTTCCGGCACCGGCATCAACGATGACCTTAATGGTGTCGAACACCCCGTGTCGTTCACCATAGACGCATTAGGCGGACGACAGGCAGAGGTGGTCCATTCCCTTGCCAAGTGGAAAAGGATGAAACTGGCGGCTTACGACATCAATCCAGGCTATGGGCTTTACACCGACATGAATGCCATAAGGACATTTGAGGACTTGGACAACTTACATTCCCTCTACGTGGACCAATGGGACTGGGAGAAAAGTATCCGCGGGGACGACCGGAATCTAAACTACCTGAAGGATACAGTCAACAAAATTTTCGGGGCTGTGAAAAAAATCGAGGCTGACATCTATGCGGAGTTCCCGCACATCACCCCGTGGCTTCCCGACGCCGTAACGTTTATCCACTCCGAGCAACTACTCCGCGATTACCCTGACCTGACGCCAAAACAGAGGGAGGATGCGGTTGCCAGAAAATATGGTGCCGTATTTATCATCGGAATCGGGGCTCCGCTCTCGAATGGCAAACCGCACGACGGTCGCGCTCCGGACTATGACGACTGGATTTCTGTAAACGAAGATGGATACCGAGGACTTAATGGAGACCTGATACTGTGGAACCCTGTCCTTGAGATGGGTTTCGAACTGTCTTCAATGGGAATACGCGTAAGTCCCGAATCGCTTCGGGAGCAACTCAAAGATCGTGGTTGCGAGGATCGCATGAACCTGGAATTCCACAAGTCGCTGCTTGCCGGAGAACTGCCATTTTCCATAGGAGGCGGCATAGGTCAGAGCCGACTCTGCATGTATCTGCTTCAGAAAGCCCACATCGGGGAAGTTCAGGCCTCAATATGGCCGGTAAACCAGATTGAAGCTTGCCGAAAAGCCGGAATTGAACTTCTTTGAGTTCTCCCCTACTCATTGCGGACATAGAGGATACGTATGGCATTGAGCACTGCAAGCACCATCACCCCCACATCGGCAAAGATTGCAAGCCACATGTTGACAAATCCGAATATGCCGAGTATCAGACACACCCCCTTGATGCCCAATGCCATGATGATGTTTTCCCACACTATCCTAAGGCATTTCCTCGACACTCTGATCGCCTTGCATATTTTCATGGGGTCATCATCCATCAGGACAACGTCGGCAGCCTCTATGGCGGCATCACTTCCCATGCCGCCCATGGCAATGCCGATGTCGGCCCGCGATAGCACCGGCGCATCGTTTATCCCATCGCCCACAAATGCCACCTTATCGCCATCTTTAGACTCTGCAATCAGGTGTTCGAGTTGCGACACCTTGTCCGCCGGAAGCAGCTCACTATAGACCTTGTCAATTCCAAGTTGTGTGGCCGTCTGTTCTGCCACCCGACGGGTATCGCCAGTGAGCATCACGGTTTCCCTGACTCCGGCTTTGCGAAGTTCGGAGACGGCACGTTCCGATGTGGGTTTCACCACATCCCCAAGCACAATATGTCCGGCATATTTGCCGTCGATGGCGATATGCACGACTGTTCCGGCCGATTTGCAGCTACAAGACGTCAGTCCAAGGTCGGACATCAGTTTCTCGTTGCCGGCTGCCACCTCCTTTCCGTCGATGACGGCAGTAATCCCCTTCCCGCTGATTTCCTTCATGTCGCTCATTCTGCTCCGGTCAATCTCCCGTCCATAAGCCTGCAGCAGCGACTTTGCTATGGGATGGGTGGATGACGACTCGGCAATGGCGGCATATTCAAGGAGCTTTGCCTCGCGGCCGGCTATGTCCTGGTCATGGTCGCCATGGACAGCATTCACCTCAAACACCCCTTTGGTCAGAGTGCCGGTCTTGTCAAACACCACGGTCCGGATTTTGGAAAGTGCCTCGAGCACGTTGGCACCTTTCACAAGCACCCCTTGGCGACTCGCCCCTCCAATGCCGGCAAAGAACGACAACGGTATGCTGACCACCAATGCACACGGACAACTGATTACGAGAAATACCAGTCCTCGGTAAACCCATGTCTCGAATGTGGAGAAACTCACCGGTGCACCTTTGAAAAGTATGAGGAAGAGTGGAGGCAGCAAGGCAAGCGCCAATGCGCTATAGCATACAGCCGGTGTGTAAACTCGCGCGAATCTTGTCATGAAACTTTCCGACTTGGATTTGTGGGAAGCTGAATCCTCTACCAATTTCAGAATTTTTGCCACTGTGGAGTCGCCGAATTTTTTCGTGGTCCGGACCCTAAGCACTCCCGACATGTTGATGCTGCCGCTTATCACCTCATCGCCAGTGCCCACCTCTCGCGGAAGCGACTCACCTGTAAGAGCGGATGTATTGAGCGTGGATTCGCCGGAAATGACCTCTCCGTCGATGGGAATCCGTTCGCCGGGTTGCAGTATGATGGTCTGCCCTACCTCAACCTCGTCGGGGGCTACCTTCACAATGTCGCCTTCCCGCTCTATGTTTGCATAATCGGGGCGTATATCCATCAGGTCGGCTATGTTGCGGCGGCTCTTGTCTACGGCATAACTTTGGAAAAATTCTCCAATCTGATAGAGCAGCATCACTGCGATAGCCTCTTTGTAGTCGCCGCTTTTCTCATAGATAGCCAGGGCGAACGCTCCAATCGTTGCCACAGCCATTAGGAAATTCTCGTCAAACACCTTGCCGTGGACTATTTCAAGCAGAGCCTCCCAAAGTATGTCGTAACCTATTATCAGATATACTGCGAGATACAAGGCAAGACGAATCCAGCCTGTGACGTCGATGAAACACAGGCCCACGGTCATAACCACTGCGATTATGATGCGCACAAGGGTATTTCGCTGCTCTTCATTCATACCATAATAACACCACAGGCGACCTTTCAGTTAATGGGCAGACATTTTGCATCCTTAGCTATGACATATTCCACTTCAGATGTGGCAATCCGATCCAGGTCCTCCCAATAAAACAGATCATACTTGCTCTGTGGATTGGAGCATTTCATAAGTTCAAGTCCTACTGTCAGTTCTGACACTATGCCTTTGTTTACAAGTTCAGGAGCCTCCCCGACAAGTATATATGCCATAGTCTGATGATTGTTTTGGACTGCAAAGATAATCAATATTTTGAGAAAATCCAAAGGAATAACTCGCATATTTCCGAGAAAATCCAAAGGAATTTATTGAAAATGCTACTTAAACCGTACGGAATACGGAACATTTTTATTAAATCGGTCAGAATCCGCTCCATCCGCCAGAACCCGCGCTGGAGTTACATTTGCCGCGATGCGGCAAAATAGTGTGTCATTATCGCTGGCGCGATTGGGGTTTTAACTCCACGCGGATGGCCACCGATGGGGCGGGTTGCCGCTGATCTTCCTTTAATTGAGAATTGAGAATTGATCTTCGATGGCAATGGATATCCACTTTTGCCTGATGCCAAAAGTGGATGGGCTGATTTGGGCGGATGCGCAGACGGCAATTTCCCGAAGCACTGTCCGCCAGAACCCACGCTGGAGTTACAACTGCCGCGATGCGGCAAAAAATTCGTGGAGCAGTGCAAAAATTTTGACAATAATCGCGGATTCGTGCAAAATTGACCCTTATTTAATCGCGGATTCGTGCAAATTCCATATAAAATAAGGCTTGGATTCGTGCAAATTCAAAAAAAAAATATTAACTTTGCATTTGTGAAATAATGATTTATAGTATTTTTTTAATTTCCACAAATGAAAAGAAAGATATATACCCAAATGCTTGAATGGAAAACAGTCTCATCCGGGCAATCGGCACTTCTTATCGACGGAGCAAGACGTGTTGGCAAGTCGTATATAGCAAGAAAATTTGCTGAGAACGAATACGAATCTTACATTTTTATCGATTTCAACAATCTCAAGCCAGATTTGCAAGCTATAATAGACCAGTATCTGTCAGATTTGGACACTTTTTTTAAGTACTTGTCGCTATATTTCAATGTGACGTTGAAACGCAGAAACTCTGTGATTGTATTCGACGAAGTACAGCTATATCCCAAAGTTCGGGGTGCCATTAAGTATATGGTGGCAGATGGAAGATATGACTATATAGAGACGGGATCTCTTGTATCAATAAAGAAAAATGTGAAAAATATCATAATTCCATCTGAAGAGGAGCATCTTGAAATGTATCCTATGGATTTTGAAGAGTTCCTCAATGCCAGCGGAGAAGCAGCATTGTGGGAGTATGTCAAGTCATGCTATTCGGGAAAAAGGCCTCTGGGCCCACTTTATCAAAAAATAAACAAAAAATTCCGAGAGTATTTAGTTGTTGGCGGTATGCCACAAGCTGTAAAGGCATACGTTGAAGGAAAAGATTTTGCCGTTATCGACAAAATAAAAAAGAACATACTCAACCTTTATAGATCTGATATATCCAAATATGCAGATGGGCAAGAAGTAAGGGTAACTTCTATCTTCGATGAAATACCGTCTCAGCTCAACAAACATGAGAAGAAATTCAGGCTCAGCAGTTTGGGCTCGTCTGCAAGATTAAGGGATTACGAGACAGCGTTCTTCTGGCTTTCAGACTCTATGGTGGTCAATGTAGCCTACAACACCACGGAGCCGAACATTGGTCTTAAGATGAATCTTGACCGCACAATGTTGAAATGTTACATGGGGGACACCGGATTGCTTTTGACTATGATAAATTCGGAGACGAGGGGCGGTGAAAATGATTTGTATCGAAAAATTATTACAAACAAACTTGAGGTAAATCATGGAATGGTGATAGAAAACATAGTGGCTCAAATGCTAAGGGCATCGGGCCACAGGCTGTTCTTTTTCTCTTCATATTCCAAACTCAATAGCGATGACCGGATGGAAATCGATTTTTTGATAAGAAACAAATGCGTCACTTCACGCCACAACATAAGACCGATAGAGGTAAAATCGTCTGTAAGATACACACTTTCATCTCTAAATAAATTCTGTCAAAAATTCGACGGCTATCTTTCTTCTCCTACGGTGATACATCCGTCTGATTATAAGGAGGAGAATGGCATTGTGTATTTGCCTCTTTGCATGACACCGCTGCTTTGATGGATGGTCGGTGGATTACAGCAGCGGGGCCATATAGACGGGGAGGTATAGAATATCGCCTTCACTTTTCAGGTCCTTGGGATAGAGGACCACACTTCTCGATATCCGGTCGGAGTATTTGCTCCGGAATTCATCAAGAGATTTATGCGTCTTGTATCCGGAGGATTTTACCTCTATTGGCTGTAGTTTCCCCTCGTGCGACACCAAAAAGTCTATTTCATAATTGTTTTTGCCTTCGGGATCTGCCTTGAATGTGTTGTAGTAAAGACTATGACCTGATGCCCTCAGACACTGGGCCACCGCATTCTCATAGAGGGCGCCAAGGTCTGCACTCAACTTGTCGGAAAGGAGCTTCCTGTATATGGTGTTCTCACCAGTTTCATTATCCCAGAATGCAAGGGTCACAAACAGTCCCGTATCACCCATATACAATTTAAAATAAGAAAGATCCTGATGCATTCCAAGTCCCACATTGGGGTCTGTGCACTTGTAGGAGAAATTGACAGTAAGGGAATTCTCGAGATCTTGCCATATTGGATCCAGGTTGATGCTGTCGGCATTTGCTATTACACTGCCTACGGTATATCTCAGTTTGGAACGCGACAATTCCCCCGGTATGGATTTGAATATGCGCGAGGACCTTCCGCTTTCGTCGATTTCCCTCAGGTCATCTATGTAGAGCTGTATGATTTCCCTTTTTGTCTCATCCACTCTTTGGAGGTTGTTGGATTCAAGATAAGTGTTGATAGCCTGGGGCATTCCACCTATCAGCATATACAATCTGAATTGTCGCATCAGTTTTCTGTGCACCGCATCACCCAACTGCCGTCTCTTTTCATAGGCATAACTTATCATGCGATATGAATTCAAGTCTTCTATCGCCTCCAAAAACTCCTCAAAGTCCAAAGGGAACATAGACAGACGGGTTTCTTCGCTCGGGATGAGAGTCCCACGTTTGTATTTACGCAGCGAAAGCAAAGATCCAGTCTCAATGTAATGATATCTCCTGTCTTCGACGAGATATTTTATGGCTTGACGCGCCTGTGGGCATTTTTGGATTTCATCCATAAGTATCACGGACTCACCTTGATAGAGCGTAACATTGAATATTGTCTCAAGCCGCATGAAGAAGAAATCCAGATCCATCATGTCTTCAAACAACTCCAGAATTTCTTTACTGGCTCTTGCAAAATCAATCTTTATATATGTGCGGTATTCATTTTTCGCAAATTCTTCTGATATGGTGGATTTTCCTACACGTCTTGCTCCGAGAACAAGCAATGCGGTGCTACCGTTGCGGGTTTGCTTCCATTCGAGCATTTTGGAATAAATTTTGCGATGAAAAATCTTTTTTGCCATGTTGATTGCGATTTTGTTGTATTTCAATGCAAAATTAATAAAAAATTTCATACCGTAAAATTTAAAATGCCAAATTTCGGTGTTACCGTAAAATTTAAAATGCGATAACTCACTTGAAAAATTTTGTAAAGGCTGTATTTTTAATTTTGAATTTTTAATTTTAAAAAATCCGCATCTATCCGCGCCAAAAAGTCGGTTTTACCGACATCGGCGTTGAGGTCAAATCTCCCCCCATCCATTATAGTGAATGTTTTTAAAACCGAAACTTGAGTAAACATCATTCATTTCAACTCTGCAAAAGCCATGGACTCCTGTATTGAGATAAGCCCTTTTCTTATGCGTGCAAGCATTTCATCTGAAGGCTTCCTAATCCCGGTCTTGTAATATATCAATTTTTCCCAATTGGTACCTATTTTGTGAGCGAACTTTTTGAGGTCAAGCCATTCAAATTCAGAAAGCATTCTATTGACTTCATTATCATAATCGACAGTCACATTTTCATGAAAATGCGAGATATGGATATCGACATCAAGAGATTCCCACCGTATGCTTTGATTGTCGTCCCAGATTTTGAATTGCATTCGTTCCTCTTTGGTGGCATACAAGAGGATGGGGGAAACTTCCAGCGGAAGACTGAGTATCTCGCTATTATTGGTCATGACATAAATTCTTTCGTCATCACACCATAGTATTTTTATTTCCTCATTCATAATTCGATTTTATGCTAATCAAATGCTTCATGCCATGCTTCTATCATTTCATCTCTATACAAAGAAATGGTGTCCAAGGCTTTTTTCAACACTTTAGGTTTTATTCCCTTGTTTTCAATTACAACAACTTCCGGCACTAACTGGATTTTTGCAGTTTTGCCCTGGTATTCCACATGTATGTGGATAGGCTCATGGTCATTGAGAAAGAAATAGAATCTTATCCCAAATATTATCAACACTGTAGGCATATGTGCTATTTTTTTACAAAGATATCTAAAAAAGTTTGAATTTACAAATAGTCGGGATTTTTTTCTCACGCCGGGTACGGTTTTTTCATTTAAACCTATTCAAAACGGTTTAGTGTAAGTCTAAATCGTTTTGAATAGGTTTAAATGATAGAGCCGTGGCGAAAAGGCGACAAAAATAGAAAAAAATGACATTATTCCGAAAAATTTAAGTAATTTTGCATTTGATACCGATAACGGATTAACATTTATTAATGCAAAAAAACACATCCAAAGGTATACACCATATACCTTTGAACGTTAAAATGAAAATATCAATGGCCAAAATCGACACTCTATACAAAAGATGGACTGAACTGTTTCCACTGACTGACAGGAAAAGATATCTGCTCAGCCAACGTTTCACAGTCGACTATAATTTCAATAGCAACCATATTGAGGGTAATACTCTGACTTATGGCCAAACTGAATTGCTTCTGTTATTTGGCAAGGTTAGCGGAGAAGGCGATTTGAAAGATTTTGTAGATATGAAGGCGAGCCAAGTGGGAACGGCAATGATGCTTGAAGAGGCTAATCTCAAAGATCATCCGCTGACGCAAAACTTTATCCGCCAGCTCCACAAGACGCTTTTACGCGAAGATTACACTGTGTATCGAAATCTACCTGGGGGACTAACCACAAGTTATGTGATACACGCTGGACAATACAAGACGAGACCCAATAGCGTAATCACACGCTATGGTGACCGATTCGAATATGCATCGCCTGAAGAGACACCTGCTCTGATGACCGATCTTGTGAATTGGTATAATGAAGCCGAAACCAAAACAAAATATTCTCCTGTAGAATTGGCCGCACTATTCCATTACCGTTACATACGTATTCATCCCTTTGAGGACGGCAACGGACGCATAGCCCGACTACTTGTCAACTACATCTTGGCCCGTCACGGCTGGCCAATGATTGTGGTACGCAGTCGCAACAAAAAGGAATATATCGAAGCGCTCCATCAAGCTGATATTGCAGTTGGCACAACGCCTGCTATCGGAGCCAGAGCTTCGCTAAAAAGCATCGGGGCTTTCACCACATATTTTAAAAAACTTGTTGAAACAGAATTAAGCTACGTCATTGGTTTTATTAAAGAACAATCGCCCAATGTATGGTGGTATGACGGACAAAAAATAAAATTCCGTAGTTCAACATCAACCCTCCTACTTGAATCAATGACAGCCGAGCCAAATATCACAATCGAATCAATGGCGGAACGAGTTGGCATTTCAGTTGCTGCTGTCAATAAACAACTCCGGCAAATGACTGGCAAAGGCTATATACAGCGCAGCGAAAAGGATGGTCGCTGGAACGTATTCGCATCGCAGAGCATCTGAAGAGTACGGTAGTAGCCTCCGGCCATGGCCGGAGCCCCTCTGGATGACGATACCGGCCCCGGGCTGGATAACGATATAAGCCCCGCTATGCGAGATAGCGGGGCTTCGCTGTTGCAGAAATATTAAATATTTAAGCATTTTAAAATACTAAAATACAATATCATATCTCCGAAAAGTCGAGTAAATGTGGCGGATTGTTGCAGATGCAACGTTTCGGCAATTTTTTCTTTCCTGATGCTGCTGATGTTTCATTCCCCGCCTCCACAGAAAGCACCCAATACTATTTGATATCCATGCATTCCCGAGTTTTAGGCTTTTTTGTACTACTATCTACTAAAGTTCTATCAATCAAGAATATGATATAATTTGAAAATTTGTGCTCTACAAAATTGATAGAACAATGTACTGTCATTTATTTTTGAGATTTTTCATATCTTACGATATTACAATGGAATAAAGAATGATGGCACAAATAATTCGAAAACACGGAATGCATTATCTGCTGGTGGATCCGCAAAATGGTGCCAATGGATCTGTTTCGATGCAATTCGAAGGTGGTCCGACGAGCATTTCGGCATCTGTTAACAGCACTCCGCTTGCAGCCAATTATCGCACAAATATCTACGGTGACCTATTTACCACTCCGGAACAGATTAAGATATCAATGAACACTTCATTTGCCGGTGTGGATGAAAATATAAATGACGTAGATATTGACGTAACAGTAGTTGAAGATAAAGATGACGATGAAGAAGATGATGAATAAATGAGTCAGCAGAATGACAGCGAGATACATCCAAATGGAGGCAAACCTTCCGGTTTGCCTCCATTTTGCTATTGCCATGCGGCTAAAGCCGCGTGCTCCATGCAAAGACGGAGGCACGTCCCTACCCTGCGGTTTGGTGCGGTGTGGCAACTTTCAGTGCAACTTTCAGTCGGAATATTTTGTTTATTAGGAATAAATTATTATATTTGCGGTCTAAAACAAGTAATATGGAAACTGTAAGTATTCGCGAGTTTAACGCCAACCGAACAAAAATATTAAGTGCCGCATTAAAAGGTGAGCAAGTGACACTGAAATCAAGGCTTGGAGAGTTTAAGTTAGTTCCGGTAAAGGAGAAAGAAGAGACCCTTACCGAACGGATTTGTCGCGGTCTTGATCAAGTAAAGATGATAAAAGAGGAAGTTTTGCTAAAACGCACTTTTAAAGATTTACTCAATGAACTTTGAAATTATACCAACTCCGGATTTTGAAAACAGCTGGCAATTTTCAACTTCTTGACATCGATTCCGCCAAAGCAGTATGAATTAAGACTTTTGAAATAACCGCAGATAAATCATGAAGAAAACAGCAATAGTGGCCTTGACCGCAGGAATGATGTGCGGATGCACTGCCACCGAGGAGAATCCCTCCCTCTTTCCCGCCAACAATGCAAAGAATGTGAACCCCGACACCCATCTTGTGCTGAAATTTGACTCCGAACCAAAAATCGGCGACAGCGGATTCATACGCGTATATGATGTCAAAACCGGCGAAGCGGTGGACAGCATCGACCTCAGCATCCCGGCGGGACCTACCGAAAGCCGCACCTACGGCGATGACTGCGACTACACGAAGATCCCCTACGACTACTCACGCCAGACGACACCCACCAACCGCGACACGAAACCCGGCACACCATCGGGCGCCGCCATTGCCGACACCACCGACTATCAGCTTACAATCATCGGCGGATTCACCGACGGTTTTCATTTCCACCCCATCATAGTCAGAGACTCCACCGCAACCATATATCTTCACAACAATGTGCTTCTCCCCGGCAACACCTACCGAGTGGAAATAGACCCCGGAGTTATCACCGCCGAGGGTTCTGATTTCAACGGCATCTCCGACTGGCAATTCACCACCCACAATGAACTTGCCTTGGAGTCTGACACAATCCGAGTAAGCGCAGACGGAAAGGGGGACTTCAACACCATCCAGGGTGCTCTCGACTATATCCCCGATTTCAGCGACAAGGGATATGTGATAAGTGTCGCTTCTGGCGACTACGAGGAGATTGTATATGCCCGCAACAAGTCGAATGTGACGATAACCGGATCGGGAGAGGACAACACCAAGGTGCATTATGCCAACAACGAGGTGTTCAATCCCCATCCTCTGAATGTCAAGACCAACGAATGGCCCGGCACCTTCCCCTCGCGCCGTGCAGCATTTGCCCTCGACAACTGCAACGACATAACTATCAAGGATATCACCATCGCCACCGACCTCAAGGGTCAGGCCGAGGGTCTCCTGCTGATGGGCGACCGGATTGCCCTCTACAATGTGCATATCATCGGTTCCGGGGATGCCCTTCAGGCCAACGGCACAGTCTATATGGAAAATTGCCAGATCGACGGAGACGCGGACACCATCCTCGGGCGAGGCTCGCTCTTTGCCTACAGATGCGATTTCCGCAACGACGGAAGTCCTTTCACCTGGGTCAGAAACACCAAGGGCAACCATGGCGATGTCTTCGTGGAATGCACGTTCTCCACGGAGGATGGCAGACTTGCCGACTATGGGCGCACCAAAACCAACCATGGCTCGAGTTATCCGGATGCCGAACAGGTGATGATAGACTGCAAGGTGAAAAACCTTCGTCCGGAAGGATGGAGCAACATCGGGATGCCTACTGCCACGATGCTGGAATACAACACTACCGACATGACGACCGGGGAGCCGGTCGATGTCAGCCAGCGTCACCCCTACTCCCGACAGCTGACAATGCCTGAGGACGCTGACCTCATAAACTACTACCGCACCCCCTCCAACATCCTGAAAGGGTGGGAAATCGGAATGTCTGCCGAAGATTAATTTGTGTAGGTTAGTTTTTTTGATTAATTTTGCAACTTGAATGGCCCTGAGCCATACGCTAACACGAAACTTGGAACCCATTTCAAAAAAGTATATGGATAAGAACACTGTCTATGGTCTTGTGCTGATGGCCCTTGTCTTCTTCGGATTCATGTGGCTCAACACACCCAACCAAAGCGACATTCAAGAGCAACTTAAATCAGAAGAAGTCGCCGCCGGCAACCAGCAACAGCAGCAGGCATCTGCCGCCATTTTCACTGACACCGAACGCGAATGGCTTGCCAAGAACATACTGACCAACGGCACACCGGTGGCCACGGAAGATGGCAAATCAGCCGTAGCCCTGAATTCCGACGGAGTTAACCTCACTCTTGTCGGCGACTCCATCTATGGCACAGTGGACGTCAACGGGAAGGCCCTCGACTGGAGCAAAATCTCAGCCAACGACCTCACCGAGATGACACAGGCAGAGCATGCAGCCGCCATCGACAAGGTCCGCAACATCTCCAACTCCATCGGCAGATATGGCCGTTTCTCGTCTTTTCTCAGCGGCGAGAACAAGGAACTGACCCTTGAAAACGAGGCAATAAAACTGACACTCTCTTCGAAGGGGGGCGTAATCACCCGCGCCGAGCTGAAGAAATACGACACCGAGTATGACCCGGACGAGACCAAGACAGTGAAGAAGAAAGTCGTGATGTTTGACGACAAGTCAAACCAGATGAGCTTCAACATTCCTCTTCCGCAGGAAATCTCGACCTCCGACCTTTATTTCACTCCGGAGGTGGAAAGCGACTCAACCATCTTCATGGCGCTCAACCTCACAGCCGATGCCTACTGGGGAATACGCTACACTCTTCCCAAGGGCAAGAGCTACGTGGTCTCCATGGAAATAGCGCAGAAAAACATGGCCCCGATCGTGCAGAGCAATGTCCGCAAGCTCGGAGTGAACTGGCACCAGGATATCCACCGTCAGGAAAAAGGCCGGATGTTTGAGGAGCGCAACTCAAAGATAGAGTATAAATTTGCCGGAGGATCAGTGGAGGAACTCAGCGAGTCGAAAAATGTAGATAAGAAGCGGGAGCAGAAACTGAAATGGATAGCCTTCAAGAATCAGTTTTTCTCATCAGTGCTCATCTCCGACAAGAACTTCAATGCCGCAGATTTCCAGAGCGAGGCGCTGAAAGGGAGCGTCTATCTGAAATCGATGTCAACAGAGGCAGAGGTCAACGACTACGACTGGAATGCAGATGTGCCGGCAAGTTTCCACTATTTCATCGGACCGAACCTCTACCCTCTTCTCAAAGACATCGACAAGCAGATTGGGAGCGAGGAAAGCCTGAAACTTACAAAGCTCATACCTCTTGGATGGCCGATATTCCGCTGGATTAACACCCTGATAGTGATTCCGGTGTTTAACTTCCTTGGCAGTTTCGGCTGGAACTATGGCATAGTAATCCTCGTATTGACAATCCTGCTGAAGCTTGTGCTCTTCCCGCTCACCTACAAGAGCTACGTGAGCCAGGCCAAGATGCGCATCCTTGCGCCGGACATCAAGGAAATCAACGACAAATATCCGGGCAACGACAACGCGATGGTGCGCCAGCAGAAGACGATGGCCCTCTACAACAAGGCCGGTGCAAGCCCTATGTCGGGATGCATACCGATGCTATTCCAGATGCCAATCCTCTTCGCGATGTTCACCTTCTTCCCCAACTGTATCGAACTTCGCGGGCAGTCGTTCCTATGGGCTCATGACCTTGCAGCACCGGATGCCATCATCTCCTGGAGCGGCAACATCCCCTTCATAACAGAATATTTCGGCAACCACATATCGCTTTTCTGTCTGCTGATGACAGCGACCAATATCATCTACACCCGCAGTACGATGCAGGGACAGAACCAGTCGATGCCGGGCATGAAGTGGATGATGTATCTGATGCCACTGATGTTCCTCGTCTTCTTCAACAACTATGCGGCAGGTCTGAGCTACTATTATTTCCTCTCGCTGCTTATCACCATAGTGCAGACCTACGCTATCCGCAAGTGGTTTGTCAAGGAAGAGAACGTGCGCCGCACGATGCGTGAGAACGCGAAGAAGCCGCAGAAGAAATCGGGCTGGATGGCAAAGCTTGAGGAGATGCAGAAACAGCAGCAGGAGCTCATGCGCCAGCAGCAACAGCAGCAGCGCAAGGGGGGCAACAACCGCAAACGCTGATACCTCCAAAGTTGTCTGAAAAACTGAAAACTGAAAACTGAAAACTGAAAACTCAAGAAATGGATGCGTAAACTCCGGATCATTCTCGCATCAGTGATGCTGATTGCCTCTGTGCTTTGGCTCTTGCTCGGCACAGAAGTCGCTCACTTTGCGGAGTTTTCCGAACGTTTCCAGATAATCCCGTCGGCCATCCACACATGCTTAGGGATCACAATCTTCTGGATTATAGCGACACTTTTATTCGGCAGGATATACTGCGCCACAGTATGTCCTGTCGGTTCTATTCAGGATGCAGTGGTCTCGACGAGACGCAAAGCGACGGGCAAGACGTTCCGATTTCGTGAAAGCCGCAATATCCGCTATGCAATCGTGTTGGCATATCTTGTGTCGTTGGCACTTGGGATGCTCACCGTGGGATTTGCCATAGAGCCATGGAACATAATGCGCAATGCGGCATCGGCAGCAAATCCGGCCGACACGGCCATGACATGGCAGGAAATCGGAATTTCTGTTGAGGTTGGAATATTGGCAGGGGCTGTGGCTATCGTTGCAATTATAATATGGGCATGGAAATCGGGGCGTGATTTCTGCAACGATTTCTGCCCTATCGGGACAATCCTCGGATGCGTTCATTCGCAGGCTCTGCTTCACATTGCCATAGATCCTGACACCTGCATCGGTTGCATGAAGTGTGAGGATGTTTGCGCTTCGAAATGTATTGATGTAAAGCGGCGGATTGTGGACAACTCGCGGTGTGTGCGCTGTTTTGACTGCACTGACATCTGCCCCAACAATGCAATCCGGTATCAGCTGAACCGCAACCGCCACCGGCAGACACCGCTGCTGAATCCCTCGTGAAATAATTGAGAATTTTTGCCAATTTTGAATTTTGAATTGAAGGCACAGAACTTTGAATTTAATGCCATTAACACCTCCGAATTATGACTTCCGATGAGATAATGACAATACTTTCGGATATAGAAAGCGACCGCATAGAGAAAACCACGTCTACAAATAAAACCGATAAATTCGGTCAGGCCATTTGTGCTTTTGCCAATGATCTTCCGAATCACAATCAGCCGGGCTATCTCATTATCGGTTATGACGATAAGAAAAAATGTGTTGACAAGGACGTAAAAATAACCGACCAACTTTTACAAAATTTAGCAGCCATAAAGACCGATGGCAATCTCCAACCGCAAGTGAGCTTATCGGTAGAAAAAGTGTCGCTGCCGGATGGAGATGTTGCAGTAGTTACCGTTCAACCATGCCAATTCACCCCAGTAAGATATGATGGGAGAATATGGGTGCGAAATGGTCCGCGGAAATGCGTAGCAAGTGAGGCAGATGAAAAAAGGCTGCTCGAAAAACGGACGAGCCGGATGCTGACTTTCGATGCATTACCGTGTCTTGATGCGACTATCGACGATATAGATTTGAGTGCATTCAAACTAATATATCTTCCCAAAGCTTTTCCCGAAGATGTATTGAAAATGGATAAACGCACGATAGAACATCAGATGCAAGCACTGGGACATTACAACACCAAATTTAATTGTCCCACCTATGCTGGAATCATCCTGTTTGGCAAGAATCCAGAACGGTTCATGCCAGGCTGCTATGTGCAATACGTCAGGTTTGGTGGTTCAAGCCGTGCAGCCAAGATTAAGAGTGAATACAAATTCGCTGGCAATCTTGTGAAAATCCTTTCGCAACTTGATACCTTTGTAGACGCTTCAATTACCAATCGCCGACCTGTTCCTGTATCGGCTCTGCGCGAAGAAATACGCACTGATTACCCACACTGGGCCACACGCGAATTGCTTATGAACGCTGTGTGCCACAGGGATTATGAGGGTAATGGGCCAGTACAGTTCTATCAGTATGACGACCGTATTGAAATTATGAATCCCGGAGGGCTCTATGGCAAAGCAACACCTGAAAATTTCCCCTATGTGAATGACTATCGCAATGGCGTGGTTGCGGAGGGGATGAAAGTATTGGGGTTTGTGAATCGCTACAGCAGAGGGGTACAAACCGTGCAAGACGAGTTGCAAGAGAATGGAAATGGCGCGGCTGAATTCAAACTTCACCTTGGCACTGCCTTTCTTGTGATAGAACACATCTCCAAGTATGCATCAGAGGCAAATAAAGAGGCAAATACAGAGCAAACTAAAGAGCAAACTAAAGAGCAAACTAAAGAGCAAACTAAAGAGCAAACTAAAGGGCAAACTAAAGGGCAAACTAAAGAGCAAACTAAAGAGCAAACTAAAGAGCAAACTAAAGAGCAAACTAAAGAGCAAACTAAAGAGCAAACTAAAGAGCAA
>CAYMBR010000014.1:131-41853 GCA_964388725.1 uncultured Sangeribacter sp. | reverse complement strand
GCTGAAAAATCTTGAATTTTGAGGCAAAATGGTACATTGAAAATTTGGATATTTCACTGATTTTTAGTATCTTTGTTGTCTAATAATAAACTATAAAGATATGAAAAATTGCCTCAAAAATCCCTACACATATAGTATGCATTTAATTTGAACAGCTACTTAACCAGTGCAAAATAAACAAAAATGTCAGAAAATACAAAATGTTTTTGAATGATAATGGCAAAAATTGCAAAATGTTTTTAGTTAAAAATGACGGAAATTGCAAAATTTAGTGCCTCTCGTTGCTGATATAGTCTGACATTAGCTGATATATAGCCTCCTCTCTTGGCATCCCCATGTCTTTCAGAAGCTTAATATGCTTGGAAAGGGTGGGGTAGTCCTTCCTGATGGCAGGACCGGTCTGCGCATCCTTCGCCGGCATACTCTTCAGCTTCTCAAAAGTTTCTGCTATCAGCGGCTTTAATATCTCCCGTTCTATCCCGGCCTCTTCAAGTATCTTGTCTCCGATTGCCACCATGGCATTGGTGAAATTGCAGGCAAAGGCGGCACTTAGATGCACAATGCCTCTCTTCTTGCTGTCTGCCTCCTCGATTTTATCAAAACCCGCAGAGACAGCAGCAGACCTTAGAAAATCAAGGGTCTCTACATTATTCGCCTCGATAAGAAGAGGAATGTCCTTGGCTTTTAGCGGCTTTTGCTTACTGATGGTCTGAAATGGATACATCACTCCATATCCTTTGCAGTCAACATTTTTCAATACATCCATCGCCACACTCCCGGTAGTATGCACTACTATCCCCTTGACCTTGAGCAATTTGGTTGCCACTTCCTCCACAGCCGAATCACTTACTGATATCACGTATAGGTCGGCATCGTCTCTCAACCCTTCGAGAGTTCTCGGTGGAACTGCTTCTACACCGAAAATCCTTGCAAACTGACTTCCAACGTTTCCTCTGCCTATAACCTCGACCTTCATCAGACTATAACTCTTTCAACACTTTATAAAGTTGATGCACCGGAAGGCCCATCACGTTATAAAAACTTCCATCAATTCCGGCCACTGCAGCACATCCAATCCATTCCTGAATTCCATACGCACCGGCCTTGTCGAGCGGTTTATATTTCCTTACATATAAAGCAGCCTCTTCCCGGCTTATTTCTGCAAATGTCACACCAGTCTGGGTCGAAAAACTTTCCATACTGTTTTTGGTGGTAATGGTGACTCCCGTAACCACCTTATGCGTGCGGCCTTGCAGCGTCATCAACATTTCAATGGCATCCTCCTCATCCTTGGGTTTTCCATAGATCTTGCTGTCGAGTATCACCACCGTATCGGCAGTGATATAGAGTTCATTGTCGCGGATGTCGGCAGCGTATGCATTTCCCTTTAATCTGGAAAGATATTCCGCCACTTTCTCCGCCGGAAGATCCTCAGGATAAGTCTCGTCTATTCCATCCTTGGTATGTATCTCAAAAGGAATGTCGAGCATTTCAAGCAGTTCCTTTCTTCTTGGCGATTTACTCGCCAAAATCACATTATATTTCTTCAGATTTTCCAACATAATTTCTCCATTTTTCAAAAAGATTAGCCATATCTTCGGGTAAAGGACACTCAAAGTCCATCTGCTCTCTGGTGCGCGGATGCCGGAATCCCAATGTGCGGGCATGAAGTGCCTGACGCGGACAAACCTGAAAACAGTTTTCCACATACTGACGGTATTTGGCAAAAGTGGTGCCTTTCAATATCCTGTCGCCACCATAGCGGGCATCATTAAAGAGAGGATGTCCCTGCGAGAGCATGTGCACCCTGATCTGGTGCGTGCGCCCGGTCTCCAATACGCATTTCACCGCCGTAACATATCCAAACCGCTCCATCACCTTATAGTGTGTCACGGCATGTTTGCCGATTGCAGGGTCTGAAAACACTGCCATTTGTAGCTTGTTGCGCGGATTCCTTGCGATATTTCCCGTTATCGTCCCCTCATCCTTGTCGAAATCACCCCAAACCAATGCCACATATTCGCGCCTTGTTGTCTTGTTAAAGAATTGAAGACCTAAGTCTGTCTTAGCTTCCGGTGTCTTGGCAATCACGAGAAGACCGCTCGTGTTCTTGTCGATGCGGTGCACAAGACCAAGCCTTGGGTCATTGACATCATAATTGTCGTCATTGCGGAAATAGTAGGCGAGGGCATTGACAAGAGTGCCGGAATAGTTGCCATGGCCGGGATGCACCACAAGTCCCGCCGGTTTGTTGACCACAAGCACATCGCGGTCTTCATATACCACATTAAGTGGAATATCCTGCGGTATGATCTCAAACTCATAGCGTGGACGGTCCATCACAATGCTGACCACATCGAGTGGCTTAACCTTATAGCTGGATTTTACGGCTTTGCCATTGACAATGATGCAGCCGGCATCCGCCGCCTGCTGGATACGGTTGCGCGACGTCTTGGTCATCCGGTCAACAAGGAATTTGTCGACCCTCAGCAACTGCTGGCCCCTGTCGGCTTCAAACCGGAAATGTTCGTATAGCTCACGGTCGTCCTCGGTCACATAAGTTGGTTCCTGGACCGCTTCGTCTGCCTCTTCCTCTTCAGGCATAGTCACGTCATTGATAAGTTTTTCAGAAAATTCCTCTTCCATCATTCTTACCAATAGTATTCGTTGGATCCGGATTCGCTTTCTTTTTCTGTTTCCTCAACAGGATAAGTGTCCGCCCCGTCATATTCATCATCCTCAATGATGTTGTCGGGAATATTGTAGTTGGGGTCTATGTCATGGCTTATGGAATCTCTCACCGCATCAAGGTTGCCGTCGAATACCTCCATCACGATTTTGGCATTTATAGGAATTTTCTCCATTTTTTTCACCACCTTGCCATTGGCATATATCTTCGAGATGCAGTCGTTTTCTCCCAAAATCTTGATGACACGGATGTCTTTGAATCCAAGTTCCTCAAGCCTTGCCTTTCCCTGGCGGAAGGAGGTTGATTTCAGGGCATCCTCTCTTGGATTGTTGTCTTCATCTATGATGACTTCTTTCGGACTCACAGCATTGATGTAGAGGAAAATCTTTCTACCGGGTTTCACAATGGAATTGGCTTTGGGAAACTGCTCAATGACATATCCCGGTTTCACATCCTCCTTGTAGAGTGAGTCGCGGATATCCACTTTCAGCCCTTTTGAATGAAGAATCTCTATTGCCTGCGAATATGACATTCTTTCCACTCCGGGCACCACCGTGCTTTCGCCATGGTGGGTGAAGATGGCAAATGAAAAGTATAATATTCCAATCCCCGCAAACGCCACCAAGATGATTATTATCACATTGGCGAGCACCGGATGCTTCGATATGAATCCCTTTTGCTTCATGCTTTATTCATTTTTATGAAATCGATTTCAAAATTAATAATTTTTTGCGAGAAAATAGCGTTAGTTCTGGATTTTTTTATTAATTTTGCGTGATAAATGCGCGAAGTTAGTTTTTCGCGTTTGTTAATCGTGCGATTTTAATGAGAAAACTGTCAAAGATAATTTGTCTTTTCGTCATCCTGACAGCGGGTCTGTCTTCTTGTGGCGAATACAACAAGGTGTTGAAAAGCACCGATATGATGTATAAGTTTGAATACGCCAAAAAGGCGTATGAGCAGCGCAAATACATGCAGGCCATAACCCTGCTTCAGGATTTGCAGATGCCTATGCGCGGCACTGAGAATGGCGAGGATGCCATTTTTCTCCTTGCCATGTCTTATTTCGAAAATAAAGACTATCTCAATTCCGCTGTTTATTTCAAGAACTACTACCAACGATATCCTCGCGGAAAGTATGTCGAACTATCAAGGTTCTATTCCGGCTATGGTTACTATCTTGATTCCCCCGACCCTCAGCTCGACCAGACTTATACGCTGAAGGCTATCGAGGAACTCGGTGCTTTCCTCGACTATTTCCCCTACAGCGACAAAGCCGGCATCGCAAAGAATGCCATCTTAGAAATGCAAGACAAATTGACCCTCAAGCAGTTGCAAAATGCTCAACTCTACTATAACCTTGGCAACTACCTTGGCAACAACTATGAGTCGTGCATCATCACTGCTAAGAATGCGCTAAAAGACTATCCCTATTCAAAATACCGTGAGGATTTTGATATGCTAATACTGAAGGCAAAATATCAGGAAGCAAAAAATTCTGTCGCTGAAAAAAGCGAAGACAGATACCGTGATGTGATTGATGAATACTATTCCTTTATCAATTCATATCCAGAGTCGAAAAATCTCTCCGAAGCCACTTCAATCTTCAACATCGCCTCCCAGCATGTCGGCGACTGATGATGGTTTCTGACAATTTAAAAGATAGATATGGAGCAGGTTATATAATCTCAACTGATTAAATAACCCCATAAACCTATAAACCCATAAACCTATAAACAAATAAACATATAAACCTTAAATTCTTCGTGAAGGAATTTAAATGTTGATATTATGGACTACAAGAAAACTAATGCACCTCTAACCACTGTGACACGCGACATGATCGCTATGGCTGAACAGACCGGCAACGTTTACGAGACCGTTTGCGTGATTGGCAAACGTGCCAATCAGATTGCAGTGGAAATGAAGAAGGAACTCGAGAAAAAACTCGCAGATTTCGCTTCTACCGACAACAATGAGGAGGTTTCCGAAAACCGTGAGCAAATCGAAATCTCTCGTTTCTACGAGAAACTCCCCAAACCAACCCTGATAGCTACTCAGGAATATCTTGAGCATAAACTCTATTTCTCGAATCCGCTAAAGGAACGTGAGAAACTTGACGATTGATGAAACTCCTATATTTCAATCCTGAAACTGAGTACGCCCTCGCTTCGGGGGCGTCTTTTTATACTCCCCCCGCTATGGTGGAGTCAATGCGGCGAGCCAACCAACTTCTTCCCGTGTTTTGGGGTAATCCCGGTGATTACATACTTGTAGATAATATATCCGACGTAGATGCGTCGGAACTCGCTCCCGGTTTTATATTGGCCGATTGGTCGATGCTGAATCAGTTGTTTGCAGATAACCCAGACTTGCAAATCGACCCCTGGGGGTGGAACAAGGCTCTTGTGCGCAAATTTCTCGACAATGGCGTCCCTGCATCCAATCTTCCATGCGATGACACAATTAGGTTGATAAGGAATCTTGCTCACCGGAGAACCACAATCCTTCTCAACAAGGAGTGGAATAATGCTGCCGGCGGTGTCGTCAAAAGCGATTGGCAATGGAATCATGGCGACGATTATATGGTTGACATCCCTGTGGAGGTGTTCACCGAAGATGAGGGTGTGGCCTTTTTCCTCGAAAATCCCGGTTGCTGGTTCAAGGCCCCGTGGAGCTCAAGCGGTAGGGGAGTGATAAACACCGCTGCCGACAGTCTCTGTGAAGATCAGGTGCGACAATGGTGTCATGGCATAATACACCGTCAGGGAAGCGTACTTGCCGAAACAGCAGCCGACCGGGAGTTTGACTACGCCACGGAGTGGTTGCTCTCCGATGGTTCTGCCACATTCCTTGGCCTTTCTTCTTTCAAGACCACCAACAGAGGCAAATATATTTCAAATTCGGATATGTCGCATGGATTGATGATTTCCCTCTTCAATCGTAATTCTATTATAAGCCTTGATTTGGTAATTGAGATTCAGAAAAATATAATAGAGAAATACCTGAATGGCTATTCCGGTCCTCTCGGCATTGACATGCTTGTAGAGCGCAACGGCCATCTCCGCCCCTTTGTCGAACTCAACCTTCGCCACACCATGGGCATGCTCACTCTGTAATTTCTTGGTAACCGATTTGGAAGAATTGACGGCTGAAATCCTTCGGGCGGACGATATTCCTATCGTAAATCACGATGTCGATATCTACTGGGACATCCCCGCGCAAACGCGCATCAATGGTCCGGCCGTGCTCGGTCTCATATTGCTTGCAAAGTTTGTCAAGTTCGTCAGGGCCCTTTGACGTAATCCCTTTTACTACGGCATTATAGTAGTCTCGTGGCCCTCCGTGGCAATCGCCGGTGGTATAAATGGAAGACGCCACTGCTTGCAAAAGACGGTCTTTTAGCCACGCTATTCCATCTTTCACCTGCAAATGGCGGTCTCCACAGTTGGACCCTAAAGAGAGTACAACTTCTACATCAGAGGTCATTTCTTCAATGTGATGAGTGTTATCTCCGGATAAGCTATAAAGAGTCGGAAGGGAATGCCGACTTCGCCGGCTCCAATGTTCACATATAGACTTGGCGTGTCGATGCTTCTTGTCATGGAGTCCTCATCCGGATTGCCAAAGTCTTGTATCACTCCATTTTCATCGTTGGTGTAGAATCCTCCCCATGTCTTATAGCGCAAGGCCGCTGGCGACCATTTACGACTTAAGACACTTACGCTGGCTTGCATGGCATGGGTATGTCCCGACAAACTGAGGTCTATATTGCTTTCTTTTCTGACTCTGTCCACCCAATGCGCTGGATTGTGGGTAAGCAATATCTTGAAATGTTCATCCTTGATATTCCTTGATCCCTGTGCCGGGTAGGCCTTCTTGAGGTCTCCATAGCGGGCAAATGGAGGATCGCCCCAGTTCTCTACCCCAATCAGTACGATGGAGTCTGCCCTTACGATTGAGTCTTCGGTCTGGATTCTCTCGTTCCGGATGATTACATGGTCATTGTTGAGCATCTTCCATCCAGCCAATGCCTGGTATTTCTTCAATTTATCAAGATTCGCAGCCTTTGCCTCTGCCGACGGCCAATCCACATAATCGCCATAATCATGGTTGCCGAGGATTGAATAGACGCCATCTTTAGCCTTCAGTCGCGACAATGCCTTGATGAATGGAATCATTTCATCGGCTTTTTGATTGACGGCGTCTCCGGTGAATACTATGAGGTCCGGCTCCATGGCATTGACCTTGTCTACAAGTTTTGCCACAAATTTGGTGTTTTCTCCCCATGTCCCTAAGTGAAGGTCGGAGATTTGCACTATCCTGTAGTCGTCGAATCCCGCTGGCAGCTTCTGAGATGTCAGTGTAATCTCTGTAGTCTGTATATGGCTGCGTGTATAGAATACTCCACTCCATATCGAGCCAAAGACCACAATAGCGGCTATGAAGCCAAACTGCCTTGTCCAGTACCAGCGACGGAATTTCCATATCCTTGGTATTCTGCCAAGAAGTGAGAATATGCAGTAGACGAGTTTCGAAAGGTAGATGCTCAGATATATTGTCAGCATCCACATCACTACATATACACCGCCGCCCATTCCGCGATGCGGCATGCATATTGTCACTGCCAAAAATATCCACATTACGATGGATGAGATGGCATGCCAGTCGCACCATTTCCATCTCTTGCGCGATTTGGCCTGGTGCAAGTCGAGCCAGATATAGATGTCTATAACCAGACTCAACAATATCAATATTAATACGGCGGTCAGTGGTAGTCTCATTATTCGAATCCTCCCAATATGGCTTTAAGTTTGTTTTTCAATGGATTGGCATACATGATAAGTATCATCTCTCTCATAAACGAATGTTCTTCTTCTGTCACTCGTTCTACGTCAATCTTGGTCAATTGCTTTTCGAAGTAAGAGAGACATTCCTCTTTCTCTTCTTCGGTGTATTTATGCGCAAAGCGGCTACTCTCATGAAGTGTGTCGTATGCCACATAGTTTATAGGGAATATCTCATATCCCCGGTGGATGGCCGAGTCTATGATGGCGCAAACATATTTGGCTGCTTTGTTGGCATCCTTGAATTCACCGATCTCGTCTATCCTCACGTTGATGCGAGGGGTCAGCTGGAAATGGACCTTTCCCTTGAATTGCAGAAGCCCTGTCTCCATTGAGAAAAGGTCGTCGCGTTGCGATTTCTTGAAGTCTGGGTTGCGCCTTCTCATCAGGAACTCCTTCACCTTAAGATAATCATTGGGGTCGTATTCATAGCTGATCGAGACTGGCATCAAATTTATTTCCTTTATCTTCTGCATGAATGTGCCTTCTCCTCCTATTGAAAGCATCTTCACCAGCGACTCCTGGGTGTGGTCGCTCGAGTCTTTGGCTCGTCCTTCCCTTTGCGCTATCCACACGGACTCACGCTTCTCGATGATACAATAGTGGATATATGCCGACAATTTCTTTGCCGCCTCAAGGCCCTCGCGGAGTCCAGTGTTGCGCTTCACTATGAAACTGTTGTTTAGGCGCACAAGGTCGTTGATCCAGTCAAACACCAATAGGTTGTTGCCTATGGCCACCTCGCTTGTTGGCCATCCCCTCCTCAGGAAACTAAGGTTTAGGAATGAGGCATCAAGCACTATGTCGCGGTGGTTGGTGATAAACGTATAGTTGAGTGCCGGATTGAAATATTTCGCCCCGCCAAGTGTGATCCCCGATGTCGTGGTCTTGCCAAGCATCTCGAGAAATGGCATCATTATCAGGCGGTGGAAGTCCGTGCGGTTGTCTATTTTCGACAGTTCATATAGCAATCCGGAAATATCGTCTTTGGGAAGTACGTAGGATATCGCGTGAAGAAACCCCGGGTCTTTCACAAGCTTGTCTAAAACCTCGCGAAATACCGAGTCATCATACGGTGCGATGTCGCTGAAATCGAAATCATTGTGGGTCATATCAATAATTCCTTTTAGTTATCTTTCTACGTTTATAGTGTCTTTGGGGTTATTGTTTGACACTCAATTGCAAAGTTACAAAAAATTCCCTACTTGACAAACTAAAAACCCACTTATTTTGTTCAGGCAAAATTTAATTTTTTTCGCTATTGCTGTCAAAAATCTTCTGCCGGTGACATATTGTGGGGTAGTGGCACTAAAATTTTGAAGCCCTCCTGTATAATATGATGCCTATGATGAGATAGACTATGTTGGGAATTTCCATCGCCACGGCTGGCGAAGTGTAGCCGTTGATGGCAAAGGATGATGTGATTGCATTGAAAAGTATATAGCTGAAGCTCAATGCCAACCCTATCCCTATGTTGAGACCCATTCCCCCCTTAACTTTTTTCGACGAAAGCGACATCCCTATTAGTGTCAGTATGAAGGCCGCCGCTGTCTCTGCCAGTCGCTTCTCCTTCTCTATCTCAAAATTCTTTATGTTGGCAACCCCGCGCATCTTCTGCTTCTCTATGTATTCGGTAAGCTGCGGTGTCGTCAGTGTCTCCTGGTCGCTCGATGAGATAAGGAAATCCTTGGGCTCGATGGGTATGATGCTGTCAAGCCTTGATCCTTTCCTGATGCTCTCGTTCATGCCGTCGAAGTCGCGTATCATATAGTCGTTGAGCCGCCAGTGATACATCCTTGTCGTGTCATATACAACGCTGTTGGCCGTCAGTCGCGACACAAGCACCTTCCCGTCAAACTTGTCGAGTGAAAAGCGGAACCCTTGTTTGATATTGTTGTCAAACCTCCCGAAATAGGCCACTTCTCCCGGCCTGACCATCAGCTGGATGTTGGTCCCATAGGCTACTGCCTTGTTTTTCACATATTTGTTGGTATATGCTATCCTGTCTATATTGGTAGGTGGTATTATGTAGTTCGATAACATAAACGTCAGACTCGCGATGATTGCGGCCCCAATCATATACGGACGCAGTAGCCGACGGAAGGTGATTCCGCTCGAAAGCATTGCGATTATCTCAGAGTTGTCGGCTATCTTGGTGGTGAAGAAGATTACTGAGATAAATACGAAAAGAGGGGAGAGCATGTTGGCGAAATATGGCAGAAACGATGCAAAGTAGTCAAAGAGTGTCTCCTTGATTGGCGCCGTAAGGAATGCATCCAGTTTCTCCGTGACATCAAACATCGCTATGACAAGCAGTAGAAGTGCTGTCGCAAGAAAATATGTCCCCAAAAATTTTTTGAGGATATATATGTCGATTATCTTAAGGGGATTCTCAAAATGCAATTTTGAAATCTTTATGGCTTTCAACCTTTTCTTAAGATTTCGACACTTTCTGGCATACTTCACCTTCGTCTTTCTCTTCATTACATTCGGCGTGTCACTCTTTCAAGTATCTCTGGTTTCCAGCTCGCAAAGTCTCCGGCTTTGATATGCTTTCTTGCTTCTCCCACAAGCCACAGGTAGAATCCCAAATTGTGGATGCTGGCTATTTGCATGGCAAGCAGTTCGTTGGCTATGAATAGATGTCTTACGTATGCCTTTGAATACACTTCATCCACATAGGTGGGTCCGCCGGGGTCGAGCGGCGTGAAGTCGTCGGCCCACTTCTTGTTGCGCATGTTCATGATGCCATTGCGCGTGAATAGCATCCCGTTGCGCCCATTGCGGGTAGGCATGACGCAATCCATCATGTCGACCCCCCTGTCGATGGCCTCGATGATGTTTGCCGGTGTCCCAACGCCCATCAGATAGCGTGGTCGATCCGTGGGGAGTATTTCATTGACCACCTCAATCATTTCATACATCTTTTCGGTCGGCTCGCCTACTGCCAATCCCCCTATCGCATTGCCGTCGGCACCAAGGTCTGCCACAAATTTTGCCGATTCCTTTCTCAGGTCCGGATAGACGCATCCTTGCACTATCGGGAAATATGCCTGCTGATAGCCATACAGACCCTCGGTTTCCTTATATCGTTTCCATCCCCTTGAGAGCCAGCGTGTGGTCAGTCCGAATGATTTCTTGGCATATTCGTAGTCGGCGTCTCCCGGCGTGCATTCGTCAAGGGCCATCATTATGTCTGCCCCTATAATTCGCTGGATATCAACCACTCCTTCTGGTGTAAAGAGATGTTTGCTCCCATCTATGTGGCTGCGGAAATATGCTCCCTCTTCTTTCAGCTTGCGGTTTGACGACAGTGAAAACACCTGAAAACCTCCGGAGTCGGTGAGTATGGGGCGTTCCCAACCATTAAACTTATGAAGACCTCCCGCCTGCCGGAGTATCTCAAGTCCGGGACGCAGATATAGGTGGTAGGTGTTGCCCAAAATTATCTGTGCCTTGATATCATCGTGCAACTCATGTTGGTGCACTGCTTTCACACTGCCCACCGTCCCTACCGGCATGAAGATGGGAGTCTCTATCTTGCCGTGGAATGTCGTAATGAGACCTGCCCGCGCATTACTGCCCGGACAGGTCGATTCAAGTTCAAATTCGAGTGCTATCACTTGATGATGCCGTACTTTTTGAATACCTTTTCTATTGCCTCAAGCGATCGCGCCACCTGCTCTTTCGTGTGTGTCGCCATCAGTGAGTAGCGGATTAGTGTGTCCTGAGGTGCCACTGCCGGCGATACCACCGGATTCACAAAGACTCCCTCTTCTAATAGATCATGCGTGATTCCGAATGTTTTGTAGTCATCCCTTATAAACAATGGGATGATTGGTGTGGAGGTGTGGCCTATCTCGCATCCCATGGCGCGGAAATTATCAAGTGCATAGTGGGTGATTTCCCAGAGATGTTCCTGACGCTCCGGCTCATTGAGCATTATCTCCATGGCTGCCATTGCAGCCGCTGTCGATGCCGGTGTGATGGATGCTGTGAAGATATAGCTGCGCGAATGGTGGCGTAGATAGTTGGTGATCTCCTTGTCGGTTGCGATAAAGCCGCCAAGCGATGCAAAAGACTTGGAGAAGGTGCCCATGATGAGATCCACATCATCTTGCAATCCGAAATGGTTCACCACTCCGCGGCCTCCTTTGCCAAACACTCCTATGCCGTGGGCCTCGTCTACCATCAGAGAGGCGTCATATTTCTTGGCCAGGTCTACCATCTCCGGTATCTTGGCTACATCGCCTTCCATCGAGAAGACGCTGTCGGTCACTATCAGCTTTATGCTCTCCGGCTTGCACTTCTTCAGTATGGCCTCAAGCGATTCCATGTCGTTGTGCTTGTATTTCATCGGCTGCGAGAAGGAGAGTCGCCGGCCCTCCACTATCGAGGCGTGGTCCTGCTCGTCGCAGATCACGTAATCTTCCCTGCCGGTCAATGTGCTTACTACTCCAAGATTGGTCCCGAATCCCGTGGAGTATACTATGGCATCTTCTTTGCCCACATAGTCAGCTATCTTTGCCTCAAGTTCTTTGTGGATATCGAGTGTGCCATTGAGAAAAGGACTGCCTGCCATGCCGGTGCCATATTTCTTCGTGGCTGCAACTGCCGCTTCTATCACCTTCGGGTGATTCGTCAGTCCCATATATGAGTTGGATCCGAACATCAGCACTTTCTTGCCATTCATCAGCACCTCGGTGTTCTGTTCGCTCGATATCGGACGGAAATATGGATACACCCCGGCGGCTTTCGCCTTCTGCGGCGCATCGTAGTGCGATAACTTTTCCTGTAATTTTTTCATATCTTCTGTTATTGTCGCATATATGATTGCGTGCCCTCACGAGGGCATAATTACACTTGACTGCAAAATTACTAAAAAAATCTTAAAAACTCGCTATTTTATTCACTTTTTTTATTGTTTTGTCAGTTTTGTCACTCCATTTGTCATGCTTTTTTATCGATTATTCTTTTTCTTTAACTTTTTAATTGCTTTATTTCAAATATTTTATTGCTTTTTAACGCAATCTTGATATCAACGAGTGAAACATTTAGCACGACATTTGTTAATATTTCAAACGTAGTCGATTTCTTCATGTTGCACTTTGCAATTTTGGGAATGACTCTTCTGATAGAAATAACGAATTTATTAACAATTATAAAATACATATAATATCATGGCAAAGATTATTGGTATTGACCTTGGCACCACCAACAGCTGTGTGGCTGTGCTCGAAGGTAAAGATCCGGTTGTAATTCCTAATGCCGAAGGCCGTAACACCACTCCTTCTGTGGTGGCTTTCGTTGATGGCGGCGAGCGTAAGGTCGGTGACCCCGCTAAGCGTCAGGCTGTCACCAATCCTACTCGTACGATATATTCTATCAAGAGATTCATGGGTGAGAAATGCTCCCAGATTGAAGACGAAATCAAGCGTGTTCCTTATAAAGTAGTTTGCCAAAACGATATCCCAAAAGTGGACATCGATGGTCGTGACTACACTCCTCAGGAAATTTCCGCTATGATTCTTCAGAAGATGAAGAAGACCGCCGAAGACTATCTCGGTCAGGAAGTGACTGAGGCTGTCATCACTGTTCCTGCTTATTTCGACGACTCACAGCGTCAGGCTACTAAAGAGGCTGGCGAGATTGCCGGTCTTAAGGTGCGTCGTATTGTCAACGAACCTACCGCAGCCGCACTTGCATATGGCCTCGACAAGAGCCAGAACGAACAGAAGATTGCGGTCTTTGACCTCGGTGGCGGTACTTTCGATATCTCTATCCTTGAACTTGGTGACGGAGTATTTGAGGTGAAATCCACCAATGGTGATACCCACCTCGGTGGTGACGACTTCGACCATGTCATCATCGACTGGCTCGCTGATGAGTTCAAGAAAGATGAAGGCGTCGACCTACGTCAAGATCCTATGGCTATGCAGCGTCTGAAAGAGGCCGCTGAAAAGGCTAAGGTGGAACTTTCAAGCTCTACTTCTACCGAAATCAACCTTCCTTATATCACCGCCACTGCTTCTGGTCCTAAGCATCTCGTGAAGACTCTCACCCGTGCTAAATTCGAACAGCTTTCTGAGAAACTAATCGATGCGGTTGCTGCTCCTTGTGTGCAGGCTCTTAAGGATGCAGGCCTTTCTGCAAGTGATATCAATGAAGTGATCCTCGTCGGCGGTTCTACCCGTATCCCGGCTATTCAGGAGAAGGTGAAACAAATCTTCGGCAAGGAACCCAACAAGTCTGTCAACCCTGATGAGGTTGTCGCTATCGGCGCTGCAATCCAGGGCGGTGTCCTCAGCGGTGATGTCAAAGACGTGCTTCTTCTCGACGTTGTGCCTCTTTCAATCGGTATCGAGACAATGGGCGGCGTGATGACAAAACTTATCGACGCCAACACCACAATCCCGACCCGCAAGAGCGAGGTGTTCTCTACTGCCGCCGACAATCAGCCTGAGGTGACAATACGTGTCCTCCAGGGCGAACGTCCGATGGCTGCCGACAATAAGCTCCTTGGCGAGTTCAACCTTGGCGGTATCGCTCCCGCTCCGCGTGGTGTGCCGCAGATTGAGGTTACTTTCGAGGTGGATGCCAACGGTATCCTTAATGTGACTGCCAAGGATAAGGCTACCGGCAAGGAACAGTCTATACGTATCGAGGCTTCTTCCGGTCTTACAGATGCCGAAATCAATCGTATGCGTGATGAGGCTAAGGCTAATGAGGCTGCCGACAAGAAGGCTAAGGAACGTGTCGATAAACTCAACCATGCCGATTCAATGATCTTCCAGACTGAGAAGCAGATCAAGGAGCTCGCCGACAAGATTCCTGCCGATAAACTCGCTCCGGTAAATGCTGCCCTCGACCGCCTGAAAGAGGTTCACAAGAACCAGATGGTGGAAGACATCGATTCTGCTGAAAAGGCCCTTAGCGATGCCCTTCAGGCTGCTGCTCAGGATATTTATGCCGCTCAGCAGCAGGCTGCCGGCGCAGCTGCCGGCACTCAGCCTGGTGGTCAGCAGAATTCCAACCCCAATGAAAAAGACGTTACCGACGTCGATTTCGAAGAGGTCAAATAAAGCTACAGCAAGTAATTTTAATATAAAAATACTTTCTTGTGGAGTGTGGCTGCGACAGTCGCACTCCACTTTTTCCCCCGACTATTACTTAGCCGACTCATTTGCTTCGTCTGCAAATGAACTATTTTTGCCCTAGATCTGAAGGAGCACATGGCTTCCGACCATTTCCTGCGTCTCGTGCCCCGTCTCGAGTCTCTTTCCACCATGACTCTCGAACAATTCGACTTCTGACAAAAAAAAATTGATGACACGCCTATTTCCTGTGGCGTGCGTTGTTTTGTTAACTGATGGTGTATAAAATGTTAATGTGTTATATATTTTTGTCAACAATTTGTATTTACATTTAATTATCTTTTTAACGTTTTCCCTTGAACAATTTTTAAGTTAACATCGTTATAAAGACATAGATATGTGAAGTAATCAGTTCTTCACCTGTCTAATTTCTCTTCAGAATGTGTATTTTAATAGATCGATTCGCTAAAACTGCAATTTCACTATGATAACAGACCGCGTCATTAAGGAAATTTATAAGAAATATAATAAGGCTGCAAAGTCTCCCGAAGAGTTGAACCTGAATTATTTCATTGAGGTCCTAAAACCTAACCACCATATTAAGGTGGACAACAATGAGGTGATTTTTGAAGACCAGGAAGAATTCAGCCCGTTCCGACGTTTCCTCATTCGCAGTCTTAATGGTGTGCTGGAATTCGACCGTCAGGTGGCTTTTGTCTTCAACAACCATATTCTTTTCCTCGGAAAAGAAAACGGCGACATGAGAATCCACATGAAGCCATTCGAAGAAAAAAGTCATTCCTGCGCCGACTGTTCTGATGGGTGTGGTATGTTGCATAACGCATAAAAAAAAGTTCCTCTGCTGGAGAAACTTTTTTTTATACATTGCAAATATCCGCCAGCGGATAGACTCAATTCAGATTAAATTCATCGTAGTCTATGAGATCTTCAGGATTGTAGCCGTCGCTGTAGAAATCTTCATCGAGCACATCAACAGCTTGCTTCATGGCGGCTGCATCTATCTGCTTGTCGAATTCGCCAAGATCTATCTTCTGCGCAGGTGCCTTCCCTTTCTTTAATGTGCAAATGGGCTCCGATAGTGTCCGGCCTGGAATGATTTCCTTCAGCTCCATGAAAAAGCTGCGTTCGGTGAGGTAGTCGAAAACGAATACCAACTTCTGACCCTCATCTTCCACAAGCTCATCTATAGGAGTGTCTTCCATCAGCCAGATGTCATAGTCCGAACTGCTGTCCATCTCCACCAGCGTGATCTCCTCTTTGCGCTGCCAGTCTTCATCGCAGAGAAAAAACGAGTCAATGTCGTCTTTTGTGTAATCCACACTGTCGAGTATGGCATTGCGTAGCTGTAGAAAATTAGACTCTGAGTCAATTTCTATCTCGCGGCTGAAGTTGCTCGCTTCATCGCTTACCAATTTAAATCTATATACCATTGCGTTTTATTATTATTTCCGTATCATTGATTAGTTCTGACTGCGAATTTAATACATTTATCTATTATATACAAAATTTTTGCACAAAAGATTTAAAAAATCTGTGCATCGGCTATTTTATCATGGTAAAGCTGGGGATTTTAATACCCGTCTTTCTCACATTTTTTCTCCATTCTCGAAATTCGCGAATCTATGTCGGGATGGAGAGTTGGGAAAGTCTCGAATTCGCACTGCTTCCTGACGGCTGCTCCATCTCCTTAAGCTTCTCGTACGCCTTGACCATAGCTCGCGGATTTTTGCCATGCTCCTTCAGAAAATCATATCCATAGTCGTCGGCATTGCTCTCCTGGCTTTTGGAGTATTTTGCCTGTGCAAGATTCTGGGCTATCGCCCCCACCTGCGAGTCCGTATGAGCCGCAGCGGTGCTTCCCGTCGATGCCATCACGTCCATCAGGGCTGATGTCTGAAGTGCC
The DNA here is from genome assembly GCA_964388725.1 of uncultured Sangeribacter sp. Classification (GTDB taxonomy): domain Bacteria; phylum Bacteroidota; class Bacteroidia; order Bacteroidales; family Muribaculaceae; genus Lepagella. The sequence continues at coordinate 25,299 of CAYMBR010000014.1, read as the reverse complement.
TTTTTGAAGGCGTTCTTGGTGTCTTCATGAGCCACATGTCCAATTTCATGACCGATTACTCCAAGCACCTCGTCGTCGTCCATTACGTCCATAAGTCCCGAATATACTCGTATCGAGCTGTCGGCATATGCGAAAGCATTGATCTCATTTGTCTTATATACCTTGAAATTCAAGGTGTCCCCTCTACTGAAGTGATGCCACTCACTATTCTGTTCAGCCCCCGGATGTATGGACTGTTGGATCCGAGGATGGTGTTTTGGGCATCCATCTGCGCTACATAGCTCTTCACGTAATCTTGCATTTCTGCATTGGTGATTGTCATCGACTGCATGATTTTGGCTCCGCCTTCCATCAGTCGTCCGTAATCGAGATTCTGCATCACGCTGCACGACGTCAGCATCATGCATGAAGCCAATATGGCTGTAATTGTCTTTTTCATGGTAGTAAAAAAAACGGTGTTACTATTTAGTAACACCGTAAATCTGATATTGTTCTGCAATTAGCCAAGGAATGCAAGAAGCACACCGGCTGCTACTGCACTGCCTATCACGCCGGCCACATTCGGACCCATCGCGTGCATCAGTAGGTAGTTGCTCGGATCATATTCCTGTCCGAGTGTGTTGGAGATTCGTGCTGCCATTGGCACTGCCGACACGCCGGCGTTGCCGATAAGCGGGTTGATCTTCTTGCCATGGGGAAGGAACAGGTTGAAGAGTTTCACTGAGCATACTCCGGCTGAAGATGCTATGATAAACGCTATGAAACCGAGTGCAAAGATGAAGAGTGTCTCCTTTGTTAGGAAGAGGTCCGCCTGTGTGGAAGCTCCCACTGTAAGTCCAAGAAGGATGGTCACTATGTCAGTCATCGCATTGCTTGCTGTCTTGGCAAGTCGTGATGTCACGCCGCTTTCTCTAAGCAGGTTGCCGAAGAAGAGCATGCCAAGAAGTGGAAGTCCGGATGGCACGATGAAGCATGTCAGCATCAGTCCCACGATGGGGAAGATGATCTTCTCGTTTTGTGAGACCACTCGCGCCGGTTTCATCTTTATCAGTCGCTCTTTCTTTGTGGTGAAGAGTCGCATCAACGGCGGCTGAATCAGAGGTATCAGCGCCATATACGAATAGGCCGACACCGCAACTGCTCCGAGTAGCGCTGGATTCAGTTTTGACGTCGTAAAGATGGCGGTTGGTCCGTCGGCTCCGCCGATGATTGCCACACATCCGGCCGAGAGAGGATCCATGCCGATCAGCAGCGCAAGCATATATGCACCGAATATACCAAACTGGGCGCAGGCCCCGATGATCATAAGCTTCGGATTCGCAAGTAAGGCCGAAAAGTCGGTCATCGCGCCGATGCCCAAGAAAATCAGTGGCGGATACCATCCTTTCTCCACACCGTTGTAGAGTATGTTGAGCACTGACCCCGGCTCATATATGCCGATCTCCATGCCTGGCTGGAATGGGATATTTCCTATCAGCATACCGAAGCCAATCGGAACAAGCAGCAGGGGCTCGAAATTCTTCTTGATGGCAAGCCATACGAAGAAGCATCCCACTACAAGCATGACCAGATTCTCATACTGGCAGTTGGCGAAACCCGTGAAGTTCCAGAATGTCTCGAAATTCTCGGAAAAGAATTCCCAAAATGTTTGTGCAAGTATCATGTCGTATTTGCTTTTTCTGGTTAATTCTATTATCCGATGATCATTATGTCGTTGCCCTCAAGCACAGAGTCTCCTGCGTTGACAAGTATCTTCTGGACTGTGCCGGAGAGGGTTGACTTCACGTCGTTTTCCATCTTCATGGCTTCGAGCATGCAGACGGTGTCGCCGGCATTCACGGTGTCGCCGACTTTTACCTTGAAACTCATGATTGTGCCCGGAAGCGGTGCCTTGATGGCATTTCCGGCCCCGCTTGGAGCAGCTGGTTTCGAGATAACTTTTTCTCCAGTTGCAGTCTTGGGTGCAGCTGCGGGCGACTTGGATGTGTTGATCTTGCTTGCGGCTTTGCTGTCTTTCTCAAGTTCTACGTTGTAGTGTGAGCCATTGACAACTACCTCCACGTGGTTGTCTTCTACTTCGCCTACCTCAACGTTGAATTTCATGCCGTTGATTCTATATTTATATTCTTTCATTGTTGTTTGTTATTTGCGGATGTTGCGATGAAGCTCTGGCTGCATGCGCAGATTGTAGATTTTCGAGTTCCAGGGTGAATATGCCTTCTTTATCTGGTGGATTGTCAGGATTGTGTCCTCTATGTCGTGACCCTGCCCGAAATGCTCGGCAAGTGCCATGGCAATCGCAGCGATGGTCTCTCCTGATGCAAGTTCCTTGTTCTCAGGGTCTATCTCCTTGCCTCGCTCTGCTGCATGCTCTTCTTTCTTCTTGTGCAGTAGAGCTTGTGAAATTTTACCGAATCCAAGGAATAAAAGGCTTAGGAGGATGAGGGCTGAAATCACGATACACATGGCAATCAGTGTCAAAGAACCACCGAAAGAATCATTTTCTTTCAGATTGTTTGCTTTCTCTATTTGACGCATTCTTCTGGCCGAAGCGCCTTCAACCGTGTTTGTTTCCTCCGAAGGCCCTGCTACTGATTCAAGCTGTTCTTGTCCGCATGGCAACTCGCATACGCAGGGAGCTCCCGTTTCGCAGAAGCACTCGGGATCGGCACATTCTTCGCACGTCACCGCCGCATCGATTTGCTCCGGTCCATTCTCAGTCTGCGCATAGCCGCTGATGAGAGTGAGGCTTAGAATTCCTAATGCAATTTTTCTTTTAAGCATAATCTTGAGTTTATAGAGGAATATTGCCGTGTTTCTTCGCGGGATTGCTCTGCTTCTTCGTGGCCAGCATCTGAAGGGCGCGTATCACGCGGAAGCGGGTGTTGCGCGGCTCGATCACGTCATCAATGTAGCCATACTTGGCGGCATTGTAGGGGTTTGCGAAGAGATCGGTGTATTCTTTCTCTTTCTCTTTTTTGAAAGCTGCCGGATCTTCATGCTCTTTGGCCTCTTTGGCGTATAGCACACCGACTGCGCCTTCTGCTCCCATCACGGCTATCTCTGCTGTAGGCCATGCATAGTTCATGTCGCCGCGAAGCTGCTTGCAGCTCATCACGATGTGGCTGCCGCCATAGCTCTTGCGCAGTGTCACTGTAACCTTGGGCACTGTTGCCTCGCCGTAGGCATACAATAGTTTCGCTCCGTGGAGGATCACAGCATTGTATTCCTGTCCTGTGCCGGGAAGGAATCCGGGCACATCCACAAGTGTCACAAGTGGAATGTTGAATGCATCGCAGAATCTCACGAAGCGGGCTGCCTTGCGCGATGCGTTGCAGTCGAGAACTCCCGCAAGAACCTTCGGCTGGTTGGCAACGATACCTACGCTCTGACCATTGAAGCGGGCAAAGCCGCAGATGATGTTGCGAGCATAGTCTTTCTGCACCTCAAGAAATTCTCCATTGTCGATGATGGCTCCGATCACTTCATACATGTCGTACGACTTCTTAGGGCTGTCAGGCACTATGTTGTTGAGCTTGTCTTCGAGGCGGTCGATTGGATCTGTGCAGGTCACAAGCGGTGTCTCCTCCATGTTGTTCTGAGGAATGAAGCTTATAAGCTTGCGGATGAGTTTCAACGCCTCTTCGCCATCTTCGCATGCGAAGTGTGTCACACCTGACTTGGAAGCGTGCACTGATGCGCCGCCAAGCTGCTCCTGGGTCACATCCTCGCCGGTGACTGTCTTCACTACCGACGGACCTGTGAGGAACATATAGGATATTCCCTTCACCATGATGGTGAAGTCGGTAAGTGCCGGTGAATATACAGCTCCGCCGGCGCAGGGACCAAGTATTGCGCTTATCTGAGGCACTACGCCTGATGCAAGGATGTTGCGTTGGAATATCTCTGAATATCCTGCAAGTGCGTTGATGCCTTCCTGGATGCGGGCGCCTCCTGAGTCGTTGAGACCTATCACCGGAGCACCCATCTTCATGGCAAGATCCATCACCTTGCATATCTTCTGTGCCATTGTCTCTGATAGAGAACCGCCAAGCACTGTGAAATCCTGGGCGAATACATAGACAAGGCGACCTTCGATGGTGCCGAAGCCGGTCACTACGCCGTCGCCAAGAAATTGCTTTTTCTCCATGCCGAAGTTGGTGCTCCGGTGGGTTACAAACATGTCGAGTTCTTCAAAGCTGCCTTCGTCAAGTAGCTGGTCGATTCTCTCGCGGGCTGTGTATTTGCCACGCTCATGCTGTTTCTCGATTGCCTTCTCGCCTCCGCCAAGACGCGCCTTCGCACGCTTGTCGATTAGCTCCTGAATCTTTTGTTCTTGAGTGGTCATTTATTCTGAGTGTTATTGTTATTTCTTAGATGGGTCTTCGCAAAGTTCAGTAAGCACTGCTTCTGTGCATTTCGGGTGAAGGAATGCTATCTGAAGGCCGTCTGCTCCATTGCGGGGGGTCTTGTCGATAAGACGAATCCCTTTCTCCTCACATTCGGCAAGTGCCTCTGCCACGCCGCTTTCTACGGCGAAGGCCATGTGGTGCATGCCTCCTTTGCCTCCATTCTTCTCGATGTATTTGGCGATGGTACTTTCCGAGCAGGTCGGCTCAAGCAGCTCTATCTTTGTGTCGCCGACTTTGAAGAAGGCTGTGGTCACCTTCTGGTCTTCCACTACTTCCTGCTTGTAGCACTTCAGGCCAAGCACTTCTTCGTAGTATTTGATCGCTTCCGCGAGATTAGGCACGGCTATGCCGATGTGTTCGATGTGTGATATTTCCATATCTTAAAGTTTATTTGGTTAGTTGATATACTTTTTGCAAAATTAACAATTATTTTTAAATAGTCAGTTAGTTTTGCCTATTTTTTTTGAAAAAATACAATTTTTGTGGTTATGCGCGTTTTTTTTTATCCCTTATTTAATCAGTTTCACTTTTTTTTATTAAATTTGCACATTATTTGAAGTGACAACGAAAAATACTGTTTTCAATAACATTCCTCCTCGACTGAATGCTTATATGAAAATTACTGCCGGAGCCTTGGCTTCAATGGTGAAAGGGTCTGTCGATGGCGACCCAAATATTATGTTGAATGGCTTTGCAAAGATTGAAGAGGCTTGCGAGGGTCAGCTTTCTTTCATTGCCAACCCTAAATATTCGCAGTTTCTTGAGTCGACCAAGGCGTCGGCTTTGCTTGTTTCAGCCGATTTCGACCATCCTAACCCCAATTCTGTCACCCTCATTAAGGTTGACGACCCTTACGCGACTCTTGCCGAACTTCTACGCCTGATCCAGAATGCAATCCCGCGAAAAAAAGGTAAGGAGCAGCCTTGCTATATTTCTGACGGAGCCGTTATGCCTGAAGATACATATGTCGGTGCTTTTTCTTACATAGGAATGAATGTCAACATCGGGCAAAACGTGCAGATCTATCCTCAGTGCTATATCGGCGACGACGTGTCGATTGGTGATGGATGCATCATCTATCCGGGTGCCAGAATTTATGCCGGTTGCAAAATAGGTCGCAATTGTGTGCTTCATAGCGGTGTCGTCGTCGGCGCCGACGGTTTTGGTTTCGCTCCAAACAAGGATGGCGTTTATGAGAAAATCCCGCAAACCGGAATTGTTGTCATTGAAGATGATGTGGAGATTGGTGCCAACACCACTGTCGACAGGGCTACTTTCGGATGCACCCGGATCGGAAAAGGCACAAAACTCGATAATCTCATCATGGTCGCTCACAACGTCGAGATTGGCAAAAACAATGTCTTTGCTGCCCAGACTGGAATCGCCGGTAGCACAAAGATTGGAAATTCCAACCGCGTTGGCGGTCAGGTGGGCTTTTCTGGTCATATCTCGGTGGGCGATGGAAATGAGATTGGCGCTCAGTCTGGAATCCCTGGCAATGTAGGCAGCGGAAAGCGCCTTATGGGTTATCCCGCCGTCGAAAGCAGACGCTTCGCTAAAAACATCGTCTATATCAACAGGCTTCAACAACTATTTGATGATTTGGCTAAATTAAAGGAAAATAGGTAATTGTTATCGTAATCAAACAACTTGATATATATGAATCAACTGACAATCAAAGAGTCTTTCAAAGTGGAGGGTAAAGGTCTCCATTCTGGGAAACATCTCACAGCGATATTCAATCCGGCTCCCGTCAACTCGGGAATTAAGTTCAAAAGAATTGATCTTGATGGTCAGCCAATTGTAGATGCTCTCGCTGAAAACGTTGTTGACACAACCCGTGGCACCGTTATTGGCAAAGGTGATGTGAATATAAGCACCATTGAGCATGCAATGGCCGCTCTTTATGCCTATGGCATCGACAATTGCGTCATTGATGTCGACGGGTCCGAAATGCCAATCCTCGATGGCAGTGCATCTGAATATTGCGCCAAGATTGAGACTGTCGGAGTTGATGAGCAATCCGCCGACAAAGACTACTATATTATTAAGGAGAAGACCCAATATAAGGATGAGAATGGAGCCACCATCACAATCTATCCCGATGAGTCGTTCAGTGTGGAGGTTATGGTGGAATATAATTCTCACGTCCTTCCCAATCAGTTTGCTGTCCTCGACGACCTCGCTCTCTTCCGCCAGGAAGCGGCAAGCGCCAGAACTTTTGTCTTTGTAAGAGAAATTGAGAAGCTCCTCAATTACGGTCTCATAAAAGGTGGTGACCTTGAAAACAGTATCGTAATCTACGACCAGCCTATCGGTCAGGAAAAAATCAATGAAATTTGTGATGCTGTCGGAGTGCCTCATCTCACGGTCGACAAACTCGGATACCTGAATCCCAAGCCTCTGATGTGGGACAACGAACCCGCACGCCATAAACTTATGGACCTGATTGGCGACCTCGCCCTTATCGGTCGCCCGATCAAGGGTAGGGTGGTGGCTATCCGTCCCGGTCATACGGTCAACAACAAGTTCGCAAGAATGTTGCGCAAGGAGGTGAAGCATACCGAAATTCAAAGTCCGGTATATAACCCTAATATCGCTCCCATAATCGATGTCAACGGCATTAAGAAAATGCTTCCCCATCGTTATCCGTTCCTTCTCATCGATAAAGTTATCGAAATAGACCGCAAGCATTGTGTGGCCGTGAAAAACGTAACGGTTAATGAGCCGTTCTTCCAGGGACATTTCCCTGAAGAACCCGTTATGCCCGGAGTGCTTCAGGTGGAGGCCATGGCACAGGCCGCCGGTGTCCTTGTGCTAAATTTCCTCGAAGATCCTGAAAAATATTCCACATATTTCCTGAAGATCGACAATGTGAAGTTCCGCCAGAAAGTGGTGCCGGGCAATACGCTGCTTCTCAATGTATCTCTTGCTACTGAGATTCGACGCGGTTGCGCTGTGGTGAAAGGTTACGCTTTCGTGGGCGAGAAAATCGTGTGCGAGGCTGAGTTCATGGCCCAAATCATTAAGAATAAGTGATTATGGCAAGCATGAATTGCATACATCCAGCTGCCAAGATCGGCAATAATGTCAAAATTGGAAATTTCACCACAATTCATGAAGATGTGGTGATTGGCGACAATTGCGAGATTGATTGCAATGTCAACATTTATCCTGGCGCGAGAATTGGCGACGGCGTTATAATTTTCCCCGGTGTCACTGTGGCTGCAATCCCTCAGGACCTAAAGTTCAGAGGTGAGGAGACTTTCGCCTATGTCGGCAACGGCACAGTGTTGCGTGAATGTGTCACTGTCCATCGCGGCACTGCATCAAAGGGAAAAACAGTCGTCGGAGAGAACTGTCTTCTCATGGCTTATGTCCATATTGCTCACGATTGTGTAATTGGTAATCAAGTCATTATCTCCAATGCTGCCCAGATGGCCGGCGAGGTCATAGTCGACGACTGTGCCGTTATTGGCGGAGGAAGCCTTATCCATCAGTTCTGTCATATTGGCAGAAATGTGATGTTGCAGGGCGGCGCTCTCGTCAATAAAGATATCCCTCCTTTTATCAAGGCTGCCCGGGAGCCGATTTCTTTTGTCGGTCTCAATTCAATCGGTTTGCAGAGACGCGGTTTCAAGCCTGAGGAAATTCAGCAGATTCAGGATATATATAGGATTCTCTATCTTAGTGATCTTAATGTGACAAATGCTCTCAAGATGATTCGCGAAAACTGTCCTCCCTCTAAATTTAGAGATGAGATTGTTTCTTTCGTTGAGAATTCCAACCGTGGAGTCGTAAGATCAGCAATATAATAAATTTAAGACAAGGAGCGACTTCTTTCGCTCCTTGTTTCGTTTCATGATAATGGTATCTACTGAAAACCTATATTGCCGTCAGGTAGTAGATGTGCTCCGTGGGCATGGAGTGAAGACAGCGTTTTGCAGTCCTGGCTCACGCAATGCCCCTTTGCTCATTGCCTTGAATGCAATCAAGTCGATCAGAAAATTCGTCGTCATCGATGAAAGGAGCGCGGCATTCCAGGCTTTGGGGTATTCATTGGTCAAAAGAAAGCCCGTTGCCTTGGTGTGTACTTCCGGCACTGCCGTGCTCAACTATGCGCCGGCTATCGCTGAGGCTTACTATGCCGGTGTCCCTCTGATAGTCGTGTCGGCCGACAGACCTCGTGAATGGATTGATCAGGATGATTCACAGACTATCCGGCAGTTTGGTATTCTCGGGCATATAGTGAAAGGCAGCTATGATATCAGGGCTATTCCCGAAGGCATGGATTCCGAATACTCATGCGATGTCAAGTGGACTGTGAATCGCACAGTCAATGAGGCCCTGATCAAAGCTATGGATGGTAAGCCCGGCCCGGTGCATATTAATGTCCAGTTGGCTAATCCTCTTGGGAATATCGCCGATTTTGACTGTGCCCACGAACGTGTGGTGTCATTTATAAGGCGATCGGAGTTTTTGCCAAATTCTGTTATTGAAAGTCTTGCGTCGCAGGCGGCTACTTCAAAAATACTCGTGGTGGCGGGGTTTTCTTCTCCTGATAATGCCCTTCACACTAACCTCAGACAATTCGCATCGCTTCCAAATGTGGCGGTGATGACCGAGACTATCTCAAACCTTTACAATCCGCAGCCTCTCTCCACTATGATTGATTCGGTGCTTTGCCGCATGGACGAAACGGAGAAGCAAAGGATGCGCCCCGACATCGTGATCTCATTGGGTGGTGCTTTGGTGTCGAGAATGCTTAAGCATTATTTGCGTAGCTATCCGCCTAAATTGCATTGGAGCCTTGGACATACAAATTATTTCTGCGACTGCTTCAAGTCTTTGACATCCGTTGTCGACGTAAGCCCCGACAGATTTATTCGCCAGCTTTACGTAGAATTGCGTAAATCGGCCTCAGGTGATGTTCCGGATTATTCAAGCCAATGGGATACCCTGAGGAGGTGCGCTTTGGAATGGTCGGAAAGATATATTGAGTCTGCCCCTTGGTCTGATCTGAAAGCATTCGACTTTCTGCTGAAAAATCTCACCATTGATAATCTCTTCCTCTCTAATGGCACTCCCGTCAGATACGCTCAATTGATCCCGCATCGATGCCATGCCGAATATTGCAACCGTGGCGTTTCGGGCATTGATGGCTGCACGGCTACTGCCGTCGGGGCAGCCCGCGCATATACGGGTCAGACTACTCTGATTTCTGGCGACATCTCATGGCTGTATGATTCAGGAGCTTCCTCTCTCCACGATATCCCGCCATCTATGAGAATTGTTGTCATCGACAATTCAGGAGGGGGAATATTCAGATTTATCAATTCGACTTCGCACCTGCCTGAAAACATTCTCCAGCCATATTTCTGCGTGGATAATCTCCCTGACATTGCGGCCATTGCTTCTGCTTATGGTCTGGAAGTTGAGGAGGCATCAGACATGGAGCAACTCGCCGATGCGGTCGATTGGCTCGAGCAGGACTCTGATTTGTCAAGGCTTCTTCTGGTGCATACTCCCCCGCATACTAATTCAGATGTGTTAAAATCTTATTTTTCAAAAATATAGTTCAGTTGTTATGTTTAATTGGAATAAAATAAAAGATTATGAAGATATCCTCTTTGATCAGTTTGAGGGTATCGCTAAGATTACAATAAATCGTCCGAAAGTCTACAATGCTTTCCGCCCTCAGACGAATTTCGAGATGCTCGACGCGATGAAAATTTGTCGTGAACGAAACGACATTCGAGTAGTCGTGCTCACCGGTGCCGGCGATAAGGCTTTCTGCAGTGGTGGCGACCAAAACGTGAAAGGTGTCGGTGGCTATGTAGATAAGGATGGAGTTCCTCGCCTGAACGTGCTTGAACTCCACCATGCCATCCGCAGTATTCCAAAACCTGTCATCGCTATGGTCAATGGCTATTCTATTGGCGGGGGCAATGTGCTTCAGGTATTGTGCGACCTTTCCATTGCTTCTGAAAATGCCCGTTTCGGACAGACCGGTCCTAAGGTTGGCAGTTTTGATGCCGGTTTTGGTTCTTCTTATCTCGCGCGTTGTGTCGGTCAGAAGAAAGCTCGTGAGATCTGGTTTCTTTGCAAGCAATACACAGCTCAGGAAGCCCTTGAAATGGGTATGGTCAATTGTGTCGTCCCATTCGACAAGCTGGAGGAAACCACAGTCGATTGGTGTCGCACCATCATGAAGCGTTCTCCTTTTGCTATCCGTATGATAAAAAGGGCCCTCAATGCTGAACTCGACGGACAGCGTGGCATGATGGAATTTGCCGGTGATGCCACGCTAATGTATTACCTCATGGATGAGGCTCAGGAGGGCAAGAATGCTTTCCTTGAAAAACGTGATCCGGATTTCGACCAATTCCCAATGTTCCCATGAGACTTGCCTACGCTCCTTATATATTAAAATTCAAACAACCGGCCGGAACAAGCCGCGGAATCCTTACCGAAAAACCGACTTTCTATATCAAGGTTTTTGATGAGAAGGATCCTTCCCATTTCGGGATAGGGGAGTGCTCTGTGTTCCCAGGTCTTTCGCCTGAGGCCGACGGCAACTATGGCTATAAGCTTATGGAGTTGCTGGCAAATATGGCCCTCGGTAAGGATACAGACCTATCTGGCTACAGCAGCATACAGTTTGGTCTTGAGCAGGCCTTGCGCGACTTAGCCGGTGGATGCCGACATATTTATTTCCTATCGGATTTTACCAAAGGCGAATCTTACATTCAGATCAATGGTCTTGTTTGGATGGGAGATTTTGACCAGATGATAGAGCGTATTGATGAGAAAGTTGCCATGCGATTCCGTTGCATAAAACTCAAAATTGGAGCCATCGACTGGAGAAAAGAAATTGAGATGATTCAATATGTCAGAAGAAAGTATTCTGATTCTCAGCTTGAAATCCGTGTGGATGCCAACGGCGGTTTTAATATGGACAATGTTTTTCCTCGCCTTAAGGCTCTCGCCGACCTTGGCGTCCACAGCATCGAGCAGCCTCTCCCGGCTTCTTATCCCAACGAATTGATGGCTTTTCTCTGTCAGGTCTCCCCCTTGAAAATTGCTCTCGATGAGTCTTTGATAGGAATTTCCGATGATGTCGAAAGAAAAAGGCTTCTTGAAGAGGTGCATCCGGCTTATATAATCCTGAAGCCATCATTGTGTGGTGGTTTTGCCGGAGCAGAGTCTTGGATAAGAATGGCCGATGAACGTGGTATTGGCTGGTGGGTAACTTCCGCCTTGGAATCCAATGTTGGCCTCAATGCACTTGCTCAATGGACCGCGACTCTCCACACCTCCATTCCCCAGGGGCTTGGCACCGGTGCTTTATATGTCAATAATCTTGAGTCTCCTCTCCGTCTTGAATCTGATAGGCTAAGCTATGATTCTTCGTTTGAAATAATCGAATCGGTTTTCGATTCTTTAGACTGGCACGAGTGAATTTAAGAGTTAAGAGTTAAGGTAAAATAATACGATATATATGACTCAGTCTGAATTTGAAACTGAATGGAAAAATGATGAGGACTTTGTGGTTTGTCACACTTCCGGCTCCACAGGAACCCCAAAAGAAATAAAGTTGGGCAAGGAGTTCATGCGGCAGAGTGCCTGGCGAACCATTGACTTTTTCGGTATTACCGATTCCTCAAGATTGCATACCTGCCTTGACTTCCAATATATTGCCTCGAAGATGATGGCCGTTAGGGCTGATGAAGCCAATTGTCTGCTTTCTTCTGAAACTCCGTCGAATAGACCGCTTCAAGACATTGGTCCCAAGGAGACCATAACGTTGCTGTCGGTTGTCCCCTCGCAAATGCAGTGGCTTCTCGACCACCTTCCTTCAACCTCTAACAAACAACCGACAACCGACAACCGACAGCCGACAACCGACAGCCGACAACCGATAGCCGACAACATACTCATCGGCGGTAGTCCAATTCCGCCAATGATGCGACGACGCATAGCCTTGTCAGGTCTCAATGCGTGGGAATCCTATGGCATGACCGAGACGGCATCGCATATTGCACTCAGGAAAGTCGTAGAAGACGAGACCTTGCCTTTTAAGACTCTTTCAGAAATAACTGTGGAATCCGACGATTCCGGATGTCTTGTCATAAATATTCCTGGTGTAGAGAAGTTCGTCACCAATGACTTGGCAAAAGTAATTTCACCCAATGAGTTTCTTATATTTGGTAGGGCCGACAATTGCATCATAAGCGGTGGCGTAAAGATTCTCCCGGAATTGCTTGAGGCCTCTCTCGGCCCCTTCATTGCCTTCAGATATTGCATTTCTTCCTTGCCCGATTCCAAGTGGGGCGAGCGTCTGATTATTGCAGTTGAAAAAAACGGTTCTTGTCTCAGTGATGAAATTATAAAGAAGGCAGTGGCTGTGCGTCTCGAACAATTCAAAAAGTCACTAAACCTCGGTGTCAAAGCGCCTAAAGAAGTGGTCATTGTTGACTCTTTCCCACTCACGGCTAATGGTAAACTCGACAGAAGTACACTTAGATTAAGTTTGAAATCAAATTAGTTGGTTTTTTGTTATATAGTGATTTAGTGTGGTTTAAATTTGCAATATGGGGCTATAAGGCAAATAAATTGTTACAAAATTATTAAATCGTGATAGTCCTAACATTCTTTATGAACCGTTAGAACTTTTTTCACGTTTTAAAGTCAAAATTAACTTAATCCTTAATAACTAACAGTATAAAATCTGCACTAAATTAAAAATATGGATAAAGACCGGCTGCTGCTGGTCTTTATCCATATTTGGATATTTTTTGAAGCTGCTCTTTATTGATTAGTTTGATTTTTCGTCCATCCACAAGTATCAGTTTTTCTGCCACGAATGCTGCAAGGGTGCGGATGGCATTTGCCGTCGTCATGTTGCTGAGACTTGCCAGGTCCTCCCGGCTCATGTAGATCCTTAGTGTCGCGTCATCATCCTCAAGTCCATAATTATCCTCCAGTTGTAGCAGTGCCTCTGCAAGTCTGCCGCGTATATGCTTCTGTGTCAGGTTCACTATCTTTGTGTCCGACCCCCCAAGGTTGCGTGATAATTCGTGGATGAAAAACATTGCCAGATTTATGTTGCCCCTTATCAGTTTCTCGACCACTTCCATGGGGATGCTCCCAATTATTGATTCCTCCACTGCGGCCACTGCCGACACATAAAGTTCTTTGGCAAAATATGCCCGATACCCAAAATACTGAACCGGACTATACAACCGCAATATTTGCACACGGTCGCCCACGCCTGCCTTGTACATCTTCACTTTTCCCTTTAGAAGACACCATAGATATTTTGGTTGCTCATTTTCTGAGTAAATTACCTGGTTCTTCTTGTAGGTTGATATCGTAAAGTTGTCCGTGACTATGCGTTTTTCCTCTGGCTGAAGCGCATTCCACATCTCAGACATGTCATGGCTGATTATGTATTCAAGAGAACTTTTCTTTAACATATATCCGATGGCAATATTGCCCAAATCTTTTTACCTGTTATTATTGTTCTACTAATTTGCAACATTAATCAAAACAGTTGTAATGTGTTTTTAGTGAATTACTGCAAAATTACAAAAAAATATTGACTTTAGAAAATTTTATTCAAATTACTTTCACTTTTAATCATTTTTTTTACTATTTTTGTAGTGTTTTTTCCCTCAGTATAATCCAATAACATATCTTAAATACCCTAAATTGACTATAACCCATAAACCCATAAACCCATAAACCTATAACCCCATAAACCCAATATATGATAGAAGAAATGTATCGTGCCGCCGCCGTCCGCTATGAATGTGGCATGGAATATCGGCGGTGTGGCAACAGCGGAATCCTGCTGCCGGCAATCTCACTCGGCTTCTGGCACAATTTTGGTGAAACAGCCCCTCTCGACCGAAGCAAGGATATCATGCGCTTTGCATTCGACCATGGAATCACTTCCTTTGATCTTGCCAACAACTATGGACCTGGCTATGGCACTGCTGAAGAAACTTTCGGTTTCGTTTTTGAAAAATCTTTCCGTCCTTATCGTGATGAAATGTTTGTGGCCTCCAAAGCCGGCTACGACATGTGGCCCGGTCCCTATGGCAACTGGGGCTCTCGGAAATATCTGATGGCTTCCATAGACCAGAGCCTGCGACGCACTAAACTTGACTGTTTCGATGTCTTCTATAGCCATCGATATGATCCGGAAACTCCTCTTGAGGAGACTCTTCAGGCTCTTGTCGATATAGTTCGCTCTGGCAAGGCTCTTTATGTGGGAATTTCACGCTGGCCGGTGGAGGCATCTTCTTTTGCCTTTGACTATCTGAAAAAGCACGACACTCCCTGTCTCATTTTCCAGGATCGTCTTAACCTTATCGACCGCAGAGTGGAAAACGACGGCACTCTTGATAATGTGAGAAACAATGGCGTCGGTTTTATTGGATTTTCACCATTGGCACAGGGAGTGATGACGGGAAGATATCTTAATGGAATTCCGGCCGATTCGCGTGCCATGCAGGGAAAATTCCTGAAGACATCGCAAATTAGCGATGACCTGATAGCAAATGTCCGAAAACTAAATGATATTGCAGAGAGCCGTGGTCAGTCGCTTGCACAGATGGCATTGTCTTGGATTCTCGCACATCCGGGTGTGACCTCCGTCATAGTAGGCTGTAGCAGCGTTGCTCAACTTGCCGACTCTCTTCAGGCCCTTTCCAAAAAGGATTTCTCGCGCGATCAACTCACTGAAATAGAACACATCGCCTCGCAAATACACCTCTAAAAGGCGACCCGAATAATTATTTATTATTCAGTTTCGCTGGGTGGTAGCCAAGTAGGAATGCACTCGCTTCCATCCGCTTCTTACCTGCCGGTTGAAGCGACAATATCTCAATCCATTTGTCGGCAGTGGCTGCATAAAGCCGCTTGCCGACTTTTTTTAGTGTGCCAGCTTCCACAGTCCGGCTGTCTTCATCTGTAAGTCCTGTCTCGAAAATCTTGCACTCCAGTGTCTTCCCGGATTCATCTTCCATGATCGTCCAGGCGGCTGGATAGGGACTCAATCCACGCACCTGATTGTGGATGCACACGCTATTTTTAGACCAGTCTATCTTGCAGTCTTCTTTGAAAATTTTGGGCGCAGGGGTAAATTCTCCATCCGGCTGTGGAGTAGTGGTTAGAGTCCCTTCTTCTATCGAGTTTATTGTTTCCACTATCATCTCCGCTCCGAGGTGCATCAGTTTGTCGTGAACATCACCCACATTATCTTCAGCCAATATTTCCACCTTCCTCTGCATTATCATGTCGCCTGTGTCAATCTCATGCTTAAGGAAGAATGTGGTTACTCCGGTTTCGGTGTCTCCGTTCATCACGGCTCGGTTGATAGGGGCTGCCCCTCGATATTTTGGCAGAAGTGAGGCATGGAGATTGAATGTCCCAAGGCGGGGCATCTGCCACACCTCACGCGGAAGCATTCTGAAGGCAATTACTATAAATAAATCTGCATCTATAGATTTTAGTTCATTGATAAAATCTTCTGACTTAAGTTTTTCAGGCTGAAGCACCCTTAGCCCATGTTCCACGGCATATCGTTTGACGTCGCTTTGATATAGCTTGTGTCCTCTGCCCGCTATTTTATCGGGCATCGTAACTACGGCTGCCACTTCATAACCATTGCTTATTATGGCATCGAGACTTTCCACCGCAAACTCGGGTGTGCCAAAAAATACTATCTTCATATCTATGATTATTCAATATTCGCTATCTACTATTCATTTTTCAGTCATCCGCATAGTGTTTCAACACTCTTCGGTAGGAATTGAAGATCTTCGATTTGGATACAAACCCCACATACTTGCCATTATCTACCACCGGGAGATTCCATGCACCTGTCCGGTCGAATGTGTTCATCACCTTATCCATCGTGTCGGTGATTTCTATACGTGCAGGTGGCATCGCCATGAAACGACTCACGTGCATCTTGCGATAGAGATCCGGACGGAACATGATGTTGCGTATGTCATCGAGTAGCACCACGCCTTTAAGCATCCCTTCTGAATCGGTAACGGGGAAAAGGTTGCGACTGCTTTGCGAAATGACTTCGACCATCTGCTTTAGGCTTTGCTCTGGATGCACCTCAATGAAATCACGCTCTATCACGTTGTCGATCTTAAGCAGCGTAAGCACTGTCTTGTCTTTCTCATGGGTAATTAGGTCTCCCTGCTTCGCAAGTCGCATTGTGTAAATGCTATATGGCATAAACGCCCTGATTGTCATGTAGGAAAGACACGACACTATGAGCAGAGGAAGAAACAGGTTGTATCCTCCTGTCATTTCCGCTGTCAAGAAGATTGCCATCAGCGGTGCGTGCATCACGCCACTCATCACTCCGGCCATTCCCATCAGTGAGAAGTTTTTCTGACTCAATTCAATGCCAAAGTCCATTAGATTGAATACGTATGCAAACAGAAATCCGGTCATTGCACCGACAAACAGTGAGGGCGCGAATGTTCCGCCTACTCCTCCGGCAGCATTGGTGGATGTGGTGGCCAGTACTTTTGTCAGAATCAGACATGTCACGAAGAGAGTGATCGACCAGGGATTTATTCGGTCTCCATAGAAAATCGAACCGTCAAGAATCCCCTGGGTGTTGCCTTCAAGCAGCACGTTGATTGCCTCATATCCTTCGCCGTAGAGCGGCGGAAAGACGAATATCAATCCGGCAAGGATTATTCCCCCTACCGTAATCTTAACCCATTTGCTTTTAAATCCGCCAAACCAACTTTCAAGCATAAACATGACTTTTGTGAAATACAGGCTCACAAAGCCACACAATACTCCTAAAAGTACGGTCCATGGGATTCTGTTGGTCATGAAGGGTTCGCTCTGCGAGAAGAAAAATTCTGCCCCGTATCCTTCCAGTACGTATGCAACTGTGGCGCCGGAGATAGATGCGATTAGCAAGGGCATGACGCTTGCTCCCGTCAGATCTATCATCAACACTTCCACCGTAAAAAGCATTCCCGCAATAGGGGCGCGGAATATTCCTGCGATACCGGCAGCAGCCCCGCAACCTACCAGTAGCATAAGAATACGGGGAGATAGACGGAATGCCTGTCCGACATTCGAACCAATTGCAGCTCCGGTATACACAATGGGACCCTCGGCTCCGACTGATCCGCCAAAACCGATTGTTATGGCCGACCCGACAAGCGAGGCATACATGTGTTTTTTCTTCAGGCGTGACTTCCTTCGCGATATGGCATATAGCACCTTGGTGACACCATGGCTCACGTTGTCTTTAACCACATATTTTATGAAGAATGTCACTATTATGATTCCCACTACGGGATATACAAGGTTGAGCCAGTTTTCTGTCGTTGCACTGAAATGTGCTGTCAGCAAATGGGCTATGGTGTGAATTAGATATTTGAGCAATTGCGCTGCAAATCCACACACCACACCGACCACCAAGGCGAGGAAAATCACAAAATTTCTCTCCTTGATATGCCGCTCACGCCAGGTGACCATTTCAGCCCACCAATCAGTAAACCAATTATGTGTCTCTTTATATGCCAAATCTACTTCTTTTTTATTTTCCTCTTCCTTCAATAATTGTCAGCACCGTATAGAGCATTATTTTCAGATCCACCAGAATAGACATATTGGAGATGTAAAGGAGGTCAAACTTGGATCGCTCCACCATTTGGTCTACATGGGATGCATACCCGTATTTGACCATTCCCCAGGATGTTATTCCGGGGCGTGTCTGATATAAAAGCGTATAATATGGTGCCTTTTTCATTATCTGCTTTATATAGAATTCCCGTTCCGGGCGCGGACCCACGATGCTCATGTCACCTTTCAGCACGTTCCAGAATTGTGGCAATTCATCGAGTCTGTATTTTCTCATTATATGTCCACTGCGCGTGACCCTCGGGTCGTCGTCATCACTCAGTTGCGGTCCGTCGGCCTCCGCATCCGTATGCATGGTCCGGAACTTTATGATGTCGAAAGGTTTTTGATGTCTGCCGATTCGCTCCTGCCTATAAAAAACCGGTCCTTTCGAATCAATCTTTACCCATACGGCAAGAGCAAGATATAGGGGCGACAATGCTAATAGAGTAGTCGCGCTTGCTATCACATCAAGAGTGCGTTTCACGTTTTTGCTTCCCTCTCCCATGCTTGAATGTGTGAGGTCCACAAGTGGCTGACCATAAATATCCTTAAGATGTATGGAAGATGTGATGAAATTCAGGGTGCCGGGCAATAGCTTAAGTGGTATGCCCAATGGAAATAGCTGATAGACAAGGCTTAGTATTGTGTCGTCGTCTGCTTTTTCCGGCGATAAGATCACCTGGTCTATCTTATGCTGCTTGCAAATTTTAGCTATGTCGTCGAGTGGCCACGCATCGTCAGATTCATTGTTTTCACCGGGTATTTTGAAAAAACCCACTATGTTGCTGCCGATGATTGAGCGGCCTTTCTTAAGTTGCGTGGCCAATTCATGCGCCTTCTTTGAGTTTCCAACCACCACCGTGTTGTTTTTCCATTCGCCAGACTTGAAATGTCTGATCTGTCGGTTGATCATTATCAATCTTCCGGCGACTGTGAAGAAAAAGAATATCAGGAATATCGTTAAAATCTGCACAAGGTTGGCCTCGATATCGCTCACCTGGTCGTTGGTCATCAATGAAAGGTGTATGCCGATTGTGGCTATTCCGGAAATCAGCGCAGTGTTTAGCAGCTCGTAGAATCTTGACTTGCCAAAAGGATTGTTGTAGAAACCCGACAACCAATAAAGGCAAAGCAAGGCAAGGGGGATTAGAAGCTGCTCAATGCATAGCTTCGGTTGCGCGACGTATGCTATCACTTCCCCAATGCTGTCGTGCTGACCTGCCGTGATGATGCATCTGAACACATTGAAGGCTAACACCGAGATGTTGGCGGAAATCCAGTCCGTCAACACAAACTTTGCGCGTTCAATTTTCTTCGATGCCTTCATCCCTTTCATCTGATCACCTTGACTATGTTGCCTTTAGTTATCTTGATTATATTGCTTGGCACAGAAGACCCGCGTTCATCATGACGGAATTTGCACACGTAGTCAACGCCTTCGATGATGTCGTTGGAAATTTCGTGGAAATTGTGTGGCGTTGGTTTTCCGCTGATGTTGGCAGATGTCGATACTATTGGCCCTCTCATTCTTTCACAAATTGTACGGCTGAATTTCTCGCCGGTAATTCGAATTCCGAGGCTGCCGTCGTCCGAAATAAGGTTGGGGGCAACTCCTGTGGCATCATCGTAGATGATTGTCAGGGGGGTGACCGCAGCGTCAATCAGTTGCCAGCAAATTTCCGGCACTTCCTTAACTGTGCGTTGCAGCATACCTTCTGAACTGACGAGCACAAGCATCGATTTTGTGTCTTCTCTCTGCTTTAGTTTGAAGATTTTTTTCACGGCTTCCTCATTTCTTGCATCGCAGCCGATTCCCCACACAGTGTCGGTAGGGTAGAGGATGATACCACCCTCCTTCATGACGCGGATGGCCTCCTTCAGGTCTGCCTCATCATATCTTTTAGCATCAATCTTTTCTGCCTCTATCGAATGTGCATTGTGCATTGTGCCTTGTTCATTCATAATATGCATTGTGCCTTAAACGTTAATGTTTTCCGCTTCCTGAATCCAGAGAGCTGATGATGCGTCGGATGGCATTCTCAGGTCGCCACGCGGCGAGAAGGATACGGGTCCCACTTTAGGGCCGTCGGGCATGCAGCTGCGTTTGAATTGCTGGCTGAAGAATCTCCTCAGGAAATTGACAAGCCATTTTTTGATGGTTTCCTTTGTGAACATCGGTCGTCCGTCATCGTATGGACCTTCTGAGAATGCCTTGCAGGCGAGCATATAGGTTTTTGTGGGTGAAAATCCGTCTTTTATGATGTGATAGATGAAGAAATCGTGAAGGTCGTAGGGTCCCACGAGGTCTTCAGTCTTTTGTGCTATCTTGCCCTCATTGTCGGTGGGAGTGAGTTCCGGACTGATAGGTGTGTTGACTATATCTTCAAGTATTTTTCTGATTTTTTCGTCATAGTCAAGGGCCAGACGGCTGACGAGATGTCTCACAAGGGTTTTGGGCACAGATGCGTTGACGCTATACATCGACATATGGTCGCCATTGTAGGTGCACCATCCAAGCGCCAGCTCTGAGAGGTCGCCGGTTCCGACCACCATTCCTCCGGTTTTGTTGGCCAGGTCCATCAGTATCTGGGTGCGTTCGCGAGCCTGCGAGTTTTCGTAAGTGGCATCATGCACATTCATGTCCTGACCTATATCTCGGAAATGAAGTTTCACTGCATCGGCAATGCTTATCTCCTCATGGGAAATTCCCATCAGTTCCATCAGTTCCACAGCATTGGAGTGTGTGCGGTCGGAAGTCCCAAACCCCGGCATCGTCACTCCGAGGATTCCTTTGCGGTCAAGGCCGAGATTGTCAAAGGCCTTCACGGCCACGAGAAGGGCAAGCGTAGAGTCAAGACCACCTGAAATTCCAATCACAAGATTCTTGCAGTGAGTTGCGACCAGTCTCTGCTCCAGACCCCATGCCTGGATGGATGTGATTTCGTCGCATTGCTCCTTGAAGTGGGAACTGTCGGCAGAGACAAACGGATAAGGATTCACCGGGCGCATTAATTTTGTATCGGCAGTTTTCTTGTTGTCAAAAGCTCCGTCTGTTCCGAATATTGGCATCACGATGTCGTTTTGTCCGAAACTCGACTGTCGCTGGCGGATATTGCGCATCATTTCCACATCGATGTCGGCAATGGCATAGCCAGGGTGGCGGCGGAATCTCTCTGATTTGCAGAGCATATCACCGTTTTCTGCGATTATGGCATTGCCGGCATATACAAGGTCGGTGCTTGACTCTCCGAGTCCGGCTGATGCATATACGTAGCCGCATTTGCATCGTGATGAACGTTCCTTGATGAGGGAGAGAAGGAATGCGTGTTTGTCAATCACCTCATTTGTTGCGCTGAGGTTGGCGATGATGTCGGCGCCGGCCACACTTAGCGATGTGCTTGGTGGATTGGGTACCCACATATCCTCGCAAATCTCCACGCCGAAGATTGCATTGTCGATTTTGAAGAGGATATTGATGCCAAAGGGTATTGCCTTGCCGTTGATTTCTATGGTGTTGTAGCGTTCGCCAGAGGGGATGTTAAGATCAAGGCCGGAAGAAAACCATCTTTCCTCGTAAAACTCATCATAGTTTGGAAGATAGCATTTAGGCACGATGCCACGTATCTCGCCGTTTTGCAGTATTGCCGCACAGTTGTAGAGGCGACCTCTGTAGCGGACCGGAAGGCCGACCACTGCAGTAGAGTTGAATTCGTCGGTCACCTGGAGTATCATGCCAAGCTGATGAATGGCAGCATCCAGCAAAATGGGCTGGTTGAAAAGATCGGCACAGGTGTAGCCGGTCATGCAAAGTTCAGGAAAAACAATCAGTCGGACTCCTTTTTGCGAGAGCCCGCGGGTCATGTCTGCTATTCTGTTGGAGTTGACAGCCGGGTTGGCAAGAGCCACGTCGGGGAAGGCGGCGGCCACTCTCAAATATCCGTATTTGTTCATGGTTGAGTCGATTTTTCGCATGCTCGTAGATTTGCAATTACAAAGGTAGTAAACTTTCCCCGCATTTCCAAATAAAAGAGACTGGAATGTCGACATTCCAGCCTCTTCTTTTATGATATGATTTGTTTAAATCATTTGAGGGCAGCCTGAACTGCATCGTTGGGCACCATCTCTTCTTTGAAGACATAAGCGCCTGTCTTGGGAGATTTCTCCATTTTGATTACCTTGGAGTAGGTACGTCCTTCACCTTTCTGAAGAGACGCGACGGTTTTCTTTGCCATGGCTCAGTGCTTATTTAATTTCTTTGTGGATGGTCATTTTCTTAAGGATCGGGTTGTATTTCTTAAGTTCCATACGTCCCGGGGTGTTCTTGCGGTTTTTGGTAGTGATGTAACGGCTCATACCGGGCATTCCGCTTGCCTTGTGCTCAGTGCATTCAAGAATCACCTGCACGCGATTGCCTTTAGCTTTCTTTGCCATAATTATTGAGTGCTATTAGAGCGATAAGATATTAATTTTTCTGAAATCAAGGTTGCCCTCTGCCTCAGCTCTCTTGAGCGCGGCGTTGAGACCTATTTTGTTGATTGTGCGGAGAGCGCGTGCGCTGACGCGAAGCTCAATCCACATATCCTGTTCTACCCAATAGAACTTCTTGGTGTGCAGGTTCACTTCGAATCTGCGCTTCGTACGGCGTTTGGAGTGCGATACGTTGTTGCCGACCGACGCCTTTTTGCCTGTAATTTGACAAGTCTTTGACATGACTGATGTTTGTTTTTACTTCTATAAAAATTCAACTTACTGGGATTGAGGCGGGCATCACAGTCTCATATCGCCGATGAACGCATCTTTTCACCAGGCTTTTAAGGATGTGCCACAAATCGGATGCAAAATTACAAAAAAATCCGCAGACCACCAAATATTTTCACATTTATTTTTTATCATTTCATCGTTTTCTCCGACAACGCCAACAACGCTGACAACGCTGACAACGCCGACAACGCTGACAACGCCGACAACGCTGACAACGCTGACAACTATTCATCACCGAGGTCATCGGCCTCCTCGTAAGTGTCGCGCAGTAAATTTATCAGCATCACCATGCTGTGGGCAGTGGCTGATTCGATCACCTCGTTGCGGTTGCCCTCAAAATGTCGGCACTCGCTTACCAGTTTGCTGCCATATTTGGCTCCTATCCACACTGTGCCCACTGGTTTCTGTTTTGTGCCCCCGTCGGGACCTGCAATGCCGGAGGTGGAGATTGCGCAGTCGCTGCGCATCAGTTTTGCAGCCCCCTCCGCCATCGATTCCACCACTTGCTTGCTTACAGCGCCAAACTGGTCGATATACTTGCGTGGCACTCCCAGCACGTTGGTCTTCACGTCGTTGGCATAACTGACGATACTTCCGAGGAAATAGTCGCTGCTGCCGGGTTGCTGGGTTATGCGGTGCGCTATGTTGCCACCTGTGCAACTCTCCGCACATGACACTGTCAGTTCTCTTTCTTTCAGAAGATTGCCGAGAACTTCAGCAAGGGTCATGTCCTCGCTTGCAATCACGTCGCGGGTGAAAATGTCGCGAAGGTTTTGTTGCAGTCTGTTGAGATTAAACCGCAGAATGGCTACTCCCTCGTTCTCTCCGGTAAGTATTATCTTGGAGGTGAGCAGGTTTGACTCTATGTTCATCCAGATGTAGTCGGGAAGGTGCTTGATGAAATGCTTAAGCACGCTCATTATCTCCTTCCGTGTGTAGCCATACACAATCACGTGTCTTTTCTCGCTATTGGCAGATTTTTTCATAGTCATGTTAAGAAATAGTGGTTCTTGAATAAGGGGGAAGGTCAAGACTGCAATATTCACCCTTCTGATATTTGAAACTTCCAGCAATTGCCACCATGGCGGCGTTGTCGGTGGTGTATGCCCGTTTTGGTATCCACGCCTTAAGACCTCTGCGGCGGCAGAACTCCTCGATTGCGGCGCGGACACCGCTGTTGGCGGAGACACCGCCACCGATGGCCACCTGCTTCACTTTGTATTCCTTCACCACCTTGGCGAGTTTGTCGAGAAGAATCTCGATGATGGTCTTTTGAAGGGAGGCTGCAAGGTCAGCTTTCCGGTGCTCGATGAAATCGGGGTCGAGTTTCAGATTGTCGCGCACCGTATAGAGGAATGAGGTCTTGAGTCCGCTAAAGGAATAGTCAAAACCGGGGATATGGGGTTTTGCAAATTTAAAAGCCTCGGGATTGCCTTCGGCGGCAAGGCGGTCGATCTGCGGACCGCCGGGATAGGGGAGTCCCATCACCTTGGCGCACTTGTCGAAGGCTTCGCCGGCGGCATCGTCGATGGTACTTCCGAGCATCTCCATCTCAAAGGGAGACTTGACAAGGATCAACTGGGAATTGCCTCCTGATATGAGCAGGCAGATGAAGGGGAATTCCGGCACCTCCTGATTGTCGGTTTCCTTTATGAAATGGCTGAGCACATGGCCATGAAGATGGTTGACATCGACGAGTGGTATGCTAAGTCCGATAGCCATGCCCTTGGCAAAGGAAGTGCCCACAAGCAGAGAACCGAGCAAACCGGGGCCGCGTGTGAACGCTATGGCATCAAGGTCCGTTTTGTCGATGCCGGCCTGGCGCAGGGCCTCGCTGACCACCGGCAGAATGTTTTGCTGGTGGGCACGGCTGGCCAATTCGGGGACGACGCCTCCAAACTGCTCATGCACTTTCTGGCTTGCAATGACGTTGCTTCGGAGCAGACCGTCGGTGATGACCGCAGCGGAAGTGTCGTCGCAACTCGATTCTATTCCAAGTATAGTTATGCTCATCTTTAGTTTTTACAGAAGTTGGGCATGACCCTATAGGGGTATGACCCTTTATTAGGTAACAATGAAAACCCTACAAATGATTTTGGCGTATCAAAAATCTGTGGTTTTCATGCGCGTCCGCGCAACTGCAAAATTAGCAAATTTTTCTGAAACTCCCAAAAATTTCTTTTTCGCGCTTTTTTTTTACAATCTATGTAAAATATAGAGTGTTTTTTACTCAAGTTTCGGTTTTATTTCTTTTTCGCGCTTTTTTTTACAATCTATGTAAAATATAGAGTGTTTTTTACTCAAGTTTCGGTTTT
>CAYMBR010000013.1:0-42247 GCA_964388725.1 uncultured Sangeribacter sp. | reverse complement strand
TTCAATTAAAAAGCAAAATCATATAGTAACATCCATTGGGAAAGTTTTAATTAAAAATTAAAAATTAAAAATTAAGAATTAAGAATGTACCTTCGCCATACAGGCGAAGCACAGAACAAAATATCTATGACTTCTCAATTTGATACCACAGTATACTGACTAAATCAGTCTAAACTGAATAAATCAGCCATATTAAAATTACATAGAAAAGGGGATTTCAGACTGCGTGCAGCATGAAACCCCCTTTATATCCACAAATTCCCTATCACAGATACAAGGAAAGAGGAACGAATGCTGAAAACTTGAAAGTATCAGGCTTTCTTGTTTTCCTCTTCGAGGATCTTGACGGCCATATCATAGATAGTAGTGTCGTCAAGTACCACGATACCTCCGTCGGGACCCGGCTCGATATGCATGCCTATGTTCTTACCAAATTCATAGTTTACGCCGCCAAAATAGTTGCGCACGGTCTGAACGGTCAGGTTGAGTTCGTCGGCTATGCGACGAGTGGATCCGTCGGGCAGACTGTCTTTGAGTCTGCGGAGTTCATTGAATGTGATGGTTTTGCTCATACTATTAGTATTTTGAGGTTTCTATGATTACTTAATGAGATAACAAATTTAAGCAATATTTTTCTAAATAACGCATTTTTAGACAAGAAAAATATATGCTTTATAACATATTTTTACGTTTGACTATATCAATCTATTGTTTACCAGCAGTTTGCAACAATAAAAAAAATTATCAATGCATCAGATGATTTCTACGGCATCAGCTTTTATCCATCCGTCTATGGTGGAATTAAGACGAACCTTATACCATGTTGGATTTCCCTCCACATCAGACTCCTCGGCGACAATCTCGAATATTGTGCCCTGGCAGAGTTGGTTGGCAGCTGGTTTTGCATCTGAAGATGGCTCTATAAGCAACTGTGCCTTATAAGCCATCAAGACAGCCTTGTCTCGCGATTCGAAAGCATTCGCACCCATAAATGAAAACGCCAAAAACGCCACACAACAAAGAAGCATTACAATGCCGCCGAAAAATCCGGTCTTTCTTAACAATATGTTACTGCAGAAAAGATACACAGCCAACAGACCAATGAAGACTACAAACGAAACAACCGCCAATGTAGCCCAAAGATTTGAACTCACATCTACCGCTATCAGACGATGTGCCGTAGTGAAAAAAGTCTCAGTGTCGGGTGCTACACTTATTTTTTTGCCTCTCAACTCAGCGCGATTTGAATCCTCCACCTTGGATTTGAAATAATTAAGATTGTTTTTTATCTCCTTGTTGGAGGGATCGAGGCGCAATGCGCGCGAATAATATAATACTGCATTACCGAGATTGCCGGTCTGGGCATAGCAATTGGCAAGATTATAGTATAGAGAAGCAGATACGCCATCCGCCTTTGCAACTGCCACATATTCATCGGCTGCCTTTTCGAACTCCCCCTTTTCATAAAGAGCCTGAGCAGAATCAACTCCTTGGGCGATTACGAAAAGACAATGTGCGAAACACAACACAACAGCTAAAACACGAGATATCTTCATAATTATAAGATATATATTTTACAAAATCAGTGAAGTTTGGAATCTTCCAGGGATTCTATGATGTGAGAACCTCTCGAATAGACAGTCTTTAACTCATTATCGCCCGAACCTGGCGCATATTTGGCAAACTCACAGTCATCAAGCACTGCCACAAACTCATTGATGGATTCCTCTGAAGCACCGGCAACTGCCAACTTGTCAGCCACATTCTGCCGATTAAGTTCAGAAACCGGTATATTCAGTTTTGCACCGACATATCCCCAGAGTGCAACCAGCATCTCATCATAGAAACGCTCGCGGTCGCCAGACTTCATACACGCAGCTGCCTTCTTGAGACGTTTTGCCGCAACTTTGCCTGCCTTTCGCATTCTTGTGCCCACGATATCGGCGGCACTCTTCAGCTGACGGCGATAGATGATCACACAAGCAATTAGAGCAAGTGCCGGGATAATGAACCAAAGCCAATACCAACCAGAACAAACATACGGGATGTTTGACGAATGCAAATCTCCGACTGGCATGAGCGAATTGTCGAACTTAAGTCTGTTCTTTGTCTGCGATTTCTCAGAAAGCGCTCCTTTGTCGACAGTAACTTCATAGCCTTTTGCAACTGACCTTTCATAATTTCCGGTAGCGGGATTAAAATACACAAGAGCCACTTCGGGAATCACATATTGTCCCGTCTCAAGAGGAGTGAAAGAATAGTCAAACTTTACCGATCCCGTCACTGTGGAACCTTTCGGGGATGCCTTGACATCAGTCGTCGGAGTAAACACCTCCAATTGTTTTGGATATAGCTCGTTAAGATCCGGAAGCTTTATATATTTCAGATTTCCACTACCTTTGACAATATATTCCACCGAAGCCGCCTGATTTGACTTCAGATTTGCATTCGGCAGCTCCGAGTATATAGAGAACTGCCCTACCCCACCGGAGAAATCAGCCGGCTGAGGAGTAGGCAGAGACTTGACATCAATCACCAGATCATTGGGCGTCACATTCAACTGGATGGGACGGCGCACCGTAAGCAGGCGGAAATATGGATCATCGTAGTATTCCTGCTCGTCGGTGCTGACAGTATAGGTATTGCCCTTGATGGTAAGTTTCCCAGTCATTTGAGGGAAGATGATATACCGAGCAATTACCGCTGTGGCATATTCATGGCCATTGTAGGTCTCATATTGAAGAGACTTCGATACCTCGTCAGATTCCTCCACGACAAAACCATCAAACTTAGGAGCCTCGGTGGCACCGATAAACTTGATTGGAGCATAGGAAGAATAAAGTTTGACTGTATATACAAGTGCTTCCTGCTCGTAGGCGGAAGATTTCGAAACCGAAGCCTTCAAAAAGAGTTTATCATTGCCTTTGCCGATAAACTTAGGACTTGAGTTGTCGGGATCGGCACCACCTACGCCAGCATTTTGCTGAGACCCTGAAGCCTGCTGTTGACGCTGTTGCTGACGCTGCTGCATCTTCGACAAACTTCCGCCACCCTGCTTCACGATCGTATATGAAGTCTTGTTGCTGCTGACATCTCCCACACTGAATGGTCCTATTGAATAAGAACCTTCCTTGTTGGCAGTGCACGTAGCCACATAAGTTCTTGAAGAGGAACGGGTGACCTTACCATTGACACTCGTCATTGATGACGAGTGACTGCTAAGGGTGAAATATTTCACAGTCGCTCCCGGCACCGTCGGAGTCTGGGGTTCACCGTCTATATTATCGAGTTTCATATAGACATAGAATTGTTCTCCGACCTCTATGTCGTCTCCTCCGGTCTGTGTCTGCACCTGCAACTGGTATTTTCCAGTAGCAGAGGCAGCAATCGAAACCGTAAGCAAGATAATCAACGATATGAAGTGTCTAATCATTTTGGGTAAAATTTAAAGTACCTGATTTAAGGAAAAGAAGCAAAGTAAACCTGCATTACTACCAACGCTTGTTGTTAGTGTTTTTGCCGGTCGCCTTTTCTCCATTGTTGGCCTTATTGACCCTGGCGCGCGTTTTATTTTCCTTATTCTCCATCGCATTCAGAATCTGCTCAGCAGCCTGGGGATTAATCTCCGGTTGCTGCTGCTGTTGTTGCTGATCCTGATTTTGATTTTGATCCTTGTTCCGGTCTTTATTTTGATCTTGGTTCTGATCCTGATCCTGTTTATCCTGTTGTTGATCCTGATCCTTGTTTTGATCCTGGTTCTGGTCGTCTTGATTCTGCTGAAGTTTCTTTTGTGCTATCCTGAGATTGCGGCGCGTTTTCTCATCTTCTGGTCTGACCCTAAGAGAACTCTTATACATTTGCACAGCCTGAGCATAATCCTCTGAATTAAATGCTATATTACCAAGATTAAACAGGGCATTCGCAGCCAAATCCGGCTTTTCCTTTACCGACTGAGCAACATTTTGCATTGCATCCGCACCTGCCTTAATCAATTGCTGACGAAGTGAATCAGACTGGGCGGTCCCAGCCCGGCGGATATATGTCAGACCGAGATTATACAATGCCTCCCTTGAAGATGGTTCGAGCTTGAGTGCCTGCTGATATTTTTCGCCCGCCTCAAGATAGTGGCCTCCCTTGTAAAGTTCATTGCCCTTGCTGACCAACTGACGTTCCTGCCGGTTGGTTGTCGCGGAAGCTTTATTAATGCACAATGCACAATTCACTATGCACAATATGACTATAATTGCGTTTCTCATACTTTCTGATTTTTAGTGAAGAAGCTAATCTTGTCGAGCCAACGGATCTTGCGGTCGAGAATAAATACGTCAAGACAAAGAAATGCAAGTGCAATCCACCCGAAAATGGTGAAAAGTTCATCATGCACAGCGTACGCGTTAGTCTCAAGAGCTGTTTTCTTCACAGTGTCCATTTGCTTCTCAAGTTCGTTGAGAGCATCCGGATTTGAAGCATTCACATATATACCATCACCGGCGCCTGCAATCTTTGCTGCCAGATTCTCGTCGAGCGCAGTCTCCACCGGGGCTCCTGTCTCGGGATTGATCATCGGGCCCGATGGGGTGGGAATCTGTACGGGAGTAGGACTTCCCACGCCGACCACATTCAACTGGACATGATTTTTCTTCGCGTGTTTTGCGGCCTGTATAGTTTCCTGCTCGTCTTCCAAGTCCTCGGCATCAGTGATGAGAACTATTGCCTTTCCAATATTGTCATCGGCAGAAAACGAATTTACCGCACGGTCAATCGCCGCTCCTATGTTTGTGCCCTGATTCTGATACTGCGTAGGATCTATTGAATTCAAAAACATCTTTGCCGAAACGTAATCGCTCGTGACCGGTATCAATGTATATGCGTCATTAGCATATACTATAAGTCCAACCCGGTCGTTGTCAAGACGATTTATAAGCTTTTCAAGCACCAGCTTCGCAGCCCGCATCCTTGACGTGCCCGAATTGTCGGAAGTCGACGATGCAAGCATCGAGTTGGAGACATCGACCGCTATCACTACCTCAATGCCTTCTTTGTCGGTCTTTGTGGCATGCACACCACCCCATGGGCGGCAAAGGGCAATAATAATGAAGAAAAGAGCACCTGCCTCAAGAGCGAGTTTCAAGGGGGGCTTATATTTCGACACTTCCGGCATAAGGTCGCGCAGAGATGCTATTTGACCAAACTTTACCAGATTTTTCTTTCTTGCATACCTTGCGAGAACATATAGCAATACCAACAACGGGACTGCCACCAAAAGCACGAGAAAAGTTGGATATGCGAATGTAAACATTATGGTATTCTTCTAATAACTGTGTAACGTAACAATAGGGAGAGAGCAAGCGCTGCAAATGCCAACCAAAGCCAGGGCATGAATTCCTCTTGTGTGAGAGTGACTGAATTGACATCTATACTTGACTTTTCCAGAGAATCAATTTCCTCAAACACATGCTTTAGCATTCGCTCGTCTTTTGCCCTGAAATATTTTCCACCGGTAAGTTTTGCCATGTTCGTGAGTAAAGTCTCATCGATTTTGGTTTCAAGGGTAGTAGTGGAAAAACCGTAAGGGTCTGCTATCTGCATCTTGCCGTTGGTTCCCACTCCGATGGTATAGATTTTTATGCCTTTTTGCTTTGCAATCTGGGCTGCTGTGACAGGTGGCACGTCGCCGGCATTATTGCTGCCGTCAGTAAGCAGAATAATGCTCTTCGACTTCGCTTTCCCCTGCGAAATTCTGTTTATCGCACTTGAAAGGCCATCGCCGATTGCGGTGCCATCATTTAGGTCGCCCATTTCTACATTGGCAATCGCATTGACGAGGGCTGCGCGGTCGTTGGTGAGTGGCATCAACGACAACGATTCACCGGCAAACACCACAAGTCCCATGTTGTCGTTTTTGCGCGAATTGACAAAGGCTGTGGCCACATCCTTTGCTGCGGCAAAACGCGACGGCCTGAAATCTGTGGCCGACATCGAGCCTGAGATATCCATGGCAATCACGATGTCTGTGCCCAACACCTTTGAATTTTTTAATGTGTCATAACTCTGCGGACGCGCAAGTGCTACTATCAAAGCTGCAATACAAACGAGGCGTAGAAAAAAACAAAGATGCACTGCCCACACTTTCCACGAATTACTAAACTTGACAAATGGCTTCAGGGTGGAAACGCCCATAGATGGGTTGGCATTATGCTGTTTTCTGAGATACCACACTATAAGTGGCAACAATATCAGAAGCAGCCACAGCAACCCGGGGTGAAGGAATTTCATCGCTCACCTCCTTTCTTTTCTGTTGCCGGTTTCCTGTCTTCGGTTGTCGGTTGAGAAGTTTCCACCGGGATTGTCTCCTTCACGAAATTGACTGCATTGTCGAATGCCTCAACATTGTCGGCCGGAAGCGGACGTACCTTGGCAAACTTGACGAAGTCTGCGACATCAAGTATTTTTCGCACATAACCACGCTTTTCCTTGACATCTGTCTGATCCGCAAGAGTCTGCATAATCTGGCGGGAAGTCATCTCCATGGCATTGATGCCAAATCGCTGCGCAAGATAGTCGCGAAGGATATCCGTGAGCTCTGTGAAATATTCCTTCTCCATGCCATTTTCCCAAAGATTCCTGGCTTTTAACTTGTCGAGTTTGTCGAGGGCGACTGTCCAACACTTCGGCTGAGGTTTTTCGGGAAGTGCAATAAACTTACCTGTCTTCTTATATTTTCTGATTAGATAAACACCTACGGCAATTGCAATGAGTATCAGAAGCCACAGCCACCAATAATAGTAGAGCCAATCTGGCATCCAATCCCAGAATAATTTATCAGATGGGTCAGAAATGTCCTGATAGTCAGAAATTGCATCATTTTCGCCGACTTTCACAGGCACAACCTCGAGAGTGAGGGAATTTGAGGCTGTGGTGTCTGCTGCCGTTACATATATAAAAGGAGGAATGGTGTATGCACCGGAATCAAACACCTGGACCGGCATTACAAGACGTTCAGTGATTCTGTTTCCCTCTCGCTTCAGAGTATCTACCCTGGAAACGCCAATTTCGATGGTATCATTAAGCAAAGTGACATAGCCAGCCGGACCTGCCTTGCGAAGGGTCGGAAAGACACCCTCCACATTGGCATTTCTCTCCACAAAGAGACGCAAAGTATCGACTCTGCCCATCAGTATAGATGCAGAATCCAAAGAGGCGGTCACCTTCACCTGAGCATCAACGCTGAATGCACAACATACAGCAACCAGAATTATTGATATATATTTACCTATCAATCTGATCATAGCATAAAACACATTAATCAACCACGCCGTCTGAACAATCCAATCAGAGCCTTTACATAATCCTCATCGGTTGAGACCGATACAGCATCGACACCGCAGCGGGTGGTGGTTGAGTTGAAATTCTGCTGACGTTCATACCACGCCTTGTCGAAAGCCTGACGCACTTTCTTTGAAGAAGTGTCAAGCCATATATCTGAGTCTGTCTCAAGGTCACGTAGCCTGACAAGACCTACGTCAGGCATCTTGGCATCCCTTCGGTCATAGACCTGGATTGCGGCGACATCATGCTTATGATTGGCTATGGAGAGTGACTTATAATAATCATGGTCGTCGATAAAGTCGCTTAGGAGAAATGCCGAGCAACGTTTTTTGATCGCATTGGTCATAAACACCAAAGGGGCATTTATGTCGGTGGAGCGGTGATCCGGCTGAAAATCGATTATCTCGCGAATGATAAAGAGTATATGTTTTCTTCCTTTTTGAGGGGGAATAAACTTTTCCACCTTGTCGCTGAAAAAAATGACACCCACTTTGTCGTTATTCTGTATCGACGAGAATGCCAATGTCGCAGCAATTTCAGCGATAAACTCTCTCTTGATCTGCCCTGCCGCTCCAAAATCGCGGCTTCCGCTCACATCTACAAGTAGCATCACGGTGAGTTCACGCTCCTCCTCATACACCTTTACATAAGGTTTATTGTAGCGGGCAGTCACATTCCAGTCGATATCACGCACATCATCGCCCGGCTGATATTCCCTTACTTCAGAAAACATCATGCCTCGGCCCTTGAATGCGGTGTGATACTCACCTGCAAAGATATTGTTGGAAAGACCACGGGATTTAATTTCTATCTTCCGGACCTTTTTTAAAAGTTCTTTCGCGTCCAATTTTTTAACCAGGTTATGGGTTGGGAGTTAAGGGTTAGGGAACCTGAACTTTATCGAGAATGCTTGAGATGATCTCATCAGCGGATATGTTGTTGGCCTCCGCCTCATATGTGAGTCCGA
The DNA here is from genome assembly GCA_964388725.1 of uncultured Sangeribacter sp. Classification (GTDB taxonomy): domain Bacteria; phylum Bacteroidota; class Bacteroidia; order Bacteroidales; family Muribaculaceae; genus Lepagella. The sequence continues at coordinate 33,951 of CAYMBR010000013.1, read as the reverse complement.
TACGATGACGCGTCACGTCATGGCATACAGCACGAACATCTTCCGGAATCACATATCCTCTGCCCTGAAGGAAAGCGTATGCACGCGATGCAAGCGCAAGAGAAATGGATGCACGGGGAGATGCACCGTATGCAATGATACCCTCAAGATCCTTAAGACCATGGGCTTCGGGATTACGGGTTGCAAAAACTATATCCACAATATAGTTTTCTATTTTCTCATCAATATAGATTTTCTCGACAAGTTTCTGAATCTCAATGACATCCTGTGTGGATACAAGAGCATGTACGGCCGACAGCGCTCCGCTGATATTCTGACGGATGATTGCCTTTTCCTCCTGCTTCGTCGGATACCCAATCACGACCTTAAGAAGGAAACGGTCGGTCTGCGCCTCCGGCAGTGGATATGTGCCCTCCTGCTCTATGGGGTTTTGGGTGGCCATCACAAGGAAAGGACGCTCAAGCGGGAAGGTATGTTCGCCGATAGTCACCTGGCGTTCCTGCATTGCCTCAAGAAGGGCACTCTGCACCTTGGCCGGTGCGCGGTTGATCTCATCTGCAAGTACAAAATTGGCGAAAATAGGACCTTTCTTGACTTCAAAGGTCTCATTCTTCATGCTGTAGATAAGTGTACCGATTACGTCGGCTGGTAGAAGGTCTGGAGTGAACTGAATGCGGGAATATTTGGCATCCACTATAGTCGCAAGAGTCTTGATGGCAAGAGTTTTTGCAAGACCGGGCACTCCTTCAAGTAGAACGTGTCCATTGCAAAGAAGTGCAATGAGAAGTGAATCGACCAAATGTTTCTGGCCAACGATACGCTGGTCCATACCATTGCGGACCATGCTGAGGAAATTGCTCTTCGAAGCAATCAAATCATTGATTTCACGAATATTAACTGTCTGTTCCATAAGGTATCAGTTGATAATCATAAGAATTGTTAGTAAATACATCAATGCTTAGAAAGATGCGTCTATAGAAATAATTGCAAAATTAACATTTATGTTTTGGAAAGATTGCAACTATACTGTTAAATAATTTAAATTGAAGTTGCATTGCGTTAATAAAAGTGTGAAAAAAGATAAAAAGAGGGAAAGCCTATTGCTTTTCCTCTTTCTCTATAAACGCATTCCATCCTTGCGCACGCAAGGGGAATTCCTGGTCATCGCGTGTTATCATGGCACACCCAAGTTCCGGCTTTGTGATATATCCTATCATTTTCACGCCCTTTATGTTTTCTATTCTGTCATGTTCTGTCAGAGGAACAGTAAAGAGTAGCTCGTAGTCTTCACCTCCATTCATTGCTGCAGTGATTAGATTCAGATTCAACTCTTCTGCCATCACAGCTGTTTGGTAATCAATGGGTATCTTGTCTTCATACACGCGGCATCCGACATTGGAATTCTTGCATATATGTAGAAGTTCGGATGAAAGGCCGTCGCTGATATCCATCATTGAAGTAGGATGAATTCCCTCCTTTTTGAGAGCCTCTATTATATCGCGCCTTGCTTCTGGCTTCAACTGCCTCTCCAGAATATATTCCTTTCCGGCAAAGTCGGGCTGAAAATCCTGTCCGGCCGACGCACTGACACGATTCTCGCGCTCAAGCAATTGCAGTCCCATGTATGCTGCGCCGAGGTCGCCTGAAACGCAAATCAAATCTGTGGGTTTAGCACCATCGCGCCTGATCTCTTTTCCTTTCTCGCAGTCTCCTAAGCATGTGATGCTGATGACAAGGCCTGTCACCGATGCCGAGGTGTCGCCCCCTACAAGGTCAACTCCGTATAGCCCACAAGCAGTGCGAATTCCATCATATAGGGCATCTATATGTTCAAGCGAAAATCTGCTCGATATCCCAAGAGAGACCGTAATCTGCCTTGGAGTTCCGCCCATCGCATAAATGTCGCTGAAATTGACAATGGCCGACTTATAGCCGAGATGTTTTAGCGGCACATAACGCAAATCGAAATGAATGCCTTCAAGAAGAAGGTCGGTCGTGACAAGCACATCCTTGTCGCCATAATTCATGATGGCGGCGTCATCGCCTACACCATAGACCGACGATGTGTTTTTCAAAGGGAAATCCTTGGTGAGCCGGTCGATAAGACCAAACTCACCAAGATCTGATATTTCTGCCATTATTATGGGTTATTGGTTAGGGGTTAGAGTTTTCGGAGCATTTCTGTGATGAGTTTCACCATTACTGGAGCTGCGGTCTCTGCTGCCTGCTGCACCTCCTCATGGGTGGGGACATAATCTATGTCTTTCCCTCCAAGATCGGTGATTACCGACACGCCGAAGACATCGATTCCGGCATGGTTTGCCACGATTACTTCCGGTACTGTCGACATACCGACAGCATCTCCTCCTATCACGCGGAAATATTCATATTCTGCCGGAGTTTCAAAAGTCGGGCCTGTGGTGCCTACATAGACACCGTGCATCAGGCGTAGGCCGCATTCCTCTGCAATATCATCCGCGCATTTGACAAGTTGCTTCTTATACGCCTCCGTCATGGCCGGAAAGCGGGTGCCAAGTTCCTCATAGTTTTTGCCCCGAAGAGGATTTTCCGGAAAGAGGTTGATGTGGTCTGTGATCACCATTACGTCTCCCACGCGAAATTCCTTGTTCATACCACCTGCTGCATTGCTTACGAATAGTGTCTTTACGCCGAGCTTCTGCATGACGCGCACCGGGAATGTCACTTGCTTCATCCCATACCCCTCATAGTAGTGGAAGCGACCTTTCATCGCCATCACATATTTTCCGCCGAGATCTCCGAAGATCAGTTTTCCTGCATGTCCTGCCACTGTTGAGACCGGGAAATTGGGTATGTCATGATAATCTATTTCGCATTTCACATCCATGTGGTCGGCCAGATTGCCAAGTCCAGATCCAAGGATGATGGCTATTTCAGGAACTTCGCAAACTTTCGCGCGAATGAATGATGAGGTTTCCTCTATCATCTCCAACATATTTTTTTCCATCGTATTTTTGATTTAAAAGATTATTTATTGATAGCCTGAACCATATCGGGCACAAAATCGTAGCCAAAATTAGATTCAAGCATTCTTACCCCTATGGGTATGTAGTAGACAAACGGTTTTAGGTCCTGTGGGAAATATGGATTGTGGACCAATCGCACCATATCCTTCTCGGTAGTGATTATAAGCTTTTTCCGCGCTGTACCCGATGCATATTTGGTGTGTATTTCTCCAAGATCGCCTCTCCGAAAGTCATGATGGTCGGGATAATGAAGCACCCTTTTTTTAAATGGGAAATTCCTGAAATAGTTCACAAACGGACGTGGATTTGCAATACCCGTCAGCAACAAGACGGAATCTTCCTCTGTCAGGTCGGAAATCAGAACCCTTTCATCGCAGTCATCCGGGAAAACAGGAATCAAACCGCCATAATCCATAGTGGAGAAGTAAAGTTTCTGATAGGGCATAAGGCTGAGGTGTTTCGACACAATCCTCATGTCAAGTGCCGATATGTTGGTGGGACACTTTGTGACAATCACCATGTCTGCCCTGTCCAAGGCATCCATGCTTTCTCGCAATCTGCCAAGCGGAAGCAGATTGTCGTTATATACAGGATGACTGTAATCCATCAACATTATGTTAAGTTTTGGCTTGATATAGCGATGCTGGAAAGAGTCATCGAGCACTATGAGGTCCAACTTGGGGAAATCCTTTATCAGAGCCTCCACTCCCCTCACACGGCTCTCACAGACTGCCACCTTCACACGTCCGCCAAATTTCTCATAAATCTGCATCGGTTCGTCGCCTATGCTGTCGGGGGTACTCTTAGCTGAGGCCACTATGAAACCCTTTGTTTTTCTCTTGTAGCCTCGGCTCAAGACTGCAATGTTTTTCTCATATCTCAGACACTCGAGAATATATTCCACATGAGGTGTCTTTCCGGTGCCCCCTATGGTGATGTTGCCTACACCCACCACAGGAATGTCGAACCCTACCTCCTTGATGAAGCCCCAGTCGAAAAATTTATTGCGCATGCCGACACCCATGCCATAAAACCAAGACATGGGGGTTAGCAAATATCTGAGTATCTTTCTTGCTGTCTTCATCTGTTGTTAGTGAGTTCTGCTAATTTTTACAGCCTGTTTACTTGAACTCGACTCCTAAGGGCGACATTCTGTATTGCAATGGGTTGCGCTGTAGTATGCGTGATGCTTCATATATAAGGGCTGACTCAGGACGCATTCCCGCTATCAGACCTAATTCCTGATTTATGGTATTCAGGCCTTCCGACTTCAGTATGTCCCAAAAATCCGGTTTATATTTTGGATATATTGCAACTCCATATTTGTCAGCCTTTAGTCCCGCGAGTTTTGCTGCGCTTTCCACCGCATCATCGAGCGAACCGAGCTCATCGATAAGCTTCAGCTCCAATGCCTGCTCTGCACAATACACTCTTCCCTCGGCAATCTGACGCACCCTGGATTCCCTCATGCCTCGCCCCTTGGCTACTCTTCCGACAAAGCGGGAATATCCCTCGTCGATATAATCCTGAAGCACCTTAAGTTGCTCCTCCGTGGGATCTTTGAATATATTAATGTTTTTACCGGGATTTGTGCTCACTGTCTGAGGTGTCACTCCGAGCTTTCTGACAAGTCCCTCTGCCGATGGGAACAGACCAAAAATTCCAATCGACCCTGTAATGGTCAGAGGATCAGCGAAAATCTTATTGGCCGTGCATGATATCCAGTATCCGCCGGATGCAGCGTAATCTCCCATAGAGACCACAAAAGGCTTACCTTTCGACTTAAAATAATCAAGAGCCTCTCCTATTTGCTCGCTGCCAAATACCGAACCGCCTGGTGAGTTGACACGAAGCACGAGTGCCTTCACATTATCGTCGTCGGCAAGCTTGGTGATCTGGGGTACTAACTTATAGCAGTCTATACCCGACTTGGTGTATTCTGCAATCTCTCCTGTGGCATAGAGCACTGCCACCTGATTCTTGCTATCATATTCTCCACCCCAACTGGAATTCTCTGCAAGAGTCTGGGGGGTGTAGTATTTCACTTTTTTACCTTCCTTGCCGACTATACGCCCCACCTTGTCGTCCATCTGACGTTCATACGCGAGGGCATCGACGTATTTTTCATTGAGCACCCACTCCGGTGTCTTGAACATGATGAAATTATTGGCAGCGGCATTCATCGCGTTGTCGGTTAGCCCTTTTCTTCCTTCAGCCACAGCTCTGCCTATATAGTCCCATAGGCAAGAGTAGAGAGTGTCGAGCTGCGCCCTTGCGGGGGCACTCATTGTATTGGATATATACGGCTCAGCCGCCGACTTGAAAGTGCCGACCTTCACGAGCGTCATCTTCACCCCAATCTTGTCAAGCAAATCTTTATAGAAAAGGGTGGTACCCCCAAGTCCGGCAATCTCAATCATGCCACCGGGATTAAGGAAAAGGCTATCCGACTGTGAAGCCACGAAATAATCTCCCATAGTCATCATATCCGCATAGGCATAAACCTTCTTACCACTCTTCTTGAAATCCGCCACTGCCATGCGTATGGCATTAAGAGTGGCAGGAGATGCCACCGGATGACCACATTTTATATACATGGCTTTTATATTCTTCGACAACTTCGCCTCTCTGATGCCATCCACAAGCACATTGAGGGCAAGAGGTTGGTCACCGTCGCCGTATGCAAGCGAAATCAGGTCGAGCTGTCCGGATTCCGCTGTCTCAACAATTGTGCCCGTCAGGTCAAGCACGATAACAGAATCCGAACCTACCTTGGTTGAAGTTTTTTCATCTGAGGTTCCTATTTGGGCGGCCACTCCAACCACTACAATCACGGCAACAACGCAGAAAAGCACCATCGCCAGCCATGCTCCGACGAAAGATGACAATAGGTTTAAAAAGAATTTTTTTAGCATGCTCCTTAAAAGACTTAAGTGTCAAGTGTTAAAAGTTAAGATTCTGACGATGGAGAATAGTTTGAATTTTGAATTGCTACTTTAATGAGCTGATGACCTGTGTGATTTCCTGGGCAAGTTCATTTGCCTTTTCCATTGTTTCAGCCTCACTGTAGATGCGGATTATGGGTTCTGTGTTCGACTTTCTTAGATGCACCCATGAGTCGGGAAAATCTATTTTCACCCCATCCATGTCGGTTATGTCGCAATCAGAATACTTTTCCTTCACTGCAAGCAATATGGCATCAACATCGATTTCCGGTGTGAGTTGTATTTTGTTTTTCGCAATCTGATATTGAGGATAAGTCTTTTTCAGCTCCGACACTTTCTTGCCGGATTTTGCAAGCAAGGTCAGAAACAGAGCCACACCCACGAGTGCATCGCGGCCATAGTGAAGTTCCGGATAGATTACACCTCCGTTTCCCTCGCCTCCAATCACAGCATTTGTGTCTTTCATTTTTTTCACCACATTGACCTCCCCTACTGCCGCTGCGCTATAATCGCATCCATGTCTGCGAGTAACATCCCGTAGGGCTCGTGAACTGCTTAAATTTGACACGGTGGATCCCGGAGTATGCTGCAAAACGTAGTCGGCAACGGCCACAAGGGTGTATTCCTCCACAAACATCTCGCCATTTTCCATTACTATCGCAAGGCGGTCTACATCCGGATCCACCACAAAGCCCACATCAGCCTTTGAATTTTTCATCAATTCTGAAATCTGCGTCAGATTTTCCGGTATTGGCTCCGGAGTATGCGCGAAATGTCCGTTGGCTTCACAGTTAAGTTCTATGACGTTTTTAACCCCAAGAGCTCGCAGTAATTGCGGGATTACAATGCCACCTACGGAATTTACAGCATCTACAGCAACCGTGAAATCAGCTTTCTTTATTGCATCTGAATCTACCAAAGAAAGCCTCTTCACCATATCAATATGTCTCTGCCCCCATGTATTGTTGCAATATTCTTTGCCGAGATCCATCACATCGGCGAAATCGAATTCTTCATTTTCGGCAATGCGGATAACCTCGTTTCCAGCCTCATCTGTCAGGAACTCCCCTTTCGAATCCAATAGCTTGAGGGCATTCCACTGAATAGGGTTATGACTTGCCGTCAGAATAATTCCTCCAAGGGCATTTTCCCCTGTCACCGCAAGTTCAGTGGTCGGCGTGGTGGCGAGGTCAATATTCACTACATCAAAACCCATCGCCATAAGAGTACCACTCACCAGATGCGCCACCATTGGCCCGGAAATGCGGGCATCACGACCCATTACAATTTTGCCGGTCGCGCCGCCATTTACCCGTTTTATATATTCTGCAAACGCAGCAGTAAACTTAACAATGTCCACACCGCCAAGTCCGTCGCCGGAGCGGCCGCCAATGGTGCCTCTGATTCCAGATATTGATTTTATCAAACTCATATACTATACGTACTATTCTCAATGCACTATGCACAATTTCAAAGCACATCAGATTGTGATAGCGCTGATATATTAAACATTAATTTTTCTATCCTTTAATTACTTTGTAATAATCGCTATAAGAATCACCGCAGGCAATTAATACTCCGCCTTGAAATATCTGGTATTCACAAGATATGGCACGCAGGTGGTGCTTTCCGTTGAAAATCCATAGTATGATTTCAGGAGAATATTGACTTCTGAATTATATCCCAGATATGACACCGGCACCTGGATGCCTGATCCATAAGTCGAGGAAGAAGTCACGCTATAATTGCCGTATATAAAATATGTACTTCCTACCGTCAGAAGAAAATCCTCCTGATTGCTCGTTTCCCATCCTACATCAAGCGTCTGATCTTCATACATGGTCTCAACATTATAACGCGAGAAAGTGAAATAAACCTGGTCACCATACGAAGGATAATCTTCTTTTCCCGCCTTCAACACCTGCATATAGATATATCCGTCATCATCCATACGGTAGTAAGGTGCATCGGGACCTACCTCAAACACACTGTCGGCAGGAATTTCGTTGCATACCCGATGCTGGGCGAGAAACCAGTTGCCATACTTCTGCTCATCTCTCAGTAGCTCTGAATAACTCACAGTGTCTTCACATGAAAAAAGCAAGACACTCAAAAATGTTGCTATTGCTATGTTTACAAGATATTTCATAGACTGTTATATTTCAAAATAATCAAGTTTTTCGGTGCGACCTTTTAAAAACTGGGAATATTTTGGAAGAGCTTCCACAAGAATGTGCCTGCAATCGCCCAACTTACCATAATATTCCGCACCTGCCGCCATTACGTGACCTCCCCCTCCGAAGAGATCCTTGCATATCATATTGACAGGAAAGTCAAGTATACTTCTTGCCGAGACTTTCACGCAGTCTGAATCCTCGCGCAAAAAGAAACTGCAAGTGATGCCCCGTATCTCTGTGGGACGGTTCACAAGTCCCTCCGTATCACCCTTTTCATAATGAAACCGACTGCATTCTTCCTTGTCAAGACATATCACTGCCGCATGAAGTTCTGGAAATATCTCAAGTTTTTGGGATAAGGCATAAGCCTCAAGCATCAGCGACCCGTAACTTTTCTCTACTAAGGCAAGCCTGACAATCTGATTTTTATCACATCCCTTGTCGATCAGTCGCTGCAATAATTCATATATATCCGGACTTTTGCAATTTACCGTGAAATTCTTTGTGTCGGTGACAAGTCCTGTCAGCAGACATGTGGCCGATTCGAGGGTCATCTCGTTGTAGAATCCAAGGTCCGCCATCAATCTGAACGACAACTCACAGGTGCTCGACATCTCGGGAAAGGAAAATGTGAGGTCGGCAAAATCATCCGGATCCACATGATGATCCACCAAAACCTTCGCACAATTCGAATTGTCAAGCAACGTCTGCATCTTGTCGAGTCGCGACGGCTGATTGAAATCACAACAAATCAGCAAGTCTGCATCCCTGAAGAGCTTCTCACAATACTCCTCATGACGCGTAAACACTGCCATGGAGTCAAATCCTGGAAGAAACGACAAGGAGCGCGGCGCATTGTCTGGAATCACAACCATTGCCGTTTTGCCAATATGCCTAAGAAGGTGCATCCACCCAAGTGTGCTCCCTATGGCATCCCCATCCGGACGGACATGACAAGTCAGCACTATCGAAGACGCTGATTCAATCAACTTCTCCAATTTTGCAACCTTTCTTGTGTCTAACAAATTATTCATTAATAATCAACTGATTGACATATCAACAATAAACATTTAAACCCAATTATTCAATAAAATCGGGTTAAAAATCACCCCTTGGGTCGATTTCAAAAGGCAAAGATAGCAATTTTTGCCGAATTTTTAGTAATTTTGCACCATATTTCTTTAGTTACAACCAAAATTTCTTGAAATTACATTTTTGAAGATGCATACAAGAGAAGAAAAACTTGAAGCTATCGGCCGAATGCTCGACGTGCTCGATACTCTGCGCGTGAAATGTCCATGGGATCGAAAACAGACCAATGAATCGCTGCGCAGCAACACGATTGAAGAGGTCTACGAACTTTGCGACGCTTTGATCGACAATGACGAACCTAACATAAAAAAAGAACTTGGCGATGTTCTCCTTCACGTGGCTTTCTATAGCAAAATCGCCGATGAAAAGGGGCAATTCGATATCGCAGATGTCTGCAATACTCTGACCGACAAACTGATATTCCGCCATCCTCACATTTATGGCAATGTGGCTGCTGAAACTGCCAATGATGTGGCCGACAACTGGGAACAAATAAAGCTTAAGGAAAAAGGCGGCAATAAGACCGTGCTTTCAGGAGTGCCTGGTTCTCTCCCCGCCCTTATAAAGGCATACCGCATCCAGGAAAAAGCCGCCCACGTTGGATTCGACTGGGACGAACCCCGTCAGGTTTGGGACAAGGTGAAGGAGGAAATTTCAGAAGTGGAAGCCGAAATAAAGAGCCACGATGCAAAAAACCTTGAATTGGAATTCGGCGACCTTTTCTTTTCTATTGTCAACGCGGCTCGCCTTTACGATGTGGTGCCCGAAAATGCCCTTGAACTCACCAACAAGAAATTCATCCGCCGTTTCAATTATGTCGAGGCTAAAGCAAAGGAACTCGGAAAAAGCCTTAAAGACATGACTTTGGCGGAAATGGACAACTATTGGAACGAGGCAAAGAAACTGGAGAATTGACCCTCTCCGATTCATTTTTTATAATGATGTTTGACTGTGCTTAGATTATGATATTGTGTATTACCGAGAAACCCAGCGTAGGTCAGGACATTGCCAAGATTCTTGGTGCTGAGGTAAGACGCGATGGTTATTTTGAAGGTCCGGAATATTGTGTCACCTGGACCTTCGGACACCTGTGTGAACTCAAAGACCCCTCCGACTATACCCCCGACTGGAAACGCTGGTCGCTTTCTGCTCTGCCCATGATACCTCCCCGGTTTGGCATAAAACTTAAAGACGACAAGGGAATACAACATCAGTTTGAGGTCATCGAGCGTCTTATAAAAAGGTGCGACAAGGTGATCAACTGCGGTGATGCCGGTCAGGAAGGTGAACTCATACAGCGATGGGTCATGCAGAAAGCCGGGTGCGACAAACCGGTGGAACGACTTTGGATATCTTCCCTGACCGACGAGTCGATTCGAGAGGGGTTCTGCCATCTACGTCCGGGAAAAGAGCTCGAACCTCTCTATATTGCAGGTCTTTGCCGTGCCATCGGCGACTGGATCTTAGGCATAAATGCCACTCGGCTCTACACTCTTAAATATGCCGACGGAAGCAACAGCGAAAACAAAAATATACTCTCGGTAGGGAGAGTGCAAACTCCAACCCTCGCCCTTGTGGTCAACAGACAGAAAGAAATCGAAAACTTCGTGCCCACCACAACATTCGAGCTGCGCACTATCTATCGGAGTGTCACTTTCACCTCCAACGTCAAACCTTTCAAAACCGAAGAGGATGGCCAGAAAAAACTTCAGGAAGCATCTGAAAGCGAGTTTGAAATCACCGATGTCGTAAAGAAAAAGGCAAAGGAAGCACCCCCTAAACTCTTCGACCTCACAAGCCTCCAGGTTGAGGCCAACAAAAAATATGGATTGAGTGCCGACGAAACCCTGAAGACAATTCAGGCCCTCTACGAAAAGAAACTCACCACATATCCCCGCGTGGATACCACTTATCTGACTGATGACATGTATCCAAAATGCGGTCCCATTCTCAATGCCTTGACCCAATATCAGGGTTTGCTGCAACCGATCAGAGGCAAAAAGCTCAAAAAGAGCAACAAGGTTTTCGACAATTCCAAGGTCACCGACCACCACGCAATTATTCCAACCGGACAACCCCCGCAGATGCTTTCAAAACCCGAATGGCAAGTCTACGACCTCATTGCCAAACGTTTTATATCCGTTTTCTTCCCAGACTGCGTCTACGATCAGACTCAGATTAAGGGGAAAGCCGGCAAAATAGAGTTCAAGGCTTCCGGTAAAAGAATTGATGATCCGGGCTGGAGATTTGTATATGAGAAAGATTCGCCAGGTGTCAGCGACGATAAACCCGAAAAGGAGAAAGATGAGGATAAGGAAACGACTCTTCCCGATTTCGCAGTAGGTGAAAAAGGACCTCACAAACCTTTTCTCGGAAAGAAAACCACTACCCCTCCAAGCTACTACACCGAAGGCACTCTGCTTAAGGCAATGGAGACTGCCGGAGCATCTGTCGATGACGATGAATTGCGCGAAGCTCTGAAAGCCAACGGTATCGGGCGTCCATCTACACGCGCAGCCATAATTGAGATTCTCTACAAAAGAGGATACATACGCAGGCAAGGGAAATCGCTTCGTGCCACTGATGCCGGTATCGAACTTATAGGATTGATCAAGGAAGAGCTGCTGAAGAGCGCTAAACTCACAGGCATCTGGGAAGGTCGTCTCCGCGCCATTGAAAGAGGCGACTACAGTGCCCCCGAATTCATAGGGCAGCTGAAGGAAATGATCAACCAGATTACCCTTTCTGTGCTTCGCGATCCGAGCAACCGCAGAATAACCCAAGTGGTGGAGGAAGAAAAGAAAACCAAAAATAAATCTGCTTCAAAAAAATGAGCATCGCATCGCAATACATATTGGTAGGTGTAATTCTGCTGTTGTGCATCTGCTTCATAGCAAAAAAATTCATCCGGACGAAATGCAATAAGTCGTCCGGATGCTGTGGATGCCCTCTTAAAGATGACTGCTACAAGGAATCAGAGCCAAAACATTAGCTTGCCGTTGCCGATGGTGCATCTCCCTTTATAATGGTCGGATGTGGAAGACCAAACACCCTTTCTCCGGCAGGAAGTTCACGCCCCATGACTCCCTCAGAATAGTTGCGCGGGTAGATTCATTCTCAAATACAAATAGGTCAAACTTAGTCAACATCACTGCGATATGTTCAAACACCGCCGACTGTATCCCCTCGTATGCCACCCATGCTGAAGTGTTCGTGAAGCAATACACTTGGAACGGAATTCCGTCGGCTGTCTGCTGAAGAGTATTAACGAAAAGGTCATCTTCCGGCGAAATGTCGGGATTATTCAAAAGCCACATCTTCATGTAGGCCTAATTCAGTTCACGCATTATAGCGTGTTTCTACATCAGTGGATCCTCAACTCCTTCTCTAAGCACAGTAGGACTATCGTCGGTGCAATCGATGATGGCGGTTGGAGTGGTGCTCCCCTCGTCGGCAATTACAATCCCATCTACTTTTCCATCATACGCTTCCATGATGAGCTCAGGGTTGATGGCGTAATCCTCTGAAGTATATTCTATAGATGTGGTAAGAAGCGGATTTCCCAATGTCCTTGCTATTTCGCGGGCAGTATTGCATTCGGGGATTCTTACTCCCACTATTTTCCGTGCCTTAAACTCTTTTGGCAGCACTGAATGGGCCTTGCATAAAAAAGTAAATGGACCGGGCGTGTTTTCCCTTAGCAGAGTATATGTGCGGTTGCCAAATCTCGCATATTCAGAAACCATGGAAATGTCGTGACACACCACTGACAGATTGTTTTTCTCCGGATTGATGTTTTTAAGGCTGCATACCTTTCTCACCGCTTTCTGATTCAGTGCATCACACATGATGCCATATATGCTGTCGGTTGGCAAAATCCATATTTCTCCGGCTTTGAGCCGTTCGGCTATCTGAAGCAACTGCTTTTCCGAAGGCGTGTCGTTCCAAATTTTTATTGATTTCATGATATCGTGAGAATTTTGAGGTAAAACTCACAATGCAAATTTACAAATTTTTTAATAATATCGAAAGATTTTTTTCGTTTTTAAATCAAAAATTATTAAGAAAAACATGAAAATAGGAATACTTGCCGCCATGGACAAGGAAGTGGCATTGCTTCTTCCCCTCATGAGCGAAATGAAGGAGACAGATCTTGATGGGATTAAAGGCTACAAGGGGAAAGTGGGTCATCACGACGTGCTGGTAATGAAATGCGGAATTGGCAAAGTCAATTCTGCACTCAACGCCTATCGCATGATTGAGAGATTCCATCCCGATCTGGTGATAAATTCAGGTGTGGCTGGCGGTGCTGATGCATCTATGCGTGTCGGAGACCTGCTCGTCGCTACCCAGGCTGCCTATCACGACGTATGGTGTGGACCCGGCACCGAATGGGGTCACATGGACGGCACCCCGGCTCGTTTCGAACTCGATCCCACCGTGATTGAGTCTTGCCGGAGATTCCCTGATGCCGGCAATTTTCGCTTCGGTCTGATCGCCACCGGCGACCGCTTTATCTCGAATGTAGAAGACCTTAACCATATAAAAAAGATATATCCCGAAGCCCTCGCTTGCGATATGGAATCAACTGCAATAGCGCAGATATGCCACGCCTGTACGGTTCCCTTTGCTGTCTTAAGGGTCGTAAGCGACACCCCGGGGCAGGCAGACAACTTATCGCAATATGAAAATTTCTTCAGCGAAGCTCCCGAAAAAACTTTCCGCGTTATAAAATCTCTTCTTGAAGTGTTGTAATAAAAGAGTCAAGTTGCTGAGGGCAATTTGACTTTTCTATATCTAACGGTAATAAGAAGATGAAATTAGATTCTATCAAACGCATAAAACCGTTTATGCTTCCTATCGCCATGATAGGTGGCATAATTTTCTATCCTTGGATGGGGAAGATTCAGTTTCTTTCCCCATGGTTGATATTCGGAATGCTTTTTATCACCTACAGTCGCCTTGATTTCCGCCATATCTCGCTTGGCAGATTTCAATGGGTGATGCTCGCTGTGCAGATGATTCTATCGGCAATAGCCTACCTGTCGCTCGTATGGCTCGACCACACTCTGGCCGAGGGGGTATTCATCTGCGTTTTTATTCCCACGGCCACGGCAGCCCCGGTCATTTGCGCTATGCTTGGGGGAAGTTTGCCAAAACTTGCCACCTACTCTCTGCTTTGCAACGTGTTTGTCGCTTTTGTCGGGCCGGTCGTGCTCGCAATTATTGGCGACTCCGACTATGGATTTCTGGAGTCTTTCGTTTTGATATTCAATAAGGTAATGCCTCTTCTCATCGGTCCGTTGGCAGCCTCGCTCGCGTTGCGGAAGATATTGCCTAAATTCCATGAAGCTGTCAAATCCCACCAGTCGATATCTTTCTATATGTGGGCTGTCTCTCTCTTCATCATCGTTGGTGGATGTGTAAGCTTCATAATCTACCACTACGAGCCAGACTATGTCCCCCTGATGATCGGACTGGCCATCGGTTCGCTCGCCGTGTGCCTTCTTCAGTTTAAGGTGGGAAGAATAATAGGCCGCCGATTTGGCGACCCGGTGTCTGGTGGTCAGGGTATGGGGCAAAAAAATACAGTCCTTGCCGTCTGGATGGCTCTTGCTTATATGAATCCCGTGGCATCAGTGGCCCCTGCCGCTTACATAGCCTGGCAAAACGTCATCAACTCCTGGCAAATCATGCGCCACAAAGCCAACAACAGCTCATCAGAATCTCAACCCAATTGATGCATATATACTGCCATAATTAGGAATATTGCTAACTCTGGAGTCCAAAAATTTTTTGCGAGATATGCAACTATTTATCTGGCTATTAAAAGATTAATTTATAGAACATCCCTAAATATAATTATTCATGGCAAAAGGTTATATGTATATTTTATAGCTCGTGCACAAAGTAAATGTGCATTTGTGTGTCTCAGGCCGGAGGCCTGATTTGTTAGAAAACCCCTGGCTTTAGCCTCGGGTAAGTGCTCATAAACAAAATAAGTCCCGGAGGGACGCCTTATGTCAAATTGTACATTTACTTCTTGTTAATATAATCACAAATTTTTTATTTCACCCACAAAATTAAAAAAAAACATATAAAACCAAAATTTTAAGCAAAAAAAAACACAAATAAAACAAATTTTATGATATTTATACAATAACCAATATCTTTTTATGAGTCCGAATTTTGGAGAGGGTCGGCTATCAGATGGGCGGCTACAGTGGCATAGAGGGCGGCGGTCTCAAGGCGAAGACGGCTGCCACCGAAGGTGACAGGAAGATATCCTTTAGACATGGCCAATTGCACCTCATCCGGTGAGAAATCTCCTTCCGGCCCTATCAATATCCTCACATCTCCTCCCTTGAACTCCCTCGCAAAACTGCGCAACGGTATTGAGTCATCGCAATAGCCCATACAACGGAATCCTTCAAAATCATCAGAAACAAGCCGCCGGAAATCCGTCTCCTCTGTAATCTCCACAAGATTTGTCTTCAGCGACTGATTCATGGCCGATATGGCTATCTTATTGAGTCGCTCCGATTTTAAAACCTTTCTCTCGCTGCGCTGACATTTCATCAAGACAATTCTGTCAACCCCTATTTCAACACACTTCTGCACCAGCCACTCCATCCGGTCGATATTTTTCGACGGAGCCACACAGATTTCAAGCCGGAATCCCCACCAAGACCGGATTTCGGTCTTGGTGAGGATTTCTACCATCGTATGCTTTGGATGTGCTTCAAGTATCACGCACTCAAACCGATGGCCCTTGCCATCTGTCACGAAGATGTGGTCTCCCTCTTTCAGACGCAATACCCTGCTGCAGTGTACGGATTCAGACTCCGGCAAGACTCCCGTCGTCTCAATCTCCGGCGCATAAAACTGAATCATGACCTACATCTTGTCTTCGTCATCTACCATCGCAGCCGCTGCCAATCCGCTCTTCTCAAGTGCATCGTCCTTGGCGACATCTGCTTTCTTATTGTCCTTGAATATCAAAAGGAAAAGTACAGCCACAACGAGCGCGTAAGCTGCAAAAATCAACCAACTCTCATGCCAGCCATCAATCTGAGCAACTCCTGCCCGTTTGGTGAATACCAACTTCTCAAGAATTGCTCCTGCACTCAAGGTTCCAATCGTAGCACCAAGGCCATTGGTCATTATCATAAACAATCCCTGTGCACTGCTGCGCATCGAAGGATCGGTCTCCTGATCCACATAAAGAGATCCAGACACATTAAAGAAGTCGAATGCCACTCCATATACTATCATCGACAGAACGAAGAGCCATACCAACTCGCCTGGATTACCAAGTCCGAAGAATCCGAAACGCCCCACCCACGCTATCATGGAAAGAAACATTGTGCCCTTGATGCCAAACCGCTTCAGGAAGAAGGGAATCAGCAATATGCACAGGGTCTCCGACATCTGCGACAAGGAGATAAGTGCATTTGCATTCTTTGCTCCCCAAGTGTCGGCATATTGTGCCACATCCTGAAACGAGGTGATGAAGATGTTGCCATAGC
Source organism: uncultured Sangeribacter sp. (assembly GCA_964388725.1). GTDB lineage: Bacteria > Bacteroidota > Bacteroidia > Bacteroidales > Muribaculaceae > Lepagella. Next base: position 17,203 of record CAYMBR010000013.1, on the reverse strand, counting down.
CATTGGTGATCTGAAGACTCACTCCAAGAAGCATCGAGAAGATAAAGAATATTGCCATTTTCTTCACCTTGAAAAGCGAGAAGGCTTTTAGTCCGAGCATATCGACAAGCGAACCCGAAGCAGCTTTATTGGTCGGGCAGTCTGGCAACGTCAGTGAGTAGCCACAAAGGACAATGCTCAATATTGCCGAAGTAAATAGCTGATAGTAATTTGTCTGGAACTGCGTGAAGTTTACAAAAAGCATCGCGCATATAAAACCAACAGTGCCGAACACCCGGATTGGAGGAAACTCCTTCACTGTGTCAAGTTTCAGTTTTGTTAGCGCTGAATATGCCACTGAGTTGCTGAGCCCTATAGTAGGCATGAAGAAAGCAACGGATATGGTATATAGCCAGAACATCGGACCGAACTCAACGGCTTCTCCTGCCGACATACAGTAGAATCCGGCTGCCGCCATGAATATTCCGGCTATTAGATGGCAGAGGCTTAGCATCCGCTGAGCATGTATCCAGCGGTCGGCCACAATGCCGATGATGGCCGGCATAAACATCGACACTATCCCCTGAACTGCATAAAACCATTTGATGTCGTTGGCCAGACCTATGCGTCCGAGATAGTTGCCAAGGGAGGTAAGATATGCTCCCCACACTGCAAACTCAAGGAAACTCATGATGGCAAGTCTTACCTTGAGTGCAAATTTTTCATTTTTCATCTTATTTAGGTTTTTATATTGTTCAATTTTATGGAATATATATTGGCATCAGTCGATAGTTATCACCTCATTGTCGTAGGCCAACTCCACATTCGGAGGAAGCATTTTCATCACTTCCTCATGACGCCCGAAATTGTGGCATATATGGGTCAGATAGCATCGCTTTGGCTTCAACTCGTCTATAAGCACCAGAGCCTCAGGCAATATCAGATGCGCAAAATGCTCTTTCGCAATTCTCAGACAGTTTAGTATCAGCACTTCAAGCCCCTGCAACTTTTCCTTTTCAGATTCTGCAAGTGTCTTGCAATCCGTAATGTAGGCAAAATCCTTGATCCGGTAGCCATAGATGGGAAGTTTGCCGTGCATCACCTCTATCGGTATAATTTCAAGTTCTTCTATTTTAAACGGCTGAAGAGGAATTGATTGCAGGTCAAGTACCGGGACTCCTGGATATAGGTGAGACCGAAAACAATAGTCGATTCTATTGTGAAGGTCGGCCACGGTGTGTGGATTGGCAAATATTGGCATATTATGGCCGGCACACAACGGACGCAGGTCATCGATGCCCCCCACATGATCATAATGCTGGTGTGTCAGCAAGACAGCATCTATTGAGTCGATATCATTTCTGAGTGCCTGCTGGCGCAAGTCCGGCGATGCATCAATCAGCAATTTGAGTCCATGGGTCTCCACCAATATCGATGCCCTGAGACGCTTGTCTTTCAAGTCTTCCGACCTGCAGGTGCGGCAAGTGCAACCAATCTCTGGCACACCCTTCGACGTTCCGCTTCCAAGCACCGTCACCCTTATTGAAGAATCTATGAAATTAACCTCCGGTTCAAGCTTTACCCCAAATTTAAGTTTCACAGTCCTCACTATATGGGCGGCAAGGTTTGCAACATCTGCGGCCGTAGCACCTCCGGCATTTGCTATCACAAGCGGCTGACTTGGCCACACCTCTGCGCCACCTATCCTGTATCCCTTAAGTCCGGCATGGTCTATAAGCCATGCCGCGGGAATCTTGCAATAATCCGGCTTCCCCTCCACTTCGTATGTGGGTATGTCAAGACCTCTGGGCACCAACTCCTGATCATAAAAATATTTATGCAGTATCGGGTTCTTGAAAAATGATCCGGCGCTTCCCGTATCCTTTGGATTGGGAAGTTTACTGTCTCTAAGCCTAATCACTTCTGCAGCAACCTCGCGGATGGTTGGCTCATGGTCAAGAGCCGCTGCAAACGGCTTCAGCGCATTATAAGTCAGGTTGTGGGCTATATTGTCAGGACGCAGTTTATAACTTACGCGCAGCACTATATATTTACCCTTTGCCTTATTCTTGAATATTGAATTCCTGTAGGCAAATTCGCATTCTTCATTATATAGCGTGACTGTCTTTCGCGTCTGAATGTCGAAACATTCCACAGAGTGAATCACGTCTTTTGCCTCCGATCCGTATGCCCCGACATTCTGCACTGCCGATGCTCCCACTTCTCCTGGAATACCTGCCATATTCTCAAGTCCGGCAAGATTTCTGTCTATGCACCAATCCACCAGATCCGTCCATTTCTCCCCTGCCCCGGCAATGACAAAGACTGTGTCGGAATCTTTCCGATAACTTTTGATTCCCTTTATATTGGAGTGAAGCAACAGCCCCTTGAATGTGTTGAGAAACAATAGGTTGGAACTTCCTCCTATATTGAGGATTTCATTATTGATGAATTCCGGAGTGCGGCTAAGTTTCAAAAGTTCTGCCTCACTGTCGTATTCAGCATAAATTTCGGCTTTCGCAGGTATGCCGAAAGTCGTAAGTCCGGTTATGTCTTTATCGTATTCTATTTTCATTGTCTGAAATTGGTTAGAAGTCCATCGGAAAAGAGAAGGTATGTTCCATCCGAATATTGCCATATATCGAGTGTCGAGGATGTGGAGTGTCCCGATTGCACTTCGTCGGGATTGCCAATTGAAAGACGACACTCATCTTTCGTCATTCCTTTCCCTACCTTTCCTGATTGTATCAATTCCCAATTTTCATCGCTTATATTGGGATAGCGAGATTTGGGATCACTCAGAAAGAAAACTGCCGCAAAATTCCTGCTGTCAGCTTTGTCTGATGTATAATTCATTCTGATATTCGCATAGTCGTCAACTCCACAGACTATCTTCACATTCATGGGAAAATCGCCGGTGGTTGGCACCACATCAAGCACCTTCACCTCTGCATATCTGAGTCCATCCTTCCGGTTGCCACTGTCGTCATACCACAGGTTGCTTTTCGTCCATAGAGTTTTCCCCTCAAGCTTCTCTTTCCATTGGCGGATAAGATCCAAATCTGATAGAAGGGGAAGTTTGCTGCTATATATCTCTTCAAGTGCCTCTTCTGTAGATTTCCCCGTAGAGTAGGCAAAGGGTGCAGTTCCATCTGAAAACTTCAGCACACATTCGTCTTTCAGATCGGGGTTCACATGACTCTCATAGCCGACATAGTATAATTTTTTCCCCTCCATCGTTCCCGAATATCTGTCGTCACCCGATGTGGGATCAAATATATATGCCGTGCGCACACTCATAGCCATAAACTCTTTCCCCGGCTTCCATTCTTTCAGTGGAATCCCTTCGATCTGAGATGCGAAAATCTGCTCTTCGCTCTTTGTCATCTGCCGGAGGTCTTCTTTGTTCATCTTAATCTTTTTTGTGCTTTCTATCCCCGTGCTGCATGCAGACAACATGGCGAAGATGGAAACCACCAATAAAACCTCAAGGCTATTCTTATGATATGTTTTGAATCTGTTCAAACCTATGAATTTCTTTATTTGCTTAAATAATTTACAAATTTAACCAAAAAACTTGACTTTTCAAGCATTTAGGGTGCAAAAAAATCAGTTTTTGAATCATTGGCTCTTCCGACACACTCAATTCCAAAAAAAATTAAAATAAAGTTGGGAAAAATTTGGTCAGTTCAGAAAAAAGCATTAACTTTGCACTCGCAAAACGGGGGGATACACCCCGCAAGCATCGTTGGCGGGATAGCTCAGTTGGTTAGAGCGTCGGATTCATAACCCGGAGGTCTCGAGTTCAATTCTCGATCCCGCTACAAAAAAGTCACCTTCCCAAGGTGACTTTTTTTGTTTAGACCATATCAAAAATGTCATTTTGTCATTTTGACAATTTGTCATTTTGACTTGACTTTGTCAGATTTCTGACGATTTCAATTTCTCCGCATTCTCCGCCACTATCAGCCGGTCGATACATTCCTGAATGTCGCCATCCATAAAGATACCTAAGCTATAGACAGTATAGTTTATCCGGTGGTCCGTGATTCTCCCCTGTGGGAAATTGTATGTGCGAATTTTTGCAGACCGGTCGCCGGTGCTGACCATAGTCTTTCTTTTCGACGCTATGTCGTCAAGATATTTCTGGTGCTCCCTATCGTATATAAACGTTCGCAGTCTTGAAAGTGCCCTCTCTTTGTTTTTCGGTTGGTCGCGGGTTTCCGTACACTCTATCAGAATTTCCTCCACCTCTCCGGTGTTGGGGTTCTTCCAGTTGTAGCGAAGTCTTACTCCTGACTCTACCTTATTGACATTCTGACCACCGGCACCTCCCGAACGGAATGTATCCCAGCGTATTTCTCCCTCGTGGATCTCCACATCAAACTCCTCGGCTTCCGGAAGTACAGCTACTGTTGCCGCCGAAGTATGTACGCGGCCCTGCGTTTCTGTGGCTGGTACGCGCTGCACCCTATGCACTCCGCTCTCATATTTCATCGTGCCATACACAGAATCGCCTGAAAGAGTAAAGACAATTTCCTTATACCCTCCGGCTGCTCCCTCTGAGACGCTGCTGACCGCAAGCGACCACCCCTTTCTTTCGGCATATTTCTGATACATACGGAAAAGATCACCGGCAAAAAGGGCCGCCTCATCCCCACCTGTGCCCCCGCGTATCTCCACCACGCAGTTTTTCGAATCGTCCGGGTCCTGTGGTATCATGAGAAGCTTTATCTCCTCTTCCATCTTTGGCAATTTTGCCTGCAAGTTATCGAGTTCTTCCTTCGCCATGGTTTTTAGCTCCTCATCATCCTCTGTCATCAACACAGTCTTGGCCTCTTCTGTGTTGGCAAGCGCCGTGCGATAGTCGGAAGCTGATTTGAGTATTTTCTCAAGATAATGATACTCTTTTGTGAGCTTAACATACCTCCTCTGGTCTGCAATTACCGAAGGGTCAGTAACCAGTGTGGATATTTCCTGAAATTTGGAATCGAGGCCATCAAGACGGTCAAGGATTGTCGCCATAAATAATTTATCGTTTACGAAAAATCACATATTGGCATATCGCGATATGTCAATACTAATTCTTTTTGAATATTAAATAAAAAAGACCAACACTCATCGAGTATTGGTCTTGGTAGCCGATCCGGGACTCGAACCCGAGTCTCCACCGTGAGAGGGTGGCGTGCTAACCGCTACACTAATCGGCCATTTCAATCATGATGGCCGAGCCATCATGATTATGTTCTGTTTGACGGTGCAAAATTAGCAATTATTTTTGGATTGTGCAAATTTTTCTTCAATTAAATTGCAATCTCATCTATGTTCTTGCCTTTTTTGCCGCGACTTTGCAGATTACTCTGCTGCCGGAGCTTCTGCTGCCTCTGTTGCCTCGCCTTCAGCTGCCTCTTTGGCTGCTGCTTCCTGAGCTGCGAGTTTTTCGGCTTTCTTCTTTGCTACAGCCTCACTCTTTGCCTTGTTCTGAGCCTGCTCAGCTTCCAAACGTGCCTTTGCGTATTCTGCAGCCTTTGCTGTCTTCTTTGCCTGGAATGCATTTGCCTCTTTGGTGCGGTCTGCCTTCCACGCGTCGAAACGCTTCTGTGCCTCTTCTTCTGTGAATGCTCCTTTCTTGACACCGCCACGGAGATGCTTCATCAGCATTACGCCCTCCTTGGAAAGGATGCTGCGTACTGTATCGGTGGGGAGTGCTCCTACTTCTACCCAATACAAAGCACGGTCGAAGTCTAAACTTATTGTAGCAGGATTAGTGTTCGGATTATAAGAACCTATCCTTTCAATAAATTTACCATCACGTGGTGCCCTGCTATCGGCGACTACAATAGGATAAAAAGCGTAGCCTTTACGGCCATGACGCTGCAATCTGATTTTTGTTGCCATAAACTTGCCGGTTTATTGATATTGGTTAAACTTTATTTTTGCCTGTGATTTCCCGCGACTATCGGCCGCAGTTTCCACAAGCGGATGCAAAATTACTACTTTTTTTTGAATCGCGCAACTTTTTCAGTATTTTTTTTGCCACTTTTTGCCACTTTTTTCTGAAAATCCTCAGATTCTCTCATCAACGCGCCAGCAAGACTCTCCGAAATTTCATAGCAGATTCAATTTCACTGTGAAATGACGCATCAACTCCGACTCCCACTTGATGCTGACCCCATGCTTAATCTCGCCCCTGCGGTCGTAGACATTCTTTAGAGCAGCTGCTATCACATTTACATGATTGTCGGTATATGTCCGGCGGCAAATGCACAACCGGAGAAAGTCGTTGCCGCCAAACCGGTTTTCTCTGGTGATCGGATCCCTGTCGGCAAGCATATACCCTATCTCGCATCCGCGAACTCCTGCCTCAAGATATAACTCTATGCCAAGACGTACGCCCGGAAACTCCTCCTTCGGAACTTGATCAAGAACCTTGTCGGCATCCACAAATATGGCGTGGCCTCCAGCCGGTCGCTGATATGGCACTCCGTATTCGTCAAGTTTCTTTGCAAGATATTCCACCTGACGGATGCGTGTCTGAAGCATGTCAAACTCGGTGTTCTCGTCAAGTCCCACCGCCAGTGCGGCCATATCGCGCCCATTCATTCCGCCATAGGTCAGGAATCCCTCAAAGGGAATCAGAAAACGCTTTGCTCCCTCATAGATGTCTTCCCATCTTGCGGCGATAAAGCCTCCCATATTGACAAGACCGTCCTTTTTCGCCGACATTGTCATTCCGTCGGCAAGACTAAACATCTCGCGGCAGATTTCCTTTATAGTGGCGTCTTTAAACTCCGGTTCGCGTGTCTTTATGAAGTAGGCGTTCTCTGCAAAACGGGCGCTGTCGAAAAATACCCTCTTGCCATATTTGTCGGCAACAGCCCGCACTCCCCTCAAGTTTTCCATCGAAACCGGTTGACCTCCGGCTGTGTTGTTGGTGATGGTCACGATTATAAACGGCACCTTGTCGCAATGCTCTCGAAGCACATTGTCGAGTTTTTCAAGATCCACATTCCCCTTGAATGGCACTTCAAGTTGGGTGTTCTTGGCTTCTTCCACTGTGCAATCTATCGCAAATGCCTTTCTTGATTCGATATGTCCCTTTGTTGTGTCAAAGTGTGAATTGCCCGGCACATAGTCGCCTTCTTTGACGAGATGGGAAAAAAGCACGTTTTCCGCTGCCCTGCCCTGATGGGTTGGCAAGACATAGTCGAATCCGGTGATTCGCGTGATGGTGTCTTTCAGCTCATAAAAACTTCGGGCTCCGGCATAGGATTCGTCGCCGGTCATCATGGCAGCCCACTGGCGGTCGCTCATCGCGCCCGTCCCGGAGTCTGTCAGACAATCAATATACACATAATCACTTTTGAGCATGAAGACGTTGTAGTCCACGTCTTTCAGCCATCTTTCTCGTTCCTCGCGGGTACTCTTGCGGATAGATTCCACCATTTTGATCTTCCACGATTCTGCAAACGGGAGTTCCATAGTTAATATAATATAGTTTGTTAGGTTTTCGCTCTGCAAAATTAATAGTATTTTCCGTAATATACAAACAATATACCAAAAATATTCCCAAAATTTTCCAAATCAACCATCAATAAAGCAAAAAAGACCATCCAACTTGAATTGGACAGTCTTCTTGAGGTTCCAAGCGGACTCGAACCGCTGTAAACGGTTTTGCAGACCGGTACCTAACCACTCGGACATGGAACCATTTACTCTGAGGTTTTCCCTCTTTTGCGATGCAAAATTAATACTTTTTTTTGGTTTGTGCAAATTTTTTCAAATAAAATTTGACTTATCAGATTTTTTTACCATATCTTGCATAGATTTCCGCTGCAAGCTTGTTGGCTTTTTCCACGTCGGCAGGATTGTCTGGACTCACTCCATATTTGCTCAATTTTGGTATCACTATCGGCGTGCCGGGGCGGATGCGGTCGGGATGTCCGATATTCGCCTTGTTCTCTTCATATATGTATGGCCAGAACTTGTTGTTGCCATAATGGCTTTTTGCCATCGTCGTTAGGAATCGCGCCGTGCCTATCGTGTCATATACTATCGCATCCGATGGATTGGTGACCACCGACACATCTTCTTCCTCAAATTCTTCTGAATTTTCTTCAATAGCAGTGTCTACAAACTCTTCCGGCTCAATCTCCTCCATCGTAGATGAACCTGTTTCGGCTGTTTGCTGAGAATTTGCAATAAAATCGTCCACCGACCGACCGAAATCGCTGAACACCGGCTTTGTCAGCAATGACCAGACAACAAATGTCAACACCACAGCACATACCGCACATGCTGCCCCGATAAGCATCATCCTTATCCAGCTCTTCTTGTTTTGTCCCTCACCATATTCAATTTCCGGCTCGTCCGATTCATACAAGGCTACAGCAACCTCCTCTGCTTTCTGTTCCTCTTCTGCTTTTTGCTCATCTTCTGATTTATCTTCCTCCTCTGCTTTCTGTTCCTCTTCTGCAGCGTTTGCTTTCTCTTCTTCGTCATTGTAATGCCCACCATCCAAACGGACCGGCTCTTCCTCAACAGGGTCACTATAGGAGACCGTGACAAACTGAGGTTGAATGCCAGGTTCTGTCGACGACAATATGATCTCTTCAGAATCCGGACTCTCCGCGACATCCTGGTCTTCCATTATATTGTCGAGGACCACTCCATCTGCAATCTCTATGGCTGAAAAGGCTTCAAATGGTGCGTTGATTGCCTCTGCGAGTTCCCTTGCTGGCGTAAACACCACTTTCGAATGTCCGGAAATTTCCATCGGCTGACCTGTGGTGACATCCACGCTCTTGCGCGGCTCTACGCGCAGAAGGCGGAAAGTGCCAAGCCCCTTTATCTTTACACTGTCGCCCGCTCCAAGCTGCTCGCTGACCACAGAAAACAATTCCCGAAGGAAATCTTCGGAAAAACGCTTCGACCTGCCTGACTTGTCGGCCAACAGAGTGGCAAGCCGGGGGAAGGTTATCTTGCTATTCATGATCGCGAACTTTCTGCTTTAGCAATGACGACGGTTTAAAGGAGAGTGTTATCTTCGGTGGTATCAGCATCCTTTTGCCTGTGGCCGGATGCACTGTAAGCCTTTCGTTTTTCTTGCGAGACTCGAAATTTCCAAATCCCGGAAAACTGACCGTATCCCCGGCAAGGGCACAATCGGTCATCACAGCCCCAAGGGATGCCACCATTTCCGACGTCTCCTCCTTACTGGCGCTGATTCGCTTGCTTAGCGTGTCTATCAATGTCTTATAGTCCATGGCAGCATCAGATTTTTAGTTTTTTAACTTCACTTTTGCCTTTTACTATATAGATGCCTTTGGGCAACTGGTCGATAGATGAAGAATCCTTACCTCCAAGTCTTACCACTCTCCCATCCAGGTCGTAGATGCCTTCCGGATTCTCATCCGCCAAAGATATCTGGGGTGTGGAATTTCCGTCATTTTTAAAGAATTTCGGAACCACAAGATAGCGATGATCTGTAAGCCGCCTTATGTCTGCGTCCAGGGTCTCTCCGCCGTCCGCACTTTTTATCACTGCCGACTTCAAATCTCCATTGTAATCCTCCACTGCAAATGTCATGCGGTTTGTTTTCACTGCTTCAACATCGGTTGTTATGACTACCGATCCATTATCACTATCATAACTATAGGAATACTCCGCATTAAGCCTTGACAACCAGAAGTCGCCATAATCCTCAAAATTATATAGCCCAACTTCATCGAGATTGAGTTTCTCGACAAGCCGCTTCTGAAGCGTCATCTTCCATTCGCGATTTGGGTGTATCAGCAAGATGGCGGAGGCATAATTGCCACGCAATTTTTGCATTGCCGCATACCACTCGTCGGGAGCCGCATGTGTTTCCCACGTGTCGTCATTCAATGGGGAATCGCCGCTGCTGTTATATACGTCTGAGATATGCAACTGCATTGTCAATACATCAGCCTGATCCCCCTCCCATGAGTTTTCATATCTGCCAAAAAACGGAAACTCCGAAAGCAAGTCGCCGCCAGTGTAGCAGGACTGAAAACTGTAGTTGCCTTCCTTCATCATGGCATGGAAATCTTTATTCACGCATAGATGGCCCGACCTGAACGACCTCACATTATTGCCAAGGTCTCCTTCAAGAATCTGCTTAGAAAGCACAATCTCGGCCCATGTGGAAGCCCCGGTGCTCACCCCATCCTCACATGTAGCCCGATGTGCATACTCATCCCTGGTCACAACATCCACATTGTCAACCTTGTTGAAGTCTGGGAAATGACATATCGAATGGCTGCCCACAGTATGTCCGCCTTTCAGAAGTTCGGCAGCTTTTGGAATCGTCTCGTCGTTGTAAAAGTCGGATAGATATGAGTGTCCGAAATTAACCTTGTCACTGTAGTAATGCACCGTCAGGAAGTAATGTCCGCGAAATCCGAGCGATTTCTCATAGTCTGCCATATAGTGCATCGCATCGTAGGCTGTGCGGCTGTCGCAGTCGTGGGTCGGCACCAAAACCTGAAGGTATCCATCCGGCACTGTGAATTTCCATACCGAGACATCTTTCATCGAAGCATAAATGCTTCTCAGGAAAAATGCCCAGACATCGGATGATGGCTCAAAGCCGTTGTTGTATTCCCTCGATGAACTCTGGTCTTTGTTCAACTGGTTTCTTTGCACCACATCACGCCATGCCACTGGCACAATATATGCCCTGCCATGTCCATACTCGTTTCTCCCCACTGCCGGAGCGCCATCGCCATAACTTGCAAGCACGTCGCAGCCATCGGCGGCAAATGAGAATGATTTCACTGCCCCTATTGAAGTGGCGCGCTCATGATCCTCATCAAAATATTCGAGTTCTATATCATTATAAAATTCAGGATTCCAATTGATTATCGTTCTTGTATTCGCCTTGACTATCTCTTGAGAAACATCAACTCCAAACAAATCTGCCACCAAGTCCTTAGAAGATGAGGCCACTGAACGTAGCGCAGGTGAAAGTATGACTCCTCCATCCTCCACCCATCGGCTGATACTTTCCCACTCATCACGCGTAAAGGTCTTAGAGGTCAGACACGTCGAAAACAATATCAAATCTTCCTGCATTGCCTCCTCAAGATCTTTTGTGACTTTATAATCATATCCGGCAATGTCACACATATATGTGGCGGAATATAGTCCACGCGACCAGTCGCCGGAGGTGTCACTTTCGCCATTGCGGTCTGCCATATCAAGCACTGCTATACCGGCAAGACAACTTAAACCCGACAATAGCAAAAGCACCGCTACAGTTATTAATCTATTTGTTAAGCAAGTCATTCTTATTTTGTTTTTTGTTTTTCTAATGTTGGTCTTAATTATCGTCATTCGTTTGCTGAAGCTGATTTTCTCACAGCCAGTTTGCTGCATGAAATGCGTCCGCCACTGCTCGTCTCCTTCTTGAAACTTCCACACATGCCCGCAAGCGAAACATGCGCGGTGCTCGAAGCCTCTGCCTTTACATTTTCACAATAAACTTTTTCGATACCAATCGACGATGCACTCGATGCTTCTGCCTCAAGCTCTTTTCCCTTTACACTTTTCACTGCGATTGAGGCGGCACTCGATGTCTCGACATCAAGATTACCGGCCACTTCCTCTATCTCTATGCCGGAAGCACTGCTGGAACTCAGTTCGAGTTTCGGACAAGTCACTTTCCTGCCACGCACCTTAGATGCACTCGATGTCTCAATTTCCAACTCATTTTCAAGTATGAAATTACACGCCAAGTTGACAATCGCCGCCGACGACGCCTCTATCTCTTTCAATGTCATCGTGTTTGCCTTCACTATCGTAGAGTTGCACTCCGTACTTTTTACTTCGTTTTTGGTGGCATAATAAATTTTAAGTGTGTTTCCTTCGGTCTCTACCCTGAGCAATGGCTCCATTTCCGGTGTCGTCTGCACCGCTGCCTCTCCGTTATTTTCACGCTGAGTCAGTATCAACTTGATTCCTTGCGATACCTCTACCTTGTCGAAATCGCCTATCTCCACTTGCTTCGTCACGCTCAGTTCCGAATTCTGCACATCTTTCTTGGCAGCCGCGTCTATTTTGAATATAAATGGCACCACAGCAAGAATCAACAATACCACAGCGCCTAAAATTATTCCTTTTACTTTCATCTTTTCTAATGTTTCTGCAAAAATAGCAAAAGTTTTCTAAATTACGAAAATTTTTATTATTTATTTCCAATTTTACGGAGATTAGAAATAAAATAGGTTCATTTATAAAAATATTTCGGGGATTTTTATTAATTTTGCAATGAAAAGTGCGTTGATTACATTTTTCAGCGATTCAGGCATCGATAAATAACTTGTAATAAAATACTCATAAAGCGACTAATAAGATGAAAAAAAGTCCTCTTCAGAGAGTACGCGCTGAATATCAGCCGAAACTCCCAAAAGCACTCCAGGGTGCTGTAAAACTCGAAGTCGGCGCTTCCACTGAGTCTGTAGCCGACCAGGAAGAAATCAAAAAACTTTTCCCGAACACCTATGGCCTTCCTATCGTGGAATTCAAAGCGGCCGAGTCTGCTCCTCGCGTTGAGGAACCATTCAATGTGGGCATTATCCTTTCAGGTGGCCAGGCTCCTGGCGGCCACAATGTGGTAAGCGGTATCTTCGACGCTCTCAAAAAACTAAACAAGGAAAACCGTCTATACGGTTTCCTGATGGGCCCAGCCGGTTTCATCAACCATCAGTATATGGAACTGACCGAGGGATATATAAAGGACTACCGCAACACCGGCGGCTTTGACATCATCGGCAGCGGCCGCACAAAACTCGAGACTCCCGACCAGTTTGACGCCGGTCTGAAAATTCTCAAAGAACTAAACATCAAGGCCCTCGTCATCATCGGCGGCGACGACTCCAACACAAACGCCTGTGTGCTCGCCGAATACTATAAGGCCAAAGGTGTCGACGTCCAGGTTATCGGTGTGCCTAAGACCATCGACGGTGACCTAAAAAACAAATGGATTGAGACTTCTTTCGGTTTCGATACCGCCTGCAAAGTTTACTCTGAGGTTATCGGCAACATCCAGCGCGACTGCAACTCCGCAAAGAAATATTACCACTTCATCAAGCTCATGGGTCGCTCTGCAAGCCACATTGCCCTCGAATGTGCCCTCGAGACCCAGCCAAACTATTGCCTTATCTCCGAGGAGGTGCAGGCTAAGCGCATGACCCTCGACAACATCGTCAACTCTCTATGCTACATGATAGTGGAACGAGCAAAAATGGGCTGGAATTTCGGCACTGTCCTCGTGCCGGAAGGTCTTATCGAATTCATCCCATCAATGAAGGTGCTTATCCAGCAACTCAACGATATCCTTGCAGCCCACGCCGAGGAACTCGACGCTCTCAAGGAAGATGAAAAACTCGATAGAATCGCAAGCTATCTCGAGCCGTCTGAGTCTGAGTTATTCCTTTCGCTCCCCAAAAACATTGCACTCCAGCTCAGCCTCGACCGCGACAGCCACGGCAACGTGCAGGTTTCCCTCATCGACACCGAGATGCTTCTCGCCGAGATGGTTGGCAAACGACTTGCCCAATTGGCTGCCGACGGTGAATACAGCGGCAAGTTTGCCACCCAGCACCACTTCTTCGGATATGAAGGTCGCTGTGCTGACCCGACAAACTTCGATGCCGACTATTGCTACGCCCTTGGCTACAATGCCACTATGCTTATCAACAGCGGCGTGACCGGCTACATGAGCTCTGTGCGCAACCTGACCGACAAACCCGAAAACTGGGTAGCAGGCGGTATTCCAATCACCATGATGATGAATATGGAAAAACGCGCCGGACACATGAAACCGGTAATCCAGAAGGCTCTTGTGGATCTGAAAGGGAAACCCTACCTCAAATATGCCTCAATGCGTGAGACTCTGATGCTCAACACCCTCTATCAGTATCCCGGCCCGATTCAGTATTTCGGCCCGGCTGAGGTGTGCGACCGTCCTTCAATGACCCTGCTCCTCGAGCACGATAAGGAGATCTAAGCCATGGCAGCCTCAAAGACCGTCCTGAGCGACAAGGCGTGGGCCCGCTGGACAGCCCTGCTGCTCCTGGCCATGGCCATGTTCTGCAGCTACATCTTCATGGATGTGATGTCGCCAATCAAGAACCTGGTGCAAAGCCAGCTTGGTTGGGACAACACTGCCTTCGGCACCATGCAGGGAAGCGAGACTTTCCTCAATGTATTCATCTTCTTCCTTATCTTCGCAGGTATCATCCTCGACAAGATGGGAGTGCGCTTCACTGCCCTCCTGTCGGGTGCAGTGATGCTGATCGGCGCCTCTATCAACTGGTATGCCGTCACCGAAACATTTGCCGGAAGCAGCCTCGAGGTGTGGTTTACCGAACACCTTAATTATATTCCGGTGTTCGACGAACTCGGTGTCTCTCCGTTCTATGAGGGTATGCCGGCTTCTGCAAAACTCTCTGCAATCGGTTTCATGATCTTCGGTTGCGGCGTTGAGATGGCTGGTATCACCGTGAGCCGTGGCATCGTGAAGTGGTTCAAGGGTCGCGAGATGGCTCTCGCCATGGGTAGCGAGATGGCCCTTGCGCGCCTTGGTGTGGCCACCTGTATGATTTTCTCGCCGCTCTTCGCCTATATTGGCGAGACTCCCAAGGTGAGCAATTCTCTCGCTTTCGGCGTGGTGCTTCTAATGATTGCGCTCATCATGTTTATCGTCTATTTCTTTATGGACCAAAAACTTGATTCGCAGACTCACGCAGAAGAGGAGAAAGATGATCCGTTCCGCATCAGCGACCTCGGTCAGATTCTACGCAGCAGCGGTTTCTGGCTGGTGGCTTTCCTTTGCGTGCTCTACTATTCAGCAATCTTCCCATTCCAGAAATATGCCGTCAACATGCTTCAGTGCAACCTCACTTTCACGGCAATTGATCCCGAAAGTTTCTGGGCTTCCGATACTGTTACCGTCGTTCAGTATATCGTGATGCTGATTGCTGCGGCTGCTGCCTTCATCAGCAACTTCTCTTCGAAGAAGAGCATGAAGACCGGTATGCTTGTTTTTGCTGTCGTGGCTCTCGTAGTCTATTGCTGGATGGGTTATATGTGCCAGAGCGCAGCCTCCATCTTCGCCGTGTTCCCGCTGCTTGCCGTTGCAATCACCCCGATACTCGGCAAGTATGTTGACCACAAGGGAAAGGCCGCCACAATGCTTGTGTTTGGATCTCTGCTTTTGATTCTTTGCCACCTGACATTCGCTTTCATTCTCCCCTTGTTCAAGGGCAATGCCGTTGGTGGAGTGATAGTGGCATATCTCACCATCTTGGTGCTTGGCGCATCTTTCTCGCTTGTGCCTGCTTCGCTTTGGCCGTCAGTACCAAAGCTTGTGGATGCAAAGATTATCGGTTCGGCCTATGCACTGATTTTCTGGATTCAGAACATCGGTCTCTGGCTATTCCCGCTGCTCATTGGCAAGGTGTTGGACAATACCAACCCTGCAATTGCCAAAGGTCTTGCCAATGGCACACTGACTGAGGCGGAGGCTGCCGTTAGCTACAACTACACTTGGCCTCTCGTAATGCTGGCGTGTCTCGGTGTGGCTGCACTGCTCATCGGCATCTGGCTGAAGGTGATAGACAAGAAACAGCATCTCGGCCTCGAGCTCCCCAACATCCAGTCTACCGACAAGGAAATCGAGGAGTCTGAAGTCATCGCCGCCGAAGAATAACACGGACCCACTCCCTCCAATTTATAATCAAAATCCTCGCTGCCCACAGCGCAGCGAGGATTTATTTCGTTTGATTTTTAATTTTTCCAAATTATTTATTTTTATTTATTTTTTAAGGAATTATTTGGAGATATCGGAAAATTTTGGTAACTTGCGCCGAAACTGAAAAACGCCTCCCTCCATGAAGAAAACAGCCTGCAAATACACCGCTTCCTTTTTAACCGGCATACTATTGGGATTTTCATTTTGTGTCCATGCCGAATCTGCAACCGACTTCTCATTTCACATTCCCCGTGACGGCGACAGGCTTCACCCTAACGTCTCGCTGAATGAGACTGCAAAAGCCAACATCGACAGTGAAAAACGCCTGGTGAGCATAGTGCCGGACCTGTTTGCGCCTCTTGATGCCGCGGATATTTCCGTCTTTGTCAATTCCGACACCATTTCATATATACAGAACGCCACAAAGTATCTTTTCAGACTCTCATCCGACTCCCTTCTCTATATCGGTTTTGAGAACCGTGCCAGCTTTTTCCGGCTTGACAACCCCGTGACGGTTATGACTTCCGTAACCGGCGGAACTGCGGGAACCGAAAACATTTGGAGCGGAAGGCTCATGCACCATGGCGGAGAACTGTTGAAAATGGCATGCGGAGTTTCGTCAACAACTGTTGAAAAAGGATGGACTCTTGCTGCGGACATGGATACTATTGGCAACGTCACAAAGGCAAGCTGGGATTTCATCCTGTCGTATGTTGATACCTCCCTCACTTGCAATGGGGGTGTCGGAGAAGCCGAAGCCGATTCAATTCCAATTGGAAGTATATCAGATGTCGGGCTTCCCATTGAAAGGGTGCTGTCGGAGCGTCTGCTGAGCTGCAGGGAGATGTGGTTCACTGCGGATGCCCGCTATCCGGTGTTCCAGCAAAGCCGAGTGTTCCGTCTGGTCGATGACGGCTCCGGCGCGTGCGACACCATACCCATCTCGACATTCTCACAGTTTTACCCCACCGACTTCCAGTACAGCGACACCGGGGAAATTCCGGACATCAACAGATCCCGACAAAACACAAGCATGTCCTACAGCCGCGGATATGGCGTCACCGACACCTGGGCATACGATTCAATCATCTGCGATGCAAGGTACAGTGGCGCGGGAATAGAGGTGACATTGGCCGACGATGCCGGAGACTGCAAGATGACTCTCACGCTATTCACTGATTCCGGTCTGCGCATATCGGAGCCTGTGACAGTGAAGGCCGGGGCTATTCCACAGAAACACTCCATCCCTGTGCCAAAGGACACAAGAGGTGTTGTCATAATCGTCATTGAGTCGGAAAGCGGGACTTACTCAAGAAAGGTCATAATATGAAGACAACCGCCTTTCACAAGACAACAGTATACGACATAACCTGACACACATAGACATGAGAATCAGTGCAATTAAAGTTTCGGTTGTGACAGCAGCGATGTTTCTGGCAACCTGCG
>CAYMBR010000012.1:0-42770 GCA_964388725.1 uncultured Sangeribacter sp. | reverse complement strand
ACAAAGATACAAATTATTTCTCTGAAATCCAAATACTTAATTTATAGAACCTACCATAACAAATATTTGGATTTGCCAAATATTCAACCTTTTTTCGACAGTTCGGACGCTGAAAACTTTTAATTTTGTCAATTTTGAAGAGTAGGGACTGAATTGGGGTCGTCGTCTGCACCCACAAGGCTACGGATGATTTCCTTAGCTCTTGCAAACTGCCCGGGATTGATTTCTTCAGGATATTGCGAGAGGTCAAGGCTACTCGTAGTCAGGAATGGAGTCACCAGACATTCATACCAAAGGGTGGAAAGGGAAAAGAGAGCCATGTCGTTGCTGATGTGGTAGCCATCTTCGGAAAATTGGTCTTCTATCTCCGGATATTGCTGCCGCATTTCCCAAATCAAGGTGGCGGATGGAATCTTTATGTCGAGATCCTCGGATGCCCTGTCGCCGGCTTCCAAAATAGCTTCATACATCTTTTGCGGATTTTCATCGTATCGTGCAAAGTCTCCGTGATTGGTACCTTCCCTATAGGGCCAGGTATAGTGCCAGGCTATTTTTGCGTTTGGATTGGTCTCCCGGAACAGGGCCACCAGTCCGGGCAATGGATAATAGGATGAGAAGACACCTGACAATCCCGACTGCTGCTGAATGACGATGACATCCCAATCCAAAGCCAACAAGGCAGCGTCGATTGTCTTTATTTCAGACAGCGACCACCCGCCATTGTCGGAATAATAGAAGTCATAATTCGGCTTGTTGTCGACATGGTTGTCCCAATGCATGCTCAGTGAACAGCCGCTCTGAGTCAACCTTGCAATGCATACAGAATCATCATTAAGTCGGTCTACAAGCCAGGGAAAATATGTGGCGGCATTGATGGTAAAGCTGTTGCCAATGGCGAGAATCCTGAGATCTGCATTCTCATGTCTTTGCCAAAGCAGAGTGTCGCTTCCTTCTTCGACAGCATTGACAGAAACCACACCAGCCCACACACTGTCGGGGAACTCCTTTTTTTCCGAACATGACGAACAAAGGAAAAGAATTGCCACCAAGACATTCAGCGCTTCTATCTTCTTGCAAAAAGACTTGCAGACACTTTCCATACGGCATTCAATTGCTTTCGTTGAGATTTTTCATGCAGACTTTCAGGGAATCGACCCAATAGGGCACATTCAAGCCAAATGTAGATTCGAATTTGGTCTTGTCGAGGACGGAATACGAAGGACGGACCACAGAAGATGGAAACTCGTCGCTGTGGCAGGGCTGAATGTCGCAGTCATTATTGCCGGCCACATCAGCAATCATCTTGGTGAAGTCATACCAAGAGCAAACGCCTTCGTTGGAATAATGATATATGCCCTCATTGCCATCCATTTTACGATTTTCAACGACATCTACGATGGCATCGGCAAGATCCTGGGCATAGGTGGGAGTACCCACCTGGTCGAAGACAACCTTAAGCTGCGGCTTGGTGGAAGTGAGATTGAGCATGGTCTTGACGAAGTTCTTGCCATATTCTGAATATAGCCATGCTGTGCGGAAAATGAGCGACTTCACTCCGGATTCGGCAATCTGCTGCTCACCGTGAAGCTTGGTGAGTCCATAGACACCGGTGGGATTTGTCGGTTCGTCTTCACTGCGAGGAGTGTTGCCCAGAGATCCGCCAAAGACATAGTCGGTCGAAACATGAATGAGCGTGCCATCGTTTGCCTTGACAGCATCTGCGAGGTTTCTGACAGCCTTGGCGTTGAGGACCTCGGCAAATTCGGCATCCGATTCTGCCTTGTCCACATTGGTATAGGCAGCACAATTGACTATGACATTGATGTCATTATCCTTCACCATTCGGGCCACTGCCTCGGCATCGGTGATGTCGAGTTCGGCCACATCGGTGAAAATATAATTGTCTTTAGTCTTCTTTGATGCATTGCGCATGCAATTGCCAAGCTGACCATTGGCACCAGTCACTAATATATTCATAATCAGATTTTAAAAGTTAATTCAATACTTTTCTTATATTCCATAGCTATTTTATCCCAAGAATATCTTAAGGCAATTTCCCGACTTACATCTTCAAGCGATTTGTTCCCGCGTCCTTCTGCCAATAAAATTTTAATCCGGGATTCAAGCAATGTGACATCGTCGGTCGGAATAAGGTCGTGTCCAAAAAAAGTGAAATCGGCCATGGCGGTCTTGTTGTTGCAAACGACAGGGACACCAGCCGCAGCCGCTTCCAAGGGTGGGATGCCAAAGCCTTCCGCTTCCGAAGGATAGACAAAGAGACTTGCCCCGCCATACCATTTCAGCAACGACCTGTATGGGACATTCTCAAGTATATGGATATGTCTTTTCATTTCCTCATCACAACAATCAAGTGCACTGTCGAAAAGTGGATCGCCGATGGTCTTGATGCCTATCAGCACAAGCTCATAGCCTTCCTTGTCCAACCTTAGATTTTTATAGGCATTGAGCAATGATACCTGTTTCTTGCGGGGTTCGAATCTGCTGACATATAGTATATATTTGGATATCCCATACTCCCTTCTGATAAATTCAGCACACTCTTTTTCATCAAGATTGAAAAAGTCACGGCTCACACCATTGTGGGTAACTACGATGCGGTTTTCATCGATGTTATATTTTGAAGCTATCCTGCCTCTTGAATAGTCGGAGACTGTAAGGAGCAGATCTGCCCTTAGTGCCGAGGTCTTGAAAAGCAAATGTTTCGAAAGACGATAACCCAAAGGAAAATATGTCGGGAAATCCTCAAATAGGATATCATGAATTGTGACTATTGTCTTACAATTTTTTATTACAGGCGAAACATACTGGCAATGTATGGTATCTATCCCATGGAGTCTGACCAAAGAGGGCAATTCGATGAATAGACGATAATATTTGTTGTGGTTGCCAAGTCTCACATACTCCACATTATCGTGCTCCCCAAACATTTTTACGAGCTTATCCGTATTCTGGGCAGCAAAGACAAACTGTATGTCTGGAGCGAGAGGAACCAAAGATTTATATATCTCCCGAATATAGGTACTTATACCTTGATTCTCTCCTTCGTCAAAGCAATGACAATCCACCAGCATCCTCATGGTCATATAATCTTTTTAATGATTCTTTTAATGGTCTTGACAGATTTTATTCTGAAAATCTGCCATTGAAGATCCAATTTTCGCAATGCCAAACCATCTTCACCCATCCATGCTTTTTCCCTCTCCTTCACAGAATCCACTACATTTTTTGCAGAAACACCGTCTTCTTCCATGAAATCTGCCACCACTGTATTCACATAGGAAAATGTCTCGCCTTCCCTCCACGCCCTATAGAAAAAAGCGTAGTCGGCACTGAATCTAAATGAGGTGTCAAACAAATGGGACTTGTGATAGCCGGATTTCACAAAAGTAGACTGATGGCATATTGGCATCTCCCTCATTATAGATTCCAGTCTCTTAGGGGCTGCAACCTTCACCTGGCCCTCGGGATAGCATCTGTGCCATCTCCCGGACACGACAGTAGGCCCATTCAATTTTGAGGCGACGTTCTCCACCACCCTGGAATTGGCAAATCGGTCACCGGCATTCATGAAGATGATGTATTCGCCGGTAGCCGCCGCTATGCCCTTGTTCATGGCATCATAGATACCCTTGTCGTGCTCGCTGACCCAGTATGCAATTTTATCGGAATATTTCTTTATGACATCAACGGTCCCGTCTTTGGATGCACCGTCGATGATGATATATTCCATATCACCATAGGTCTGAGACACCACTGACTTAATGGTGTCTTCGAGAATATCCCCGGCATTGTAGCAGACAGTGACCACCGATACTTTCATAGTTTCTTTCTTTTGTCAAACACGTTTTCCCAACAATTCGCAGTAAAGCGAATAGATGGCCTCGCTGTTGGCCTTCGATTGGAAATTATTCATGGCATGCCGATGACTCTCCTGTGCCAGCTGTTCTCTTTTCTCAGGATTCTCGATCAGCAGCTGCATCCTGTCGGTGAGTTGGCCGACATTACCGCTTTCATATATCAGTCCGGTGTTTTCATCGTCCACAATCTCGGTGCTGGCACCGCCATCGGATGCAATGACGGCAAGTCCGGCCATCATGTATTCCACTGTGACACGTCCGAATGCCTCATGGGAGGAGGCAGTGATGCCAACATCCATTTTGGTCAGCGACTCCGGTACATTCTCCTGTCGTCCGGTCATGGTAACATACAAAGACAAATCATTGTCGTCGATATAGTTTGCGACGGTTTGCTCATACGACGCCACGCCATCCCCGATTATGCTGACATGAAAGTCCACGTGGCCTCTCTGTCTTAATTCAGCGGCAGCCTTCGCCACGTCGAGCTGTCGTTTGCTCTCCTGCATCATGCCGACAATGCAAAATCTCACAATCCCATCGTCAGAGGGCTGTCGCATAGGTAATGGTTTTACACCATTATAGATGACCCTTATATCCTGGCCGCCAAGATATTTCTTGTAGTGGTCGAGGATTTTATTCGAGATAGCTACAAAGGTGTTCCCACCATGGTATATAATCTTTTGAAACCATCTGCCAAATGGCGTCATAAGGTTATAGTCAAGGTCGCCAAATTCCCTTAAATGCCAAATATGGGGGACTCCTTTTTCCCTTGCGATATATCTCCCCACATCAATGACACTGCCATTTGAATGGACTAAATCGAAATTCTTGCCGTCAATTGACTTATAGACTTTTTGGAAAAGAGCATGGGCATAAAATAATTTAGGCACTACTTTCTTCCAGCTGTCGCTCTTTATGGTCTTAACTTTAGTTCTGACATAAGGGATGCCAAGTGTGTCGAGCTTTTCCCAAAGAGGCTGTCCCGTCACCACATCATCGACCGGCATCATCACAGTGGCATTCACACCTTTCTCCCTCAATTCCAGAATCAACTGAATCATGGAGAAATTGGCGCCATAAAGCGATGAATAGTGTGTGACGAAAAGGACATTCATCGTGGTATCAGTCTTTGCCGTATTCAAACGGAGAGTCGAAATCCTTCAGAAGGCAATGGTGTTTGTCTTTCTCCGACAGTATGGCTCTCTCCGGATCAATCTGCCAGTCGATGCCGAGGGAGTCGTCGAGGATGGAAATGCCTCCATCGGCTTCAGGATGATAATAATTGTCGCATTTATATTGGAACACCGCAACATCGCTCAATACAGAAAAGCCGTGGGCAAAGCCATGAGGGATATAGAATTGGCGATGGTTGTCTGCAGACAGTTCCACTGCCACATGCATCCCATAAGTGGGGGAGCCTTTGCGGATATCAACAGCCACATCGAGAACCTTTCCCTTAACACATCTGACGAGCTTAGCCTGACAATATGGAGGGCGCTGGAAATGCAGACCGCGTATCACGCCATAAGAGGAACAAGATTCATTGTCTTGCACAAATTCGGCCTCTCCTACCTCCTTGTCGAACTCTCTTTTGGAGTATGACTCAAAGAAATATCCACGGGCATCTTTAAACACCCGATGTTCAATAATCAATGGTCCCTCAATTTCGGTTTTTATGATAGTCATTGGTAGTCAGTTTTCAATTTTCAACTCAGTCGAGATTGGTGTCGCCGGTGCGGTCAAGTTCCTCCACGACCTTCATGAGGTACTGTCCGTATTGGTTTTTCAGCATCGGCTTGGCAAGCTCTGTCATCTTATCCCTTGAGATCCAGCCCTGACGATATGCGATACCTTCAAGACAGGCTATCTTCAGACCCTGGCGCTTTTCAAGTACCTCGACATAGATAGAGGCCTCGGCAAGAGAATCGTGAGTTCCGGTGTCGAGCCATGCGAATCCTCTTGGCAGAGTCTGGACCTTAAGTTCTCCATCTTTGAGGAATTCCTGATTTACAGTGGTGATTTCCAATTCGCCGCGGGCAGATGGTTTTATATAGGAAGCGACATCGACCACCTTGTTGGGATAGAAATAAAGACCGACGACGGCATAATTTGATTTGGGATGCTGCGGTTTTTCCTCAATGGAGAGGCAATTGCCCTTATGGTCAAACTCAGCCACGCCATAGCGTTCCGGGTCGTTGACCCAATAGCCGAATACAGTGGCCTTCTTTCCCTTTTCGGCGGTGGCTACTGCATTTTTAAGCACCGCCGAAAAGTTTGCGCCATGGAATATGTTGTCGCCAAGTACAAGACATACGGAATCGTCGCCAATAAACTCCTTACCGATGATAAATGCCTGCGCCAGGCCATCGGGTGATGGCTGCTCAGCGTATGTGAACTTAACGCCATAGTCGGAGCCATCTCCGAGAAGGCGTTTAAATCCAGGAAGATCCTGGGGGGTGGATATGATGAGTATATCCCTGATGCCGGCAAGCATGAGGGTCGAGATTGGATAATACACCATCGGCTTGTCGAAAATGGGCAGCAATTGCTTGCTGACGCCTTTGGTGATTGGATATAATCTTGTACCGGAACCACCGGCGAGTACTATTCCCCTCATATTCTTTTAATTTCTATAAAGTTCGCAATATTGCGCTGAAATTGTCTTCCACATATAGCGGCGCTCGGCAATTTCCTTCATGCCATCACCCACGAGGGATGAGGATTTTTTTATAATATCCCGCAAGTCGTCGGGATTTTTGAAATAATAAGCCTTCCCCTCGGTGGTCTCCCTGTTGTAGACCACATCATAGGAAACAATTGGGATTTCGAAAAACATAGCCTCCACGAGGGAAGGGTTTGTGCCACCGGCACTGTGGCCGTGGACATACATACGGGCATTTGCACGCAAAGCATGGAGCACATCAAGGTCATAGATTGCATCCACCATCTTGATGTTCTTGTATCTTGCATATTTACGCTTCAGCGATTGGGAATATTCGCTGTGGTCCCAGTTGCCTACATATATCAGGGGATGATTGGTCTTGGAAAAAGCATCAAGTACGATAGCGGAGTTGTTTTCAGGTTCTATTCGGCATACGGTAATGGCATATTTTCCTTTTTCAAGACCATATTTTTTTAGCACCTCATCGGCATATTCATCCGACAGTTGCCTTATGGTGTGATCACCACCATAGCTGATCAGTGTGGAGGGCTTATGATATACTTCGGTGACATAATCCTGAATACCTTTGTTGTCGGCTATCACTACATCTGCATATTGCACTGCCAGAGCTTCGGAAATGCGGAGTATCCACTTGGCGAAGCGACCCCACTTTTCACGCTTGTATTCCTGACCGTCGATGTTTATGATGAGTTTCTTTTTGTTCAGAAGATTGAAAATAGGCAGGAAAAGACCGCCTGAGACTCCGAGCACCAAAATAACGTCATAACCTTTAAGACACTTGCACATGGATACGACATCATAAGGCACCGACTGGATACCATTTGCCTTCAATGGTATATATTTCAGTCTGGCGCCCTTATATTCGGGAAGCCGGTTGGGCATGTCTGTTCCCGAACAGAACACTGTATATTGCACATCTTCAGGGCAATTCTCGCCCAAAAGATTGTCTACAAGGCTTTCAAATCCGCCGTATGTCGCAGGCACTCCCTGAGTGCCTACTATGGCTACTTTTAACATGTCGGATTATATAATCATTCGTATGGCTTAGGTTAGTACGCCTCTGCCTTTATATAAACGATTATTTTCAAATATTATTGTTGCGAATTGCAATTATTAGGCATCACGCTTTCATCAGGACGACAATCTGCACGTGGACCCTTGACAATTCTTGCTGGGTTCCCAACCACAGTGCAACCGGCTGGAACGGATTTCAAGACCACAGATGCGGCACCAATCGTGACGTTGTCGCCAATCGTGATTCCTCCGAGCACCATGGCCCCTGCGCAAATCTTCACGTTATTGCCAATCACAGGACGCGGCTCATTCAGACCGCTTCTTGATTTGCCTATGGTCACTCCCTGCCACACCTGGCAGTTGCGTCCCATCTCAGAGCATCCGATACGAGTCCCGAATCCATGCTGGATCACAAGGCCCTCCCCCACCTTGGGGCAACTCATCGACATCAGTTGTGCCCTATATATCAGCCGGACTGGATTGAACTCCCATATCCGATACCGATAATATAGAAGAAATATAAATTCCGGAAGCGTGCTCATCAAGAGGATGGCATTCTGAAAGGAGCTGCCACCCTTGGGCAAAGGAAGCACTCTCATCCAGTCGGCCACTTCCCTATCCATTATCTTTCTGCCATGAAGCAAAAAGAAAAGATAAAGGGGGCCATAGAGTATTGTTGTGACTATTTTTCTCTTCATTTTTCAAACGCTTAGTCCCAGATCCATCAAATCGCCACGCCTTGCGTCCTTCTCGCTTTTGGCTATATATATTCCCGATATGTATGGGAAGAGCCATGAATACCATTCAGGATAGGCCCGCTGCATAAAGCACAGAATCAGAATGAAAAGGAAAATCAAGGTGTATCTCCAGTCGGGAGACTGAGGAATAAGCAAAATATAGAGAACCAGAGAGAGAAGAGTTCCCACCAATCCGTAGCGGATGATATAAATCTTATATCCGGCTCCTGCCACCAAATCCATATTGGTCGTCTTGCTTACTCCCGTGAGTGTCTTTCCTTTGTGCACAGCCTTGTCAAATACATAGTCGGTGTTGCTGTCAACTCGGTTGTTGCCCTTGATGCCCTTGCTTTCGTCATATTCCAGACGACTCACAATCAACTCATACATGGCAGTGTCCTCGCCAAGGAAATTCACTGCTGCGACAGCAATCACTGCGACGGCTGCCAGAGCCACCAACGTTCTTCCGATGGTATTGATCTTGAGCAAGATAAATCCTAATGTCGCCAGAAGATATCCGGCAAGAGAGAACGAAAATGCTATGCTGACCACAAGAACAATCAACCACTTGTTTTCCCTGAACCGATACTTGTTGGCAATCAGAAGGAAGGTGCAAAGAAGTGCAAGATGTCCTGGTTCCAAAAAGAAGGCGTTGAAACGCTCAAAGGTGCCATAGTCGAAAGTGGTCTTGATATAGAATATATAATTGAGGAATGGCTTATAGATAGGATGCACAAACTGTCCGAAACTCGGCAGGTCAACAAAGAGGAGAGCCCAATATAGCAAAAGCGAGGGTATCAGAAGAATGGCAAGCCATTTGGCGGAAAACTTCAACAGATCCTTCATATAGTCGGCGGGAAGCTGCAGAAGGAACAGAACCGGAAGATATTGCAGGAATATGACAACACCCATCACAGCTCCGTCTATCCATATATACCAAAGAGAAATCAAGACGACTGCAGCCATCACAAGGCCGGTGCGAGCGTCGAGACGCACCTTGATGGGAAGCATCGAAATGCACAGAAGCATGAGCAAATTGATGGGAATCAATATCGGCCCGAGGTTGAAAAGTGCGGTTGGCCACATTCGGGTGGATGCCAACAACCAGAAAAAATTAACTATCTTGAATAAATTCCACATTATCTGCCAAGTTTATTTTTAATCATTTCCATCATCATATTCCGGTCGCTACCGTCGAGTCCCATGATGGCGGCAACGCCAATTCCCATGACACCCGTGGCCAGAGTGCTGACCAAAATGGCCATCCACTGCATGTCTCTCTGTCCGGTCGCAACCGCCCAATAGAGAGGCACGGCTATTATGACCACCCGGAAGATTGGAACCATCACATTATGCAGGTAATCGCCATAGGAGAGCTGCACCTGACGGTGAGCCACCACTACCCTTACAATTTGCGCCATAATCATTATGACCATAAGCACCACAAGCGACATGACTGCAGTACCGCCCGCCCAAAGGACAAAAGCCGCAACCGGAATATACGACAATGTCAACACACCAACAGAGACCTGATAGCGTTTTATGTCACCAGTGGCCTGTATGATTCTGGTGATTGGCTGTTCCAGTGTCAAAATCATACAGTAGAGCAACATCAGTTTGGAAAATCCAACCATATTTGAAGTCACAACGCCTTCTTCAAGCCATAACCGCAAGATGCCTTCCATATTACATATCAGGGGGAATGACAAAACAAAAATCAGGAGAAACGACATCTTTGAAGTCCTCACCACAAGATTCAAGGCGCGCTGATAATCCTCAGCTGCGTATGACTTGATGATCTGAGGGCTTACGGCCATATATAGATTGACCGAAAATCCGTTAATCACATGTTGCAACCTGTCGGCAATGGCTTTCGCGGCATTGACCACAGGTCCGAAAAAAATGTTGAGCAAGACTGCCTGTCCTTGATTTGCAAGCATACTTGACACGGAGCCAAACATATTCCATCCCATATATTGCGACAACTGCGTGAAAATCTTCCTGTCCCATTCCCAGACATACCGGCAATACCGGAATTTCACATGACAATATTGCATTGTCATCAGAAATACAATCACACTCACTGCGGCCATCAAAATGCCATACAGCTCGAGTCTGTCACCCATAAACCAAACGAGAGCAAATGCAATGGCGAGTTTCAGGCCCCCCTCCACCACACTGAAAGCGGCAAACGCTCCCATCCTCTCATTGGCCACTATAGATGAATTGTAGGGAATGGTGATGAGACTGAAAACGAGGGCAAGCAGCGAAAACTGATACACAACGTATGCAGCGCCTACCCTATCAGCCGGAATATTAAGCCATTTCTCCACGAAGAAATATCCGAGTATCTCCCCTACTATCACGACTACACCCGACAAAGCAAGGAAAGCGAGCAACAGCAACGTGAAGGTATGGCTATAATTCTGACAATCATTTTTACCCAAATGAAACGAAAGGAACCGCTGGGAGGCGGAAGTCATGGCTCCGGTGAGCACCGACAAAGATGCGACGACACTTGCCACGACATTATAAATGCCATAGTCAATATCACCGAGGGCAACGAAAGTAACCCTAACGGCATAAAGGTTGACCACAGTCAGGAAGATCAACCTGAGATAAAGCAGACCGGTATTCTTAACTATCCTTCTGTTGGCAGAATTCATTGATATTTACGAAAGCCCCCCGACGGGCACCGGAGGGCTTTTCATATTTTTATGGTTGCGATAAGCTATTATTTGAAGCGGCGGTTACCCTGAAGCACCTGGCCAGCGGCTGCATCTTTCACAGCTTTCTTGGCGAGAGACTTTTTGAGGATATTGTAGGCAATCGGAGCAGCGCAGAAGAGCGAGCAGAAAGTGCCGACAATCACGCCATAGATCATTGCAAACGTAAACGAACGGATAGTGTCGCCACCGAGGAAGAAAATGCAGAGAAGCACGAGGAGGGTGGAGAGCGATGTCATGATCGTACGAGTCAACGTCTGGTTGAGCGACTTGTTGAAGGTCTGGAAGCGGTCTTCCTTCGGATAAATCTTCATCATCTCACGGATACGGTCGAATACCACCACGGTGTCGTTGATCTGATAACCGATGATGGTCAGCACGGCTGCGATGAACGCCTGGTCAATCTCCATGGAGAATGGCAGGAAGCCCCAGCAGAGGGAGTAGAATCCGATGATGAGGAATGCGGTGAGAGCCACAGCACAAACAGCACCAACAGAGAAAGCGATGTTGCGGAAACGGAGCAAGATGTAGAGGAACATGCAGAGCACTGCAATGCTGACAGCCCAGTAAGCGTCGCGCTTCATGTCGTCGGCCACGGAAGGACCAACTTTCTGGATTGAGATGATGCCACGGCTTTCATCGGACACAGAGAATGCATTCTGGTCCATCACCTTACCCTGTGCGTCGGTGAGTTCCGGAACGAGTCCTTTGTAGAGAAGAGCGGTTATTTCATTCTCGATGCCTTCAGTTTCGTCGTTGATCTTATAGTTGGTGGAGATACGCACCTTAGTATTGTCGTCGATGGTGATGACACCTACGCTGACGGTCTTATCGTTGGCAGCTTCCTGAAGCTGGCCGAGCAGACGCTCCTGGATGTCGTTGGGGTTAACCTCCCTGTCGAACTGCACCACATAGTTGCGACCACCGGAGAAGTCGATACCCTGGTTCATTCCGCGAACGACGAGGGAGATGACAGAGATAAGGATAAGGAATCCCCATACGAAAGCGGCTTTCTTTGCACTGCCAAGGAAATTGAATTTTGTATTGGCGAAAAGGTTGCGGCTCAGACCAGTTGTGAAGGTCATATTGGCGCAGCGACCATTGGCTGTGATAAGTTCAAATGCAATGCGTGTCAAGAAGACTGCTGTGAAGAACGAGCAGACGAGCCCGATGATTAGAGTGGTTGCAAAGCCCTTGATTGGACCGCTACCGAAAATCAGCAGGATAATACCAGTGATGATAGAGGTAAGGTTGGAGTCGAAGATGGCGGAGAAAGCATTGCTGTAGCCTTCAGAGATAGCCTGGCGAAGTTTCTTGCCGGTCTTCAGTTCTTCCTTTGTGCGCTCGAAGATCAGCACATTGGCATCGACAGCCATACCGAGAGCAAGGACGATACCGGCGATACCGGAAAGAGTCAGCACGGCCTGAAGAGAAGCAAGGATACCGAGAGTGAAGTATAGGTTGAGCATCAAGCCCACGTTGGCCACAAGACCCGGGATGAGACCATAAATTGCGATCATGAAGATCATCAGGAGCACGAGCGCCACGATGAAAGAGAGGAAACCCTGCTGGATAGCCTCAGCACCAAGGCTCGGGCCAATCACGTTGTTGCTGACGACGTCGACTTTGGCGCTCATCTTGCCGGATTTCAGCACGTTTGCAAGGTCGTTGGCTTCTTCGGGAGTGAAGTTGCCGGTGATTTCGCTGCTGCCGCCTGTGATTTCATTGTTTACGTTAGGATAAGAGTAAACATGTTCGTCGAGGACGATTGCGATAGGACGGCCAATGTTGTTGCGTGTGATAGTAGCCCATTCGCGAGCGCCACGGTCGTTCATTCTCATGTTGACAGTGTTTCCGCGCATGTTGTCATATTCAGAGGATGCGCTTGTGACAGCGTCACCTTCAAGAGCAGCCTCACCCTTGAGGGCAACGAGCTGCCAGTAGGGAGTGGTCTTGTATTCGCCATTGCTCTTGAGGGCAGGATTGCCCTGTTGGTCGGCAATTGGGACATCGACAGCCTTGACTTCCCAGACAGCGTGGAAGTCGCTGGGGAGTTTCTGCTTTGCGAGGGGGCTGTTGAGGATAGAGTCCACGAGGTTTCTGTTGGCCGGGGCCACGAAACCGATTACCGGGCTTCCGTTGCGCTGAGCGCCGCCGAGCAGCTGGATGAGGTTGAGGTGGTTGACAGTGTCCTGGGCAGCGTAAGTCATTGCAAAGTTGTTCAGGTCAGCGGCAATCTCCTCATATTTGTAAACCTCGAAGAATTCAAGGTTAGCGCTTGATT
This sequence comes from uncultured Sangeribacter sp., assembly GCA_964388725.1. Classification (GTDB taxonomy): domain Bacteria; phylum Bacteroidota; class Bacteroidia; order Bacteroidales; family Muribaculaceae; genus Lepagella. Next base: position 29,448 of record CAYMBR010000012.1, on the reverse strand, counting down.
TGAGAAGTTCAGTGACGCGCTCCGGCTCTTTCACGCCAGGGAGTTCGAGAAGGATTTGTCCTTTCTTGTCCTGGAGTTTCTGGATGTTTGGGGCTACGACGCCAAACTGGTCGATACGAGTGCGGAAGATATTGAAAGCGGCGTCGACCTGGCTATCAATCTGGTCGTTGAGGGCAGCAGTGACCTCGCTGTTGGAGGAACCACTCTTTATTTTGCCCAGGTATTCTCCTTCACGAGTGAAGATAGAAGCCATAGTGCCGGGTTGGAAATAAGAAGCCACCTTGTTGACAAAGTCTTTATCAGATGTCTTTGCGCCGGCGGCCTTTGCCTTGTCGATGGCCGAGTTGATTTCCTTAAGTTGCTGTTCGCCGGCGGCATACTGACGTAAGATGTCGGGCACTGATATTTCGAGTACCACGTTCATACCACCCTTCAGGTCAAGACCGAGGCCGATTTCCATCTGGCGGACCTGGTTGTAGGTGTAGCCGAGGTAAACCTTTTCTTTGTCGATAGAGTCGTTGTATTGTTTTAGACTCTGTTTGTAGACATCATTGGTTACGTCTGTTGTGCCGGCCACCTTTGCAGCATATTCGTCAGCCAATTTCTCATAGTGTGAAGTCACAAAAGAGAAGGAGATGTAGAATCCGCAAATGAGGACAAGCAGCACAGCAATCGTACTGATAAAGCCTTTGTTTTGCATTTTGTTGTTCTGTGTTTTATTGTTATTTTATTAATTTTCAAGTATATACGATGACAATTTCAGCCTAAAGACGCGTCAAGAGCCTTCAGTCTGCAATTTTCAACTTGCAAAGATACAAATTTTTCCGCTAATAATCCAAAGAATTGTATTTTTTTTAGTAATTTTGCGTCAATATGAAGATTCGCGACATCATCACGAAGTGTTCTACATCCGGAGTCAGGTGGGTGTGGATTTTAATGCTGATTGCCTCTGCAATGAGCATGGCAGATTTTGTGTCGGCCAATATTTTCAAGCACTCGATGCAACCATGGCTGAGATTCACATGCCTGATGACGAGCGCGGCATTTAAGGCCACGATACTCACCTTGTTTTATATATTGTGCAGGAAGAATCGCTGGCTGAAGGCAGTTGCGTTGACAATACTAAGCATCTATTCCATTTTGAGTCTTGCAAATTTCATCTGCTTTGAATTCTACGGTTTTGGAGTATCGCACAAGATGTTGACACTGATATCTGAGACGAACCCATCCGAAGCAAAGGATTTCTTGCAGACCCTCATTCAAAACAGCGCGGAAACCATTACCTTCCTTAATGTCGTCAGAATTGCATTCATTATAGCGATAATATATCGTCTGATTAAATTGTCAGAAAAAAACATTCACGACGCTGGTACTCGTATTCTCGGCAATCGGGTGTGTCACCTTTATATTTTTGGGTCTAAACGCCTCATACGGAAAGAACAATCTGTCGATGCTGGTTCGGATTTCTAAAAACGCCATAGAGGTTTATCGAGAAAACCGGCAGTTGAGTACGATGATGCAAAAATTAAGCAGATATGAAAACCCAGAGAATGTAAAATCCGAACAGAATGCTTTAATATTATTGTGGTGTTTGGCGAATCGGCCGACATGCACCACCTGTCGCTATATGGCTATCCACTTGCGACGATGCCTGTTTTGGACTCGATGTCGGATAGTCTATTCATCTTCCGCGACGCTCTGGCGTCATCGAAATTCACATCCGACAACATGGAGCGCATGCTATCGATGAAGAAAGACACCGACAGCGACGGATGGTGGAACCATTCTCTAATAATCGACATAATGAATGCGGCTGGCTATGAGACATTCTGGTTGTCGAATCAGGAGAAATCCGGGATATGGAGCAATGCGACCGGGGTTATATCCTCAAGGGCATCGAAATCGAAATTCATAGGGAAAACGAGTTCTGAAGACCATCTGCTCCAGAAATATGACGAGGAACTGATACCGGAGTTACGGGATGCGCTAAGGGATTCCTTAAATCCAAAATTCATAGCCCTTCATCTAATAGGGTCGCATTTTGCCTACGGCAACAGATACCCCGAAGACCGGCAATATTTCTCCTCGTTGGATATAGAGAAGTGGCGTCCGAGAGACTGGATGAACAGCAATAAATACCAGATTGCCGCCAACTATGACAATTCCATCAGATACACGGACTCCATCACCGGCATTATATTCGACTTGGTGTCTCGTCAGCCAAAACCCTCCATTGTCTTGTATGTTTCTGACCATGGGGAAGATGTATATGACAATGGAGACTATTGCGGACGTAATATCAGGAATTTAAGGGTGCCTTTTGTCGTCTATGCCAACCGGGCATATAGGGAGGCATATCCTGAAACAATAGAGGCATTGGAATCTTCTACAACGAAGAAAATAAGCACCGCCAATCTGCCTTTCGCCCCGATGACCTTGACCGGCACGCAATCTCCCGACTATGATGCCACATACGATTTTCTATCCCCCCAATATAAGACCAGGATCCGATTTGTCGAAAACGAACCCTGGTCCTTCGAAAAATAATATCTATTCGCCTTATTTAAGGTGCTTTTGAATCCAGGAGAGGTGAGCGCGCTCGGTGGCTTCAGAGGTCCAGTGCTCATTGATGGGGGTGATGAGAGCTTCCTTGGGGGCAGTAATCACATTATAAACTGCATAACTGGTGGTAGGAGGACATGTGTTGTCGTTGTATCCCCAGGTCATATAGACAGGACATGTCACTTTTTTGGCAAAGTTGACCACGTCATAGTAAGCCATGGTGTTCAGTTTTTCAGGCGTGTCCATGCCGTCGATACGGAAGAAATGGGGATATCCACCTGCGCGGCCAGCCTTATAACCGGCCATGTCGCTGAAGGCCGGATGATTTGCCACGCATGCCGTCACCCTTGGGTCAAGACCGGCGGCCACAATTGCCAAAGCACCGCCCTGACTGCCACCCTGAACAGCGACATTCTTGCGGTCCCACTCCGGAAGCGAAGTGAGGAAGTCAATGGCACGCACGAGACCGAGATAGACACGCTTCATGTAGTAATTGTCCTTATTGTCCAGGCCATTCTGCAGATAGCCATTCTCGCGACCGCTGAAAGCCTTGCTTATCTCCTTGAATTGTTCATCGGACATCTCCGGATTCAGACCATGGATTTCCATTTCAAACCGGATGCAGCCGTTTTCGCCATAATAGCGATGGCGGAGAGGCTCCTTGATTGTCTTGATTCCGGCACCCGGAGGGCAAAGCACTATCGGACACGACCCCGGTTCGGCATCCTTGGGGATGAACAGGTATCCATATATTGACTGACCTTGGGATGTGGTGGTAAGGTTCACGAGCCAGCAGTCCATTTTGTCGGTGGTGTATTGCGGAGAAGGAGTCATTGTGTATTGCAGAGGCACTTCCTTCAGATCCTCCAGATTCTTGTTCCAAAAACTGTCGAAGTCAGCCGGCATCTGAGTGTAGGGTTCAATCTTTTCGGGAGAAAAACCGACTTTCACATGATGGGTATATTTGACGCCATCGACAGAGGCATTGAGGACGCAGTCTCTGAAGCCCGGAGTCTTCATGGTGCCGAGTTTGACGCTTGCCTTTCCATTCTTGATGGTAGTCTGCCCCTTAATGTCGGCCGGCATCATGTCGCCACCGATGGCATAATCAAGAGTTACTCCATCCACTGGCACGCCATATTTATATAGTTGGACATCTACGGTTGCATTCTCTCCGGTCTTGTAGATCCAGTCGGGATGGTCTGGGACTGTCACCCAGAGGACATCGCTGCGATAGGGGTAATTTTCGGCGTATGCTGCCAGTGCCATAATTGCCATGATGGCAATTGTCAGGAAATATCTTAGTTTCATGTCGGTTAGGTATTAAAAAATCCCCACCCCAGAAAGGGGATGGGGATTTCATATTTAGATTTTGGATTTTTAGAGTTTCGGGCCGGCAGCCACAAGAGCCTTGCCAGCTTCGTTGTGTTCGAACTTCTTGAAGTTCTTGATGAAACGGGCAGCGAGGTCTTCAGCCTTCTTGTTCCATTCAGCGGGGTCAGCGTAAGTGTCGCGCGGGTCGAGGATCTTAGGATCAACTCCGGGGAGTTCAGTAGGAACGAGGAAGTCGAAGTAAGGGATTGTCTTTGTCGGGGCTTTCAGGATGCTACCGTCGAGGATAGCGTCGATGATGCCACGGGTGTCGCGGATAGAGATACGCTTGCCAGTTCCATTCCAGCCGGTGTTGACAAGATAAGCCTTTGCGCCGCTCTGGTTCATACGCTTCACGAGTTCCTCGCCGTATTTAGTCGGGTGCAGGCTAAGGAAGGCTGCGCCGAAGCAAGCGGAGAAAGTCGGGGTCGGCTCTGTGATGCCACGTTCTGTACCGGCGAGTTTAGCGGTGAAGCCACTTAGGAAGTAATACTTAGTCTGCTCGTCGTTGAGGATTGATACAGGAGGAAGCACACCGAAAGCGTCGGCTGAAAGGAAGATAACCTGATCAGCAGCCGGGCCCTTTGAAACGGGGCGAACGATGTTCTCGATGTGATAGATAGGATAGGAAACACGGGTGTTTTCTGTCACGCTCTTGTCAGCGAAGTCGCAGACGCCATTGTTGACAGTAACGTTCTCGAGAAGAGCGTCGCGCTTGATGGCGTTGTAGATATCGGGTTCGCTTTCCTTGTCGAGGTTGATGACCTTAGCGTAGCAGCCGCCTTCGTAGTTGAATACGCCTTCGTCGTCCCAGCCGTGCTCGTCGTCGCCGATGAGTTTACGTTTCGGGTCGGTGGAAAGAGTAGTTTTGCCAGTGCCGGAAAGGCCGAAGAAGATAGCAGTGCTGGTCTCCTCCATGTTGGTGTTTGCGGAGCAGTGCATAGAAGCGATTCCACGGAGCGGGTTGAAGTAGTTCATCATAGAGAACATACCCTTCTTCATTTCGCCACCATACCAAGTGTTGATGATGATCTGTTCCTTGTCGGTGATGTTGAAAGCAACGCATGTTTCGGAGTTGATTCCGAGTTCCTTGTAGTTTTCAACCTTAGCCTTGGAGGCGTTGTAGACCACGAAGTCGGGTTCGAAGTCCTTGAGTTCCTCTTCGGTAGGACGGATAAACATGTTGGTCACGAAGTGAGCCTGCCAAGCGACCTCAACGATGAAACGGACTTTGAGGCGGGTAGCTGCATTAGCGCCGCAGAAAAGGTCAACCACATAGAGGTCTTTGTCCTTCAGTTCGTCGAGGGCGATTTTCTTGAGTTCTTTCCAAACCTCAGTTGTGATAGGTTTGTTGTCGTTAGGATATTCGGGAGTGTTCCACCATACAGTGTTTTCAGTGGTGGCATCCTTCACGAGATATTTGTCTTTGGGTGAACGGCCGGTATAAACGCCGGTGAACACGTCGATAGCGCCGAGGCTTGTGGGGATGCCTTTTTCGTAGCCTTCAAGACCCGGTTTTGTTTCTTCGATAAAAAGTTGGTCGTAGCTGGGGTTGTGTATAATCTTCTTGACCCCTGTGATCCCATAGTGGGACAAATCTAACTCTGCCATACGTCAGTAGATATTATTCGGTTATTATTTCATTATTTGACTGATATTTGCCAAAGGTATAACAAATATCCTGCGTTTTTTCGCTACAAAATTACATAATTTTTAGCAAACCGACAAATCAAAACCGACAAATTTATCTAAAAATAAATACAATTAGGACATTTTATGAGATTTGAGGTTATAAAATCACACTATTTCATTGAAAATTTAAAAAAATTAATTAATTTTGCAAGCAATCAATAGTTCAAATACATTCCATGGGACAACTTGCATTTTTCAAGATGTTTATGTTGGTGTCTATACCATTGGACATAAACGACAATCGAAGGCATAACCAGATTACTTGTTCTTTTAATGGAAAGAAAACCATTGTAAAAGACCTTAAATAATAAATATAAAATATAAATATGTGCAAAGACAAAAGCATTAAAGTTGGATTAAAGAAACTTGACTTTTCAATGTTGAAGGGGAAATTTCTTGCATATCTCACCGACGGGAGACAAATTGCAGTACCGGTTTCCCTCTTCCCAGATATAAAAAGGATGCCCCTTTCTCAACGCAAAGAATGGATGATCTTGGACGACCAATATTTCACCTTCCAAAGAATGAGTAAAATCTACTCCATATCAGATTTGATGAAAATTTAATGAAGCAAGAGGCATTTTCTTTGAAGAAGCGGGTGCGGTCGTTTGGGTATGCTTTCCAGGGGATTGCGACCCTACTGCGGGATGAGCACAACACGCGGATACACATGGCGGCAATGATTGCCGTCATTATTGCCGGATTGATTTTCGGGATTTCAGCGACTGAATGGTGTATCGTCATCATTTGTTTCGGGCTGGTGCTGATGGCAGAGGCGATGAACTCCGCGATCGAGGCGATAGCCGACCTTGTGATGCCCGACCGACATCCCTTAATTAAAAAAGCCAAGGATGTGGCGGCCGCCGGAGTACTTTTCACCGCGATAGCAGCAGCTGCAGCGGGTCTCATCATCTTCATCCCCTATCTGATTAAATAATTGAGAATTGAGAATTTAGAAATGAGATAAGACAATGATAGCGATAATCAACGGGCCGAACCTCAATATGCTCGGCAAAAGAAATCCGGGAGTTTACGGAGCCAAATCTTTCGAGGAATTCCTTCCCGAAGCCGAAAAACTTGCCAACCAGCTTTCCGGCGGCAAGGAAACAATCGGATATTACCAGTCAAACAGCGAAGGAGAACTTGTAGGCAAAATCCAGCGACTTGCCTTTGATCCGGAATGTCACGGCATCATCATCAATCCCGGGGCCTACGCCCACTATTCCTACGCCCTGCGCGATGCCATTGAGATGGTGAAGAGTCCGGTGATAGTGGTGCACATCTCCAACATCCATGCCCGCGACGAGTTTCGCCATAAAGACGTGATAGTCCCGGTGGCCAAAGGCACGATCTGTGGTCTTGGTCTTGATGGGTATCTACTTGCGTTGCAACACATTGTCAATGCACAATAGTCAATGTACAGTGCACAATAGAAGGCAACAATTCAAAATTCAAAATTATCCATACTTGACTTACGAGATTGACTCTGAAATTGACTCTTACGTCGATGCCCACATATCCGCGGAACCGGAATATCTGAAACGGCTGACCCGCGAGTCGTGTCTGCGCCTCATCAATGGGCGCATGTGCTCGGGACATCTCCAAGGACGACTGCTGAAGATGCTGACCCGGCTGTGTGATCCGCGTCTTGTCCTGGAACTCGGCACTTTCACCGGATATTCGGCCCTTTGCATCGCCGAGGGGTTGCCTGCCGGCGGCAAACTGATTACGATAGAGGTAGATGACGAACTCGAGGACTTCATCCGCAGCCAGTTTTCCGCCACCCCATTGGGGGAGAAAATAGAGCTCCGCATCGGGCCGGCGCTCGACATCTGCAGCACGATAGCCGACGAAAGCATCGACATGATCTTCATCGATGCCAACAAGCGGGAATATCCCGACTATCTGAAAGAGGCGGAGCGGATGTTGCACCGAGGCGGCCTTGTAGTCGCCGACAACACCCTTTGGTCGGGCCATGTCTGCGACCCGGTCTATGCCCGCGACCCCCAGACAGCCGGAGTCCGGGAATTCAACGACCTTGCCGCCACACATCCGGCATTTGAGACCGTGATACTTCCCTTCCGCGACGGAATAACCCTGCTGCGCAAAACCTAATCTGAAATTTCATTGTTATTTTAATAGCAAAAGAATAATCGCGGTTAATCCCGAGGCAATCCGAGGCATCGCGATACATCCCGAATCTGAAAAACAGAACAATAATGGAATCAAAACGACAAGCAAAAATATCACGTCTCATCCAGAAAGAGTTGAGTGAGATTTTCCGCCGGCAGACAGCAGCCATGGGCAATGTCCTTGTGTCGGTGAGCAATGTCCGCGTATCGCCGGATCTGTCAGTGGCAAAGGCCTATCTTAGTATTTTCCCACCGGAAAAGGCCAATGAAATCCTTGAGAACATCAAGAAGCAGAGCAAGACAGTGCGCTATGAGCTTGCGCAAGCCGTCAAACAGATCCTGCGCAAATGTCCGGATCTGACATTCTTCCTCGATGACTCTCTCGACTACGCCGAGAACATCGACCGACTTCTCGCATCCGACCCGATCAAGGGGACTGCCGATGATTATGTCGATCCCGACGAACTGAAGAGAGCCAAGCGTTGAAAGGAATACCGTTTCTCATCTCCACGAGGTTTCTTGCGGGCAAGAAATCCCACCGTGCGGTGAACGCCATCGGCCTTGTGTCGGTGGTGGGGGTTGCTGTGGCCACAGCCGCAGTGATCTGCGTGCTGTCGGTTTTCAACGGATTTCATGAGATTCTTGCCGGCCGGCTTGACAAGATGGCACCAGACCTGATGGTGACACCGGCTTCGGGAAAGACGATAGCCAATGGCGACTCCCTTGCGGCAGAGATCGACAAGATTCCCGGCGTGGCGATAGCGACCCCGACACTTACCGACAACGCATTGGGATTCTACAATGGGCGCGAAACGCCGGTGACGCTGAAGGGAGTAATCCCCGATGAATACGCCAAAGTGACGATGATTGACTCGCTGCTTATGGCTGGAGGCACACCTCTTTGGGAAACGGACGAGGGAAAAGGATCGCTGATATCTGTAGGGGTTGCCTATAAGTTGGGACTGTATTCAGCAGGCGAGGTTTACAACGTATTTGCGCCAAAACGCCTTGGGCGTTTCAACCCGGCAAATCCGGCGGCGGCCTTCGTGATGGATTCCCTTTATGTTGCGGACATCTATCAGACCCTACAGGAGGAATATGATGAAAACCGCATCATCACCGACATCGAGACCGTCAGGGACTTGCTTCTCTACGACCAAGAGGCTACGGCAATTGAGATCAAGATAGCGCCCAATGCCGACCTTGCCATCATAGGGGCAGGAATTTCCGATTCCATCGGCAATAAATATGAGGTCAAAGACCGTCTGCAGCAGCAGGAAATCAATTTCCGGATGGTACAGATAGAGAAATGGATGACATTTCTATTGCTCTTCTTCATCCTTATCATAGCCTCATTCAATATCATTTCGACCATATCCATGCTGGTGCTTGAGAAGACCGACTCGCTACGCACGATGTCGGCCATCGGCATGTCGCGCACATCCATTTCGAGGGTATTCATGTGGGAGAGTGTGCTTGTGTCGGCCATTGGGGCTGCAATCGGCATAATCTTAGGGACAGGGTTGTGTCTGCTACAACAGAAATATGGCTTCATCAAGATTGCGAGTGGCGGGATCGAATCGGAGACTATGGCCTATCCGGTATTGCTGGAAACTTCCGACATCTTTGTGACCCTTATTCCGATTCTTCTCATCACGTTTGTCTGTGCCATTGTTGCCTCTAACTTTGCCAAATCAAAAGTAATTGAGAATTGAGAATTGAGATTTGAGAATTGAGATTTGTTAAAAAAAGCGTTTTGCTATAATTTTTTTGCAAAATTGTTGGAAAATTGACATATTTGTTATAACTTTGCACAAAAATCAACAATACCGACATAAAAATAGAAGCTCAATCGCATCATTACGAAAAAATCAACCATGGAAAAAGTTGACAACCTTGACAGAAAGATTCTGAACATTATTATGAACAATGCACGCACACCGTCGAAAGACGTAGCCATAGTATGTGGGGTGTCGCGTGCCGCCATCCATCAGCGCATCCAGCGACTGATAGAAATGGGAGTGATCATCGGATCGGGGTATGACGTGGATCCGAAGAAACTTGGTTACAACACCTGCACCTACGTAGGAGTAAGACTTGAGAAAGGTTCAATGTACCGCGAAGTAGTGTCAGCCCTTGAAGACATCCCCGAGGTAGTGGAATGTCATTTCACGACAGGCCCCTACTCGATGCTAATGAAGGTATTTGCCCGCGACAACCAGCATCTTATGGAGTTGCTCAACGACCGCATCCAGCACATCCAGGGGGTTACTGAGACCGAGACACTCATATCGCTCGAACAGTCAGTGAAACGTCAGATAAAACTTGACACAACAGATGAAGAATAAGAAATCACTCATCTATACCATAGCGGCGGCTCTGCTTCTTGCAGTTGTCGCCTTTATGTTTTTCTTCCCCGATGCTATGGAGGGAAGAGTGCTACAGCAGAACGACATACAGCAAGGACTTGCCAATGGCCATGAGGGTCAGGTGTTTGAGGCAGAAACCGGGGAATCCACACGCTGGACCAACTCCCTCCTCGGTGGGATGCCGACATTCCAGATAGCACCCTCCTACCCCGCCAACAAATATCTGAGTTGGATCCAGAGCGTGTTTATGCTGGGGTTGCCGACGCCGGCCAACCTCCTTTTCGGGATGATGTTGGGTTTCTTCATCATGTGTCTCTGCATGAAGATGCGCTGGAGCGAGGCATTGTTTGCCTCCCTTGCGTGGGGATTTTCCTCATATTTCATCATCATAATCGGAGCCGGACATATATGGAAATTCCTGACCCTCTGCTACATACCTCCCACAATTGGGGGTCTTGTGCTAATCTACCGAAGGAAATGGCTACTCGGAAGTGCCATCACTGCGCTATTCTCGGCTTTGCAGCTGATGAGCAACCATCCGCAGATGACCTACTATTTCATGCTTGTGATGGGCTGCATATCCCTGGCATGGCTATGGATTTCCATCAAGGAGAAGAAAGTTGCGGAGTGGACCATCTCCACCTGCATACTGATTGCCGCTGGAGCAATCGGAGTCGGAGCCAACAGCGCGAGTCTATACAACTCGCTTGAATACAGCAAGGAGACAGTACGCGGGCGTGCCACCGACATCACCGACCCCGATGCGCCGGTTGCCGAGGGAATGGACAAGAAGGCCATCACGGCATGGAGCTACGGCATCGACGAGACCTGGTCGCTGCTGATCCCGAATGTGAAGGGGGGCGCATCGCTGAAACCGGTTGCCGGCCAAAACCACATCATGTCGGTTGCCGACACCAACCTTGGTGACGGCAGATACTTCTCACCGGAGGAGATGCAGTTTGTCGGCCAGTTTACCCAATACTTCGGCGACCAGCCGATGACCAACGGGCCGGTATATGTCGGGGCGTTTGTGCTGATGCTGGCCATCCTTGCCATGTTTGTGGTGGAAGGGAGTTGGGAAACGCCGATGAAATGGGCACTTTTTGCGGCTTCAGTGTTTGCGATACTCCTCAGTTGGGGACATAATTTCGAAGCCCTGACCAATTTCATGATCGACCATTTCCCGGGCTACAACAAGTTCCGCACCGTAAGTTCAATCTTGGTGGTTGTGGAGTTCTGCATTCCGCTACTTGCTGCTATGTGCGTCCGCCAGATAATCACGACCGAAAAGTTTTTTGCAAAAAACAAATGGACAGTGATCTGCGTGATGGGCTTCGGAATCCTCGTCTGCCTTGTAGGGTGGCTTGCCCCGTTGACATTCGGAGAACCCTACTCCGCATCGGAGCTCACATATCTTAAGGAGGCCGGGGTATTTGCCAATCCCACCTACTCGAATGTGATACAGGGGATTTCGGCGGGACGTCTGTCGCTTGTGTCTGGCGATGCGCTTCGGTCGCTGATGTATATCCTCGCCGGATGTATTCTGCTGTTTCTCTGGGAGAGGCGAGCCATCTCCAATGCCTCCATATGGGTATGTTGCCTGTCGGCGGTGGTAATTCTTGACCTATTCAGCGTTGACAAGCGATATGTCAATTCGGAAAACTTCCTTACCGCCGAAAGCGACGAGGCGGCATTTGTGCCGACTCAGGCCGACCTTGCCATCATGCAGGACACCAGCAACTATCGCGTGATGGACATACCCGGCTTTTCAGCTGCACGCAGCAGTTATTTCCACAAGACGATCGGCGGCTACCATGCGGCCAAACTGACGCGCTACAATGACCTTATCGAGCATCAGATCGCCAAGGGGAATCCCCACGTTCTGAATATGCTCAATGCAAAATATTTCCTCACCAACGATGGCGGTTATCAGCAAAATCCGGAAGCCTTTGGCAACGCATGGCTTATCGACTCCCTGAGCTACGTCGGCACAGCCAAGGAGGAGATGGAGGCACTATCCAATCTGGAGAGCCGCAACAAGGCAGTGGCCGACTCCAAATTTGCCGAATTCATCGGCAATCCTTCGGCTATTGAGGAGGGCGACACTATCTATGAGACATCCTATGCGCCCAATCGCCTTACCTATAAGGCACATTCAGCCCACGGCGGCATAGCCCTCTTCTCGGAGGTTTATTTCCCGTGGGGATGGAAAGCCACAGTCAATGGGGAGGAGGTGCCGATTGGGCGTGCCAACTATCTGCTGCGTGCCATTCGTGTGCCGGCCGGTGATTCCGACATCGAGATGACCTTCTATCCGGAGTCGGTGGAAAAGGCCAATACCCTGTCGGGGGCATCCGTTGCCCTCATCTATCTTCTGATTCTCGCGGCAATCGGATATGGCATTTTCGGTTACGCCAGGAAGTCAAAGGATAATGGGACTAAACAAAAACTAAACCGATGAAAGCGGGTCTTTTCAAGTTTATCAACAGATGGCGCCATACCCTCGGGTATGGCGTTCATTCTCCACTTGCATACCGGATAGTAAGGGAGTGCACCCACCCCGACAGGGAGTATGGGTATTATGCCGACTCGATCATCCGTTCGGATTCCGACAGCATGGAGATGCGAGTACAGTTGCGGTTGATAGTGCGTCTCATCAACACGCTTCATCTGCATGAAGCATGGCTACCGGAATGCCCAAAGCGAGCAAAGAGGATACTCTTGCAGGCATATCCAACGGTGAGATTCCATTTTGGGCCGAAATGGGCAGGAACAGCCGATTTCATCGTGGTTTTTACTTCTGTTGATGCTCAAATTATCTCCAGTATTTGCGCTGGGAATGATAATTTCACTATTCTCATCTTCAATCCACAAGCGGATTCGCCATGCCAGATTCGGAATGCGACGTTAACGTTGCAGTCGCGTGATTTTTCGCTATATCTGCGACGCCCCCGGATGGCATCAGTCTGCTACGAACTAATTTGAGAGATGGAGGAATTTGAGGCTTATCTGACGCTTGAGAGAGGGATGTCTGAGAATACAAGGCAGGCATACCTCTCCGATGTGTGCCATCTTCTCGAATTTCTCGATGAAAAGGGATTAAGACCGACAGAGACAGAGGAGGAACACCTCCACGAATTCCTCTGCACGCTCCGCGATTTAGGCATCGGGCCACGCAGCCAGGCGCGCATCCTATCCGGCATCCGCTGCTATTTCAAGTTTCTCAAACTATCCGGCATCACCGACAAAGACCCCACGGAACTGCTCGAATCGCCACGCCTTGGGCGCCATCTTCCGGAAGTGCTCAGCACCGCCGAGATTGACCTAATGATAGAGCAGATACCGGCCGACAAGGAGGAGTCGCTACGCAACCATGCCATCATCGAAACGCTCTACGGCAGCGGGTTGCGCGTCTCCGAACTGACCGACGCGCGTCTGTCGCGGCTCAACATGGACGATGGTTTTTTGATAGTGGAAGGTAAAGGGAGCAAACAGCGGATAGTCCCCATCTCTCCTGTGGCACTGAGCCTTATAAAAGAATACCTGCCCAAACGAGCACAATTGAATATCAAGAAAGATGCGCAGGACATCATATTTCTGAACCGGCGAGGAGGGAAGATGACGAGAGTAATGGTGTTCTATATCATCCGCGACCTTGCTGCGGCAGCCGGGATACTGAAGAAGGTTTCGCCCCATACCCTGCGTCATTCCTTTGCCACACATCTGCTTGAAGGAGGGGCATCGCTGAGGGTGATTCAGGAATTACTTGGTCATGAGTCGCTTGAGACGACTGAAATCTACGTGCATCTCGACCGCTCACATCTGCGGCAACAACTGCTATCGCACCATCCGCACTATAAATGAGCGTTGTCGTCGTTGTAAGCGTTGTCGTCGTTGTAAGCGTTTTTTCCAAAAGTAATCAAGAGTAATCAAGAGTAGCCAGGAGTAATCAAGAGTAATCAGAAGTAATCAGAAGTTATCTCGCCGATAAATTAAACTCTAAACCATAAACCCTATTAACTGATTTAATTGTAATAGTAGAAATACTAAAACTGCTATAGACTATGAAAGAAACTAATACGGCCAAGAATGTCACTGATACCGCCAAGAAAAATATCAATTCCAGCAATAAATTCTGGAAAAACCTTAAGGAATACCTGGAGGAATACTTCACTTTCAAGGGATTTCTGATACCGCAGAAAGACGCCGAGGCAGCCATCCGCGAAGACGTCACCTTCCGCGGCACCAACATAGTGATCCTTGTGCTTGCCATCTTCATCGCGTCGTTGGGTCTCAACACCAACTCCACCGCTGTGATCATCGGCGCCATGCTCATCTCGCCGCTCATGGGACCCATCATCGGCATCGGACTCGGCATCGGCATCCAGGACTTCGACCTCCTCAAACGCGCACTTCGCAATCTGCTGATTGCCGCCGCTTTCTCCATGCTCACCTCCACCATCTATTTCCTCATCTCCCCCGTGGCAGAAGGGCACAGTGAACTCCTTGCGCGCACCTCCCCCACCATCTACGACGTTCTGATCGGTTTCTTCGGCGGAGGAGCCGGCATCGTGGCCATCTGTTCGCGGAGCAAGGGGAATGTGATTCCCGGCGTAGCCATCGCCACCGCCCTTATGCCTCCGCTCTGCACGGCCGGTTATGGGCTTGCCACTCTCCAGATGCATTATTTCCTCGGAGCGACCTATCTCTTCATCATCAACTCCATTTTCATCGGGTTGGCCACATTCGTTGGGGTAAAGATCTTCAAGTTCAAACCCGTATCTACCACCGATCCGGAACGCGCGAAGCGGGTACGACGCATGGTCTATACTGTGGCCATCCTTGCCCTCATCCCCTCCATCTACCTCACCTACAATATGTTGCGCCAAAGCCGATATGAGATAGATGCATCGCAGTTTATCAATGCCGAATGTCAATGGCCCGACACGTATGTTCTGTCGTCCGACGTGAAGTGGAACAAGGATCACCGGGAGATTGACCTGACGCTCATCGGGAGGGTTCTACCGCAAGATTCGCTGCAGCTGGCGCTGACATCGCAATTGCGGTTTTATGGTCTTGCGGGCACACAACTGAAGATAATCCAGGGCAACCAGCAGTTGACGGCAAAGGCAGCCGACAATGCCACCATAAAGGACATCTACCAGATAAGTCAGGCCACGATAGCTGAAAAACAGCAACAGATTGATTCGCTGGATCATCTGCTGAAGGAATACCACAAGGAGATGTCGGGGGCTGCCACGGTCAGTCCGGAGTTGAAGGTGGTGTTTCCGTGGATACAGGACATAGCCATCACCCGGTCGGTGATGGCATCGCCGCAGACAGAGAAAAACGACACCCTCAACCTTGCGCTTGTCACGACCGCCAACCACCGGATAACGACGGAGGAGCGTACGAAGCTCACGGAGTACCTGAAGGCCCGGCTTAAACTCACCCAGCTGAAGACGATAGATATATGAGAAAAGCCCCCGAAAGCCCCCCGACCCCCTAAAGGGGGAGATGTAATAAAAGGGGGGAATTTTGCGTTAGATTGATTAAGGGCTCTTAGGTACTTTAAGGCATCTTAGAGGGACTTAATGGTCCTCATGAAATGAATCTAAACTGACATATAATGATGGAAAAGAGGAAGCTTGTGATGGCCACCAACAACGCGGGCAAACTGCGTGAGGCTCGTGCGATCGCCGGCGACAAACTTGAAATACTGAGTCTTGCTGACATAGGATATCACCATGACATCGAGGAAACCGCCGACACCCTTGCCGGGAATGCGCTGATCAAGGTGCGCGAGATTAAAAAGGAGACCGACCTCGATGTATTTGCCGACGACACGGGTCTGATGGTGGATGCGCTCGGAGGAGCACCGGGAGTCTACACTGCCCGCTATGCCGGAGAGGGATGCACACCCGACGACAATATCGAACTGATGCTCAAGAACATGGAGGGGGTCACTGACCGCCATGCACGGTTTGCCACCTGCATCGCACTCTCCCTCGACGGCGAGGAGCATCTCTTCGAGGGAAGCGTGGAGGGGAGCATCGCCACGCATCGGAGCGGCAACCACGGCTTTGGCTACGACCCTATCTTCATTGCTGAAGAGACGGGAAAATGCTTTGCCGACATGACCGACAAAGACAAGAATGCCATATCCCACCGCGGCCGTGCCATCACAGCTATGATGAAATGGCTCGCCACACTCTGCCTGCTGCTCTTTGCGGTGCTTCCGGCAGGGGCGGCATCCACCTCCAACTGGATGCTCTACAACACCTTCGACGACAAGATAGAGCAGGTGTTCGACACCCCTGAAAAGACCTATTTTTTGGTGCAGGCGCAGACATACTTGCCGACTCAGACCGACAACAACACAAAACTCTGTTTTCTCTTCGCCCGCGACAAGGACAGCGGCGAGGTTCGCGCCTATAACGCGCAGAATTTCCTCTCCGGGTCGCTGATACGCATGGCAAACTACAATGCGCAGAAGCGATATCTTCTGATTGTATACGACGACCTGATGGTCGACCTTCTCTACGACGACGGGACCGCCTACTCGCTTCCGGCGCTGAAGAGCTACGACACATCCTCCTCGAAGGAGGTTCGCTCGATCACGTTCGACCCCGACGGCGACCGGGCCTATCTCGCCACCGACTTCGGGTTTATCGCCATCAACGATGAGAAACATGAGGTTGCGACAAGCGGGATCTACGACCGGGCTATCGACAGCGTGGTGCGCATGGACGACCGGTTGCTGATTGCAGCCGACGGCAAGATCTATGCCGACGACCTGACATCGCGTCACCTGTCGTTTTCCGACTTCCAGCCCACCGACTGGGTTGACGGAGAGGAGGTCGTAGAGATGATTCCCCTCTCGTCGACGCGCTGCATAGTCAGCAAGATGCACAACGGCACCGAGACACAATTTTCGATGACGTTCAAGGCCGGGAACACCGCGCCCAGCCTCATACAGCTCGGCACATTCGTCAACGCACGTTTTGCCGAAAACAAAAGTGGGTTGCTTGCCGACATGCAGGCCCGTTTTGTCGACATCGACCGTGAGACCGGGCTTTGCACCTACTATGCGAAGCGAGATGAGGACCTGAACACCGCCGCCGGCTCCTGGGATCTGAAAGACTATTATTTTGCGATGCCCCGCAAGGGGTTTTACACTCTGCGCCGAGGGACAGACAACGCATGGACGCAGACCGGTGATGCAGTGATGCCCAACGCCCCTGCAGCTTTTCGCAGCAACAACCTTCTCTACACGTCGCGCCACGGGATGCTGGTCAATACCCACGGCATCGACCGCAATTTCAGCAGTCACCTTGCGCAAAACCCGATATTGCTGTCGGGTCTTCAGTCGGGGAAATGGACCCGGATGGGAGTGCCCTATTTCGACTCCAGCCAGACTCTCCGGCTCATCAATCCGGTGGGGATGGCGCAGGATCCGGACAATCCCGACGTGTTCTATTTCGGATCGGTGACCAACGGCCTGCTGCGCTACAACGTGACGGACTTCAGCTCGCTGCTTCACATGACGCGAAGCGACGACAATCCGTCGATGCCGGGGCATGTCACCCTTCAGGAGCCCTACGCCGGCTGGGGGAATGTCTTCATGCTGCTCAACCCACGTTTTGACACCAACGGCAATCTCACTGTAGCCCACATCAACACTTCGGAAAAGACCTACAGTTCAGAGCTTTGGCTATGGACTCCGGAGAAGCGACGCGCATCGGTATCGCCGGAGACCTTCCAGCCATTCAAGCGGATAGAGATAGCCGGTCTGACGCCGACAAAGGCGTTGCTGGCGATGCCACTCGAGACGTCGTCGGCACGCAACTTAGTGTGTATGTTTGTCATCGGGCAGTATGGAGCGCCATTTGCGGTCTATGACCACAACGGGACACCGGAGGAAACGGGCGACGACCGCCAGGTGCTTGTCAACTCGCTCTATGACTCCGACGGGACTGTCACTTATAATTATATCTACTGTGCGCTGGAGGATCCATCGACAGGTCTGGTGTGGGTAGGGACCGACAACGGGGTCTTCACCTTCAATCCCTTGGGGCAATTCAGCAGCAAGGGGGAGGTGAGCCGCATCAAGGTAAGCCGCAACGACGGCACGTCGCTTGCCGACTATCTTCTGGATGGGATCACCGTCAACAACATATCGATCGACGGCAACGGGCGGAAGTGGTTTTCACTCAACGGCGGAGGTCTGGTCTGCACCAACTCCACCGGCACCAGCATCCTGGATGAGATCACCGGCGACGACAGCATGTTGCCCTCCGACAATGTGTATGCGACATGCTATAATCCGGCCAACAATTCGCTGATGATAGCCACTGAGAGTGGGCTAAGCGAGTATTATTTCAGCGGTCAAGGCAGCTCGACGCAGTCTCAGGCCCGGGCCTATCCGAATCCGGTCCGTCCGGACTATTACGGATGGGTTACGATTGATGGGCTGGAGGAGGACTGCATAGTGAAGATAACGGACTCGGCGGGCAACCTGATCCGGGAATTGGGTCCGGCGTCGGGCGGGAGCGTGCAGTGGGATGTCTGCAACTCGCGTCTTGACCGGGTTGCGAGCGGAGTCTATTTTGTGTTGGCGTCGTCCGGTCCCGGTGGTGGCAGCTATTCCGAGGTCACCAAGATCCTTGTAGTAAAATAACGTTGTCGGCGTTATCGACATGGAAAAAATGAAATATGGGAAAGAATAAATTGCAGAAATTTGCGGATATGGAGACATATAAATGTGTGCTCCAATATCCCAGACACATACTGATAGATACGGGATTTCCCTTCAAGGGGAGGTGGAATGTAGAGTTTTTCCATAGCCCGAACCCCATCACGCTTGAACTTGGGTGTGGGAAGGGGGAATACACGGTGGCACTTGCCGGTGCGCATCCCTCCCGCAACTACATAGGCGTAGACATCAAGGGTGCGCGGATGTGGAAGGGAGCCAGGGAGGTAGAGGAAAAAGGGATGACCAATGCGGCGTTTCTGCGCACCGAGATCGAACAGATAGAGGCGTTTTTTGCGCCGGAAGAGGTAGATGAGATCTGGATCACGTTTCCCGACCCCCAGATGCAGAAGGTGCGCAAGCGGTTGACATCATCGCGGTTTCTCAACTCCTATCGCAATTTCCTGAAAAAGGATGGGATTGTAAACCTAAAGACAGATTCGCCGTTTTTATATGAGTACACGCGGCGTCTTGTCGCGCTCAACAGATTTGAGGTGTTGATGCAGACCGACGACCTGTATGGGAGCGGGCTGGCGGATCCGGTGAGCAGTATCAAGACGTTTTATGAGCAGCAGTGGTTGTCGCGGGGGAAGACCATTAAGTTGATATCCTTCCGCCTTGGGGATGGGGAGATTAAGGAGCCGGACTGCTCCGAGCTTGAGAAAGACGACTACCACAGCGAGTTTGGGAGACACACCCAAAATAATTGAGAATTGAGAATTGAGACAAAATATACCATGGCACTATATCCGAAACTTATACTTGAAGCACTCAGCAATGTCAAATACCCGGGCAACGGGAAGAATATCGTAGAATTGGGGATGGTGGAAGATGACATCCGCATCGATGGCAACAAGGTGTCGTTTTCCCTCATCTTCGAGCGTCCGACGGATCCCTTCATCAAGTCTGTGGTGCGGGCCGCAGAGGCCACGCTCCCTGTCTTTGCCGACAAGGACATCGACGTGAAGGGGCGCATCGCCGTCAAATACCGTAACGAGACCTCCCAGCCGAAACCGCAGGTGATTCTTCCGGGAGTGAAAAACATCATCGGCATCAGTTCCGGCAAGGGAGGAGTCGGGAAATCGACTGTCTCCGCCAACCTTGCCATCGCACTTGCCGCCAAAGGCTATAAGGTGGGGCTTCTCGATGCCGACATCTTCGGGCCCTCGATGCCGAAGATGTTTGGAGTTGAGGATGAGAAGCTCTACATGGTGAACCTGGAGGGAAAAGACTGGATAGAGCCGGTGGAGAAGTATGGAGTGAAGATGCTGAGCATCGGTTTTGTGATCGACAAGCATAGCCCGGTGCTATGGCGCGGCGGCATGGCGTCGAATGTGCTGAAGCAGTTGATAGGCGACGCATGGTGGGGCGACCTTGACTATTTCCTCATCGACATGCCGCCAGGGACAAGCGACATCCATCTGACATTGGTCCAGACACTTGCCATCACCGGAGTCATAGTGGTGAGCACTCCGCAGGAGGTTGCTCTTGCCGATGCCCGGAAGGGAATAGGGATGTTCCGCAGCGAGAAGATTAATGTGCCGATACTTGGACTTGTTGAGAACATGGCGTGGTTCACGCCCGCGCCGCACCCAGATGAGAAATACTACATCTTCGGCAAAGAGGGGGCAAAACGGTTGGCTGATGAAATGGAAGTGCCACTGTTGGCGCAGATACCGCTTGTGGCCGACATCTGTGAGATGGCCGACAGCGGGCGTCCGACGGCGGTGGAATGCACCGGCGGTGAGGTGTCGGAAAATCCGGAGGCAAAGTCATTCGCGGTCCTTGCGGAGCGCGTGGTTGCGGAATGCGACCGGCGCAATGCCAATCTCCCGCCGACCCAGGCCGTTAAAATGAATTGAGAATTGAGAATGAAGAGAATAGCGACGATATTGGCAGGGGCGATAATGACGGCGGCAGCCGCCATTATGGTGCAGACAGCCGGAGCTGTGCAACTGCTAAGAGGCGATTCCGCCAGCATCGACCCCACCCCCATAATAGCCAAGGCCTACGTGGAGTCGGGGCGGAAGGGTCTTCCCGACCCCAATATGTTTACCCACCTGATCTATGCCTTTGCCGAATTCAACGACGACTGCGATGCCCTGGTCATCCCGACACCGGAAAAACTGCGTGCGATGTCGGAACTGAAGCAGCAGAACCCCGATCTGAAGGTGATAGTGTGCGTAGGCGGTTATAAGCGTGAGGGTTTTAGCGAGATGGCCCGCGACAAGAAGAAGCGAAAGACATTTGTGAAGAGCGTGAAAAGCATTATCGACACGCTGAATCTCGACGGAGTGGACCTGGACTGGGAGTTTCCCACCACCGAGGCTGGAGGACACACCGCAACGCCGAAGGATGCCGGCAATTATGTGAAGGTTGTCAAGGAGTTGCGGAAAGCGTTGGGGAAGGGTAAGGAGATTTCCTTCTATTCCAACAATTCGGGGAAATTCATTGATTTGAAGGGGATGGTGCCGTATGTGGACTATGTGCATGCTTCGGGCTACAATCTGTCGGTGCCGAAGGAGGGGGAACGGGCCTACCACCAGAGTCCGCTCTATCCGAGCGAGAAGTTGGGGGGATGGTGCGTGAAGAAGTCGATGGAGCGTCACCTCGAGTATGGGGTGCCACGAGAGAAACTGCTGCTGGGGATGCCATTCTTTGGACGCGGCAAGTCGCCGTTTCCGTCGTATCTGGATTGCAACAAGTTTGACGAATATGCCGGAGAGGCGCAGTTGCTGTGGAGCGATGAGGCGCAGGCGCCGTATTATGCCGATGGAGACGGGAATCTTGTGATGGGGTTTGATGATGAGCGTGCGATAAAGGCGAAGGTGGATTTTGTGAGGGTGAATGGGATGCCCGGGGTGTTTGTCTGGAACTATGACTCGGATTATGACGACCATCGGCTCGGCAAATGTATCAATGCACAATGCACAATTCACAATGCGCAATCGACTTCGCACCAATAAACTAACCTTAACCCCTAAATCCATATGGAAAGCGAGATTCTTGAAAAAGCTGGATTGAGAGCCACCCCCAACCGCATATTGGTGTTACGCGAACTGATGGGAGCGGAGGCGCCGCAAAGCCTTATAGAATTGGAGACGCGTCTTGAGACGCTGGACCGTTCGAGCATACTCCGTGTGCTGACATCGCTTTGTGATCATGGGTTGGTGCATGTGATGGAGGATGGACGCGGGGTGTCGAAATATGAGGCATGCCACGACAGCGGCCATCACCACGACCACAGGGAGTGGCATATAGCGGAAGACCTGCATCATGCGCATTTCTATTGTGAGAAATGCGGGAAGGTGTATTGCCTGGAGGATGTGATGGTGCCTCAGATAGAGGTACCGGAGGGTTTTGAGGTGCGTGGCGTCAACTTCATGCTGAAAGGACTATGCCCCCGTTGCTCCCACAAGTAGTTGTCATCGTTGTCATCGTTTTTCCAAGCGTACCCAAGAGTAATCAAGAGTCCCCACGTGTCCCCCAAGTGTAATAAAGTTTAATCATGACTTGCCTCGAGCCATCTCGCGCTCCCACGCAATAAATTAACCCTTAACCCCTAACCCCCA
Source organism: uncultured Sangeribacter sp. (assembly GCA_964388725.1). Classification (GTDB taxonomy): domain Bacteria; phylum Bacteroidota; class Bacteroidia; order Bacteroidales; family Muribaculaceae; genus Lepagella. The sequence goes on along the minus strand of CAYMBR010000012.1, from coordinate 6,998 downwards.
ACCCCTAAAATATCAATTCCTTCGGCGGAAGGGTGTTGTCGACAAACATGACATAATAAATCGGCATATACATGATCTTACCGACCCTCTTCACCTGCCGCTCGTTTGAAAACACTATCGCTGACTTGATATTGTATTCCGCTTCCTCCACAAGCCGCGTCAATGCACTATGGATCGTATAGTCCTTGCCCGATTTAACCTCAATGGGCAACACACTCATCGCATTCTTGTCATCGACAAGAAAATCAACCTCCCCACGTTGCCGGTTGTCGTAGTAGAACAGTTTATGCCCATGCGCTTTCAACTCCTGGGCCACCACACTCTCATAGACCGAACCAAGATTGATGCTCCTGTCATTTCTAATCACAGGCTGTATGTTGTCGCCATAGAGTCTGGATGTCAACAGCCCAAAATCATTGAAATATTCTTAGCGTCCCCCGCGTCAAGGGCGCCGCAGCTTAGCATGGAACATGCGGCTTTAGCCGCATGGCAGCGGCACTCCGCCGCGGCGGCTAAAGCACGCCGCCTCCATACCAAGCGACGCGAAGCGCAGTCGGCCCGCGTCTGGCTCAAATCCCTCTCCAGTTTCCATCCCCTTTGCTGATTCCCTCGCACTAAAGGGCGAGGCACTGAACAAAACATCTCTGACTGCGGCATCTTGTCGCCACTTGCGCCAACCTGGCGCAAAACAGAACCAGATATCTCCGCCTCCAGCAATTTGCATGGAGGCGCGAAGCACAACCGCTACCCTCCAACCCCAAAATTTTTTTCAAAAAATTTTTATTGCCGAATGAACCTTTGGATAGGGTAGCGCGTTTAATTATCGTAACTCGGAAACATTACGGGTTGCACGACGAAAGTCAAGCAACCCGCGAGTTACAACTAATGATTTTTGAATGATAGATTGTTTTTTACAATATAGATTGATTAGATTGATTAGTTATTGCTATAAGCGTTCTGAAAAAGTTGTTATTGTTGTTTGAATTAGCGAAATATGGTCGACGTGAGTCGACCATATTTATTTTTCATATCCTCAACTTTCGCTTGCGGAAGTTGGATTAAACGACGATGTTGACGATGCGGCCAGGCACCACTATCACCTTCTTCGGCACCTTCCCCTCCAGCCACTTCTCTGCCGCCGGATCACCAAGCGCAGCCGCCTCAACAGCCGCCTTGTCACTACCTGCCGGTACCTCGATGTTATATCGCATCTTACCGTTGAACTGCACCGGATACTTCACCGTATCCTCCTTCAGCGCATCCTCACTCCACTGCGGCCACTCGCTCCGCGAGATGCTACCCTCATGCCCAAGCTGATGCCAGAACTCCTCCGCAATGTGTGGCGCAAACGGCGCAAGCAGACGCGCAAACTCATCCATCGACTCCGCGCTCACGCTTGGCAGTTTGCCGAGTTCATTGACTGCTATCATGAAGGCCGCAACCGAAGTATTGTAGGAGAAATTCTCAATGTCCTGGCTCACCTTCTTGATCAGCGTATGCATCACCTTCCGCTCCTTCGCGTCGCGCTCCGCGTCGGTGCGCTTCTCGAAGATGTTCCACAGCTTGCGCAGAAAACGGTTTACGCCGTCAATGCCGTTCGTATCCCACGGTTTCGACTGCTCCACCGGTCCCAAGAACATCTCATACAGACGCAGCGTGTCGGCACCGTATCTCTCAACGATATCGTCCGGATTCACCACATTAAACATTGATTTCGACATCTTTTCCACGGCATATCCGCAGATATACTTGCCATCCTCGAGGATAAACTCCGCATCGGCAAAGTCGGGACGCCATGCGCGGAACGCATCAAGGTCGAGCACATCGTTGCTCACGATGTTGACATCCACGCGTATGGGCATCGTGTCGTACTGGTCCATCAGTCCCTTGCTCACGTATTTGTTGGTCCCCTTGATGCGATATACGAAGTTGGTGCGTCCCTGGATCATACCCTGATTAACCAATTTCTTGAACGGCTCCGGACTTACAACCAATCCGAGGTCGTAGAGGAACTTGTTCCAGAAACGGCTATAGATAAGGTGTCCCGTGGCGTGTTCGGCACCGCCTACATAGAGGTCCACGTCGCGCCAGTATTCGTCGGCCTCGCGGCTGACAAGGGCGTTGTCGTTGTGCGGATCCATGTAGCGCAGATAATACGCGCTGCTGCCGGCAAAGCCCGGCATCGTGCAGAGTTCGATGGGATAACCCTCTTTCGTCTTCCAGTTTTCGGCACGTCCCAATGGCGGCTCACCGTCGGGGGTCGGTTTGTAGCTGCTCACCTCCGGCAAAAGCAGCGGAAGGTCGCTCTCATCCATCAGATATGCCACTCCATCTTTATAATATACAGGGAAGGGCTCGCCCCAGTAGCGCTGGCGCGAGAAGATGGCGTCGCGAAGGCGATAGTTGACTTTAACCCTGCCGATACCCTTCTCAGAGATATGCTGCTTGGTCTTGGCGATTGCCTCCTTCACTGTCAGCCCATTCAGGTCAAGGTCCGGTCCGCAGGAATTGGTCACGATACCTTCCTTGGCATCGAAGCTCTCCTGAGAAACGTCCGCCCCCTCGATGAGTGGGATGATGGGAAGACCGAATTTCTTGGCGAAGGCATAGTCGCGTGAGTCATGGGCAGGCACAGCCATAATGGCACCGGTGCCGTAGCCGGCAAGCACATAGTCGCTCACCCAGATGGGTATTTCCTTGCCGCTCAGAGGATTGATGGCATAACTGCCGGTGAAGACACCGGTCACTTTCTTGTCGATCTGGCGTTCGCGCTCGGTCTTGTGCTTCACCTCATTGAGGTAAGCCTCCACTTCCTCCTTGTGTTCGGGAGTGGTCAGCATCTTCACGTATTCCGATTCGGGGGCAAGCACCATGAAGGTGACGCCGAAGATGGTGTCGGCGCGTGTGGTGAAGATTTCGAGTTGCACGTCGGAGTCCTTCACCGGGAATTTCATCTCCGCGCCCTCGCTGCGGCCAATCCAGTTGCGCTGGGTCTCCTTCAGCGAGTCGCTCCATGCCACGCACTCCAGGTCATCGAGCAGACGCGGGGCGTAGGCGGAGACGCGAAGACACCACTGGCGCATCAGCTTCTGCTCCACCGGAAAACCACCGCGCACGCTGAGTCCTTCCGACACCTCGTCGTTGGCAAGCACGGTGCCCAGTTCCGGACACCAGTTGACCATTGTCTCACCCTGGAATGCTATTCTCCAGTTCATCAGGGTCTCGCGCTGTTGCTTCTCCGACATGGCATTCCACTGGTCGGCGGTCAGTTCGATATGGTTTGTCTCGGCGGCGTTGAGTCCTTCAGTGCCATGTTTTTCAAGATGAGCCACCAGTTCCGAAATGGGACGGGCCTTTCCTTCGGCAGTGTCATAGTAATGGTTGAACATCTGCATGAAAGCCCACTGCGTCCACTTGTAGTATTTAGGGTCGCAGGTGCGCACCTCGCGGTCCCAGTCGAAAGAAAAACCGATCTTGTCGAGCTGCGAGCGATAGCGTGCGATGTTTTCATTGGTGGTTTTCTCCGGATGCTGACCGGTCTGGATGGCATATTGCTCAGCCGGAAGACCGTATGCGTCATAACCCATGGGGTGAAGCACGTTGAAGCCCTGCTGGCGTTTGAAGCGGGCGTAGATGTCGCTTGCTATGTAGCCGAGGGGGTGGCCGACGTGAAGACCCGCTCCGGAGGGATAGGGGAACATGTCGAGCACGTAGTATTTGGGACGTGATTTGTCGATTTCTGTCTTGAATACTTGATTGTCGCGCCAATACTGTTGCCAGCGCGCCTCAATCTCTTTGTGGTTATAGTCTGCCATTGTATAATTTTGAATTTTGAATTTCGAATTTAATGGTATTTTTATCACAGAATTTTCACGGAACTGATTTCACAGAACCACACAGAACTTTTTGACACTAATCGCTTTTATTCACAGAACGCTGGTTTCCTGACGGAAACCGGAACTCACACAGAACGTTGCCGGTGTCAGCGGTGCGCACGACGTTCTGTGAACATTCTCATCCCGTGAGGGATGACGATTCCAAAACCGATTGAATAGTTCTGTGAACGTTCTGTGACGGCCGAAGGCCAGTTTTGTGTAGTTCTGTGATTAAAACCATTCATAATTTTTATCTTATTGACAAATTGTTAAATCAAAAAATATGAGTAATTAATAGGAGGAGAAGGTGTTGAGGTTACCGACAAGGCGGTAGAGGCCGAAGACGGAGTCGAGGGGTATTGTCAGGGGCGGATATTTCGGGTTTATGCTCCTCGCCTCCAGATACCCCTTCCCTTTTTCGGAAGGAAAGACGTTTTTGAAGAAGACTCCGTTGGTGGTGTCGATGATCATCGGATGTCCCCAGGGGATAAAGGCGTTGTCGTCGATCCTTTTGATCAGGATCAGCGAGGCATCCTTGAAATCTGGCTCCATGCTGTCGCCGGAGATGCGGATGGCAAAATCCACCCCCTGGATGGGACTGACCACTTTCTCGCAGTCGCGGTCCATCACGGTCTGCGACCACGCCGAGATGTTTCCGGCGAAGGCGTTCACAGGGAGCAGCGGCACCAGATAACCGGCGTTGTGGAGGAGATTCTTCGGGTCCTGGTTTTCGGTCAGGAGCATGTCCCCCTCGCCGTAGAGGAGCCAGTCGCGGTTAAGGTCGGGGTATTGGGCCACAATCCTGTTGACCTTATCGGAGGGGATAGACCTGCGCATCACACTTATATAGGTGGATGCTACTCCGATGGCCTTGCAGAATTCCGCCTGGGTCACCCTTTTATATTTAAGGTAAGCCAAGAGCCGACCTTTTACGGTATCGAGGTCATAATTGTTGCTTGCCATAAAAACGATTGTTTATCATTTATTATGCAAAGTTAATAAATTCTCCACAAATACCAAAATTTTTCCTCATTTTCTTAAAAAAGATCCTCGATGGCACACCCTCCCCCACGGGGAGGGCTGGAGAGGGGCTATCGGAGAGTGGCTGAAAAATTAAGGGCCGGATGATTTGGAGATCATCCGGCCCTTGAGCTTTTGCTAAGATTTAAGCTGATTACTTCATCATAACTTTTGTAACTTTTTTGCCCTGACGACGGATGAAGATACCGTTTTCGGGGTTAGCTACGCGTACACCCTGGAGGTTGTAGTATTCCACGGGAGCGTTTTCATCAGCTTCGATACCGCTTACACCTGAAGGATCCACAACGTCGATGTAGTAGATGTGGCAACCATTGGTGTTCTGAACAGTAACGTCTACAGCCTCACCTGCAGGTACAGTCCAAGTTTGCTCCACAAAAGTAGTAGGCACTTCCGGACCCTCGAGTGCTTCGCCGTTTACAAGAAGTTTCACACCGCGGGGATCAGTTGACTTGTGAGACTCGATACCCATCTTGATTGTAGCGCCGCCGGCAACAGCAGGAATTACGAAGTAATCTATTTGCTTGCCACCAAGCCAGAGGTAAGCGGGACCATGGTATTCACCGAGGGATGTGCTTGGGTAATTCACAGCAATTGCGAGTGAACGGTCCTTAACTTTCCCATCGCTCTCAACGACAAATTTCAAACCCTTTGTCTCTTCGATGGCAACATCGTTTGCTGTAAGAACGCCGTCAATAACAGTAGCTTCTACAGAAACCTGCCAGAAGCAGTTTTCTCCAACTGAATCTGAGGAACCGTCAGCCTTCTCGATGTCAGACCATGTGGTGTTGGCAGCATTGACAGCCTTGAGGTTGTTTACGGTAGCTTCGCTCCATTTGGTGAAGTCCCATGTATGGGCAGACGGAGTCTCTTCTATTACATCGATGTAATAGATGTGGCAACCATTGGTGTTCTGAACAGTAACGTCTACAGCCTCACCTGCAGGTACAGTCCAAGTTTGCTCCACAAAAGTAGTAGGCACTTCCGGACCCTCGAGTGCTTCGCCGTTTACAAGAAGTTTCACACCGCGGGGATCAGTTGACTTGTGAGACTCGATACCCATCTTGATTGTAGCGCCGCCGGCAACAGCAGGAATTACGAAGTAATCTATTTGCTTGCCACCAAGCCAGAGGTAAGCGGGACCATGGTATTCACCGAGGGATGTGCTTGGGTAATTCACAGCAATTGCGAGTGAACGGTCCTTAACTTTCCCATCGCTCTCAACGACAAATTTCAAACCCTTTGTCTCTTCGATGGCAACATCGTTTGCTGTAAGAACGCCGTCAATAACAGTAGCTTCTACAGAAACCTGCCAGAAGCAGTTTTCTCCAACTGAATCTGAGGAACCGTCAGCCTTCTCGATGTCAGACCATGTGGTGTTGGCAGCATTGACAGCCTTGAGGTTGTTTACGGTAGCTTCGCTCCATTTGGTGAAATCCCATGAGCGGTTAGCCGCTGTTGAGTTGAGGGCCACCGCAGCGAGTGCGAGAGTAAATATTTTTCTCATACGCTTTTTTGATTGTTAATAAGTTAATGTTTTATGATTAGTTCGTTTTGTAGTCGATTGTAAGATTAATTGATTGCTTTCTGCGCAATACGACTGCAAAATTAATTAAATTTGGTTAATCTTACAATTTTTTAACCCAAAGAGAATCTTAAAAAAAGTTAAAACAAAAGTCTAAGTGGAAGTCATTAATCCAATACAAAGTGAGATTGCTTTGGGTAAAAAATTTTTTTGAAAAAATTTTGAAATCGAATGAACCTTCCGATAGGGTCACGCGTTTTCTTACGTAACTCGGGAAGACAATCGGGTTGCAGTGCAGAAATGCTGAGCAACCCGAGAGTTACAACCAAAGAAAGTCGATAGAAAAAGATTTATATATAGATTGATTAGATTGATTAGTTATTGCTATAAGCGTTCTGAAAAAGTTGTTATTGTTGTTTGAATTAGCGAATTTGGGTCGACAGGAGTCGACCCAAGTTCTATTTTTGCAAGTATGCCATTTTTTTATTAATTTTGTATTTTCAAATTTACTCAAGTTTCTGATTTGATAATTTATCTATGATCTAATTTGAAAATTATGA
>CAYMBR010000011.1:0-45484 GCA_964388725.1 uncultured Sangeribacter sp. | reverse complement strand
ATTCTTGATTAAGGAATAATGCGAAATTGGCTCAAAAATCCGATTTTGAGCCAATTTCGCATTAATTTATGCACAAATCTGAAAAATATGTGCACTTTTTTGTCTAAAAATTTCGGTATATGGATTTTTATTATTAGTTTTGCAGTCCCGAAAGAAAACAAACATCATATTATCAACTCAAAATTATCAAGATTATGTCTGATATCGAAAACAGAGTAAAGGCAATCATCGTCGAAAAACTGACAGTAGACGAGAACGAAGTAACACGCGAAGCAGGCTTCAGCACCGACCTTGGCGCTGACTCACTCGACACCGTAGAGCTCATCATGGAGTTCGAAAAGCAGTTTGGCATCACAATTCCCGACGAAGACGCCGAGAAGATTTCAACTGTCGGTGACGCTATCGACTACATCGAAGCACACGTCTAAAACTCACATCCGCATATTATACTCAAGATCAATGGTTTCCCTCTCGCGAGAGTTGGAAACCAAATCTTGGGATAATTTTCAAAGAGCATTATGGAATTAAAAAGAGTTGTAATCACGGGCCTTGGAGCCCTTACCCCAATAGGCAACGACGTTGCCACAGCATGGGAAAACGCAAAGAAAGGTGTCAGCGGCGCAGGCCCGATCACCCACTTTGACGCATCGCTCTTCAAGACTCGGTTTGCCTGCGAAGTGAAGGATTTCAATCCGGCCGACCATTTCGACCGCAAGAAGAGCCGTCAGCTTGACCTATACGCTATGTATGCCCTCACGGCAGCCAACGAAGCCATCGAAGATGCGGGATTGGGAAAAGAGGGAGTAGATAAAAACCGCGTTGGTGTCATCTTCGCAGCAGGTATCGGAGGTCTTCACACATTTGAGGAAGAAGCCGGCTACTATGCAATGAACAAGGAGACCGGTCCGAAATACAATCCCTTCTTCATTCCAAAGATGATTGCGGACATCGCAGCCGGTCAGATTTCAATCGACCATGGTTTCCGCGGTCCGAACTTCGCCACTGTATCGGCATGCGCATCTTCCAACAACGCGCTTGTGGATGCCTTCAACTATATCCGCCTCGGAATGGCTGATGCCATCGTGGCCGGTGGTGCTGAAGCTGCAATCTACCCGGCAGGTGTAGGCGGTTTCAACTCCATGAAGGCACTCTCCACCCGCAACGACGAACCGGAAAAGGCATCCCGCCCGATGAGCGGCAGCCGCGACGGTTTCGTGATTGGCGAAGGAGCTGCAGCCCTCGTGCTTGAGGAACTGGAACATGCCAAGGCTCGCGGTGCGAAAATCTATGCGGAAGTGGCAGGCGGCGGTTTGAGTGCCGATGCTTACCACATCACAGCCACCCACCCCGAGGGACTCGGAGCAATCCTCGTGATGGAAAACGCCCTTAAGGATGCGGGCATGAAACCCGAAGACATTGACTACATCAACCTCCACGGCACATCGACTCCGGTCGGCGACCTTAGCGAGGCTAAGGCAATCAAGAAGGTTTTCGGCGACCACGCCTACAAGATGAACCTCAGCTCCACCAAGTCAATGACAGGCCACCTTCTCGGCGCCGCCGGCGCATTGGAGGCCATCTTTACTGTGAAGGCTGTCACCAATAACATCGTGCCGCCCACCATCAACCATGAGGAAGGTGACAACGATCCCGAAATTGACTATGACATGAACTGGACTTTCAACAAGGCTCAGGAGCGTGAGATAAGCGTAGCCCTATCCAACACCTTCGGATTCGGCGGCCACAACGCAGCGCTCATCATCAAAAAATACAAGGAATAATCCACTAAGGATTAATTACTATTGTTATGACTCCAGATTAAACTCTGGGGTCATATTTTAATTATCAACCACTGATGCTGTAAACGTATGAAACGAATGACTTATCTTTTATTTTCTTTTATTTCAATATCAGTGCGAAGCATTGTTAGAGATTGGGCTACGAAAAGAGGAGGAGGAGGAAATGCCGAAAAAAGTTGCAGTGTTTCCGTGTTGTAATAGGTAAAGGAGAGACACTGATATGGAGGAAGACAAATACAGATACGCCATAGGGCAGCAGGATTTCAAGACACTGCGCCTCGACGAGGCCCATTATGTCGATAAGACGCAATACATTGAGAAGATTCTGAAAAGGAAAAGTAAATACTATTTCCTCGCCCGTCCGCGCCGATTCGGCAAAAGCCTTTTCCTGTCAACAATGCGCTATTTCTTCGAGGGACAGCGCGATCTCTTCAAGGGTCTCCACATTGACTCCACCGACTGGGACTGGCAACCGGTGCCGGTGCTTTATCTCGACCTCAATGCCGGGGAATACACAAACCCCAATAATCTTGACATTGTGGTCGACAACATACTGTCAAAATGGGAACAGAAATATAATATAAAGACCCGATCAGAAGATTCCACTACAAGATTTTCAAATGTGATTGAAGCGGCACATCTTCATACTGGCCGTCAGGTCGTCATCCTTGTGGATGAATACGACAAGCCCCTTGTCAAGAACCTCAACAAGGACAACTTCGCGGCATACCGTGAAAAACTCGCCGCCCTCTACTCCAACTTCAAGACCTGCGCCGACCACATACGGCTCGTATTCATGACCGGTGTCAGCCGTTTCAGTAAGCTCTCCGTCTTCTCCGGTCTCAACAATTTGAGCGACATAACATTCGATGATGAGTTTGCCGACATCTGCGGAATCACCGAGAAGGAACTTCAGGACAATTTTCAGGAGGGAATAAATGCATTGGCCATCAAATATAAGACCACCCGAAATAAGGCCTGTGCAAGACTGAGGAAAAACTACGATGGCTACAAGTTTGCCGCTGAGGGTAGCGACATCTACAATCCATGGTCGCTGCTCAACTGCCTGAATCAGCGAAAAATCGCCAACTACTGGAACGAGACGGGTTTTCCGTCGATACTCGTCGAGGCTCTGAGCCGTCTGAAAGTAAATCTTCAGAATTACCTCGACATATACTGCGATGAGGACGAACTGAAGGGTTTCGACCTGCTCGACCCGAAGCCCATCGCCCTGATGTATCAGACCGGATATCTCACCATCAAAAGCTTCAACGAACGGATGCAGAAATACCGTCTCGGAATTCCGAACAACGAGGTGAAGAAGGGTTTCTTCAAGCTGCTTCTTCCACACTACGTGAAAGTAAGGCAGGGCGACACTTCCTACGTGCTAAACAACATCGTGGTGTCGCTGATGCTTGGGAAACCGGAGGAGTTCATGAAGGCGCTGCAGATTTTCTTTGCCGGTGTCCCCTACAAGCTGAAGATGGACAACGAGAACAATTTCCAGAATGCCTTCTATCTGCTCATGTCGCTCATCGGAATAGAGACCGACGCCGAGGTTATGACATCCGACGGAAGCATCGACATGGTCATCAAGACCGAGGACTTCATCTACATCATCGAGCTGAAATATGACGGCACCCCCGAGGCTGCCATCCGCCAGATTGACGACAAGGAATACGCCCTGAGGTATCAGGGTGATCCCCGTCAGATCATCAAAATCGGAGTCAATTTCTCCTCCAAAACGCGCCGCATCTCATCTTGGGTGATTCAATAAAATCATTGTGCGAAAGCACCCAATGAGGGATTGCCGGAGACAAGGCGATTGACACCGAGCATATCATAGAGGTCGAAGTCAGTGACAAATTCCGGATTGCCCGCCCCGATTGCCGGAGACCCTTCTTTTAGCCTATAGTCGAAATAATACTCATCGCGAATTGTCTCAAACATCGGGTCTTCATCCCATGTGCACGATATGAAATGGTCATCATCGCTGCCATTGATTCCTAACAACGCATTTCGCATATAGACATCAGTATCTTCCAAATCTTCAGGCGAGATTGGGGAGGTTATTCCGTAGATAATACAGTTTTTAAAGTCAGCTTGCATCAATTGGGCGGAGTTGGTCTGCAAATCCTCCCTGAATAGATGCGATAGAGTCAGAATAGATTCCGACGAAATGGCAAAGAGATAATAGTTGGCAAGCGTGCACTGGGCAAAATCATGCACACCACCGGCAAGGCTGACCACTGCCTCCCCGGCATCGGAAAAGACACAGCCGTAGGCATCCACCTTGGCATAAGACGAGCGAAGGGCATTCCCCTGTGAATTATGCAGCCAGGAATTGACAAGGGTCAGTTTGTCGCGGTCAGTAACTCCGCAACTGTCCACCACAACCCCATGCACAGTAGATTGCATTTCCACATATTCCATCCGGTTGCCAAACGATCCGGCATCGAACCTGATTCCCTGCCATTGTCCGGAAAGTATCTCATATCCGGTGTCGGTCAGGACATTCCCCATTCGGTCGCCGCGCATCTGGATCATCTTTCCCTCAGCTCCAAGGGCTTTCAGACATCCATCCACCTGAAGCATCCCCTTGTCGTGGAAATAAAGGCGTGTGCCTGGAGAAAGAGTGAGGGTTGCACCCTCTGCTACCCGCAGAGTGTCGAACACAACGTAAGGGCGTTGGTCGGCGAAAGTGACATCGGCATCAATGGTGACACTGCGCAAGCGGTTTACATTCTGCCCGTATGCCTCGAGGGTTACTGTCTGAAGGTTGCCATTTGTAGTGAAATCAAGCTGTCCTTCTACCAAAAACGGTTTTGTGTCGCTGTTTTCGTCAAGAAAGCACTCCACAAAGACATAAATGGAATCGTTGGCGCGTATTTCCACATCCTGGAAAGTCTTGCCGGAGACCCCATCCACGTTTATGCTGAAAATACCCTCGTCGTCACGCACACTGATGCTTGAAATGTTGACAGCTTTCTTGTTGCGGTTGAAGACGAGCAGTCGTGCTGTAGGAGTTCCTATGTCGGTGAATACAGTGTCGAAACTCAGGGTGTCGCAGGAAAATGAGAGTTTTGCATCGGAGGAATATGTGACATCATCGGATATACACCCGGCCATGATTACTGAGGCAAGGAGCGCAATGATGAAAAAAAACGGTGTTTGCATAGTTTTCATATACGAAAAACGTCCGGACCAACGTATTTATTATATGAAATACATGATAGTGGCCGGAGAGGTGTCGGGCGACCTGCACGCCTCAAGACTGATGGCTGAGATAAAAAACATAGACACCGGGGCAGAATTTCGCTTCCTCGGAGGAGACCACATGGCCCATGAGGCCGGACGCAAACCGGAAGTTCACATCGAGAAAATGAATGTGATGGGATTCTCGGAGGTCATTAAGGCATTGCCGACAGTGATGCGCAACCTTCGGGTGGCGAAATCGCTCGTGAAGGAATACCGGCCAGATGTGCTGGTACTCGTGGATTATCCATCCTTCAATCTCAAGCTTGCAAAATATGCATGGCATCTCGGCATACGGGTAGACTGGCTCATAGCCCCCAAGGTGTGGGCATGGAAGCAATGGCGCATCCCGAAACTGAAGAAATACCTAACAAATCTCTATAGCATACTGCCGTTTGAGCCTGCGTATTTCAAAAATCATGGTATGACAGTGAGATATGTCGGCAATCCCACAGTAAAGGAGATAGAGTATTCACTCGGACACATTCCTCCTAAAAAGTATTTCATGGAGCGTCAGGGAATCACCGACCAACGACCTATCATAGCAATCCTACCCGGATCAAGAAAAAGCGAAATCCGCAACAATCTCCCCATGATGATAGAGGCGGCAAAGAGGTTTCCCGACTTTCAGTATGTCGTGGCTGCTGCCCCCTCGGTGCCGGAAAAGTTCTACCGCGAAATGGCGCAGGACACCGGTCTGCAACTCGCTTTCAACGCCACCTACACATTGCTGAAATATTCTGTGGCGGCCATAGTGACATCCGGCACCGCCACTCTGGAGACCGCCGTAATCGGAACGCCCCAGGTGGTATGCTATCGCGGCAATGGCTCTAAACTCACCTACGACATAATGAAGAAAATTCTTCATGTGAAGTACGTATCGCTGCCGAATCTGATAGTTGACAATGCGACTGTGCCGGAACTTCTGCTCCACAACTGCACAGTAGAGTCGATAAGCCGCGAATTGAACCCGATACTGCAGCCGTCACCACGCCGCGACTGGCAGATGGCTGGATACCGCAACATGAAGAAGAAACTTGGCACTACCGATGCTTCCAAGATTGCGGCAGAGATGGTAGTGAATCAACACGTTAATTTGAATTGAAACATAAAAGTCTGCATATCGTTCTGAATTTTGTCTTGAACTATTTCAAGGCGGGCATCGTCATGGCAATGGCGATGGTTTTGGCTTGCGGATGCAGCACCAAGAAAAACACCGCAATGTCGCGCCAATGGCAGGCATTCAACACGCGCTACAACGTATATTTCAACGGCAACGAGCATTACATTCAGACCCTGAAGACGATGGAGGATGGCTATCAGGACGATTTCACCCGTATGCTTCTGACACATCCGGCCGACGCACGTGCAGATGAGTCTTATCCCAAGCCAGCCGGAGATTTCAAGCGCACCATAGAGAAGATGCAAAAGGCCATCCAGCTCCACAGCATCAAGAAGAAGCCGGCAAAGCGCAACAGTTCTCCCAAAGAGAAGGCGTTCCGCGCTCGCGATGAGTTCAATCCGTTTCTGCACAACGCTTGGCTAATGCTCGGCAAAGGACAATATTTCAACGGTGATTTCATGGGGGCAGCCGCCACTTTCATGTATATCTCACGGCATTTCACATGGCTTCCCAACGTGGTGACGGAGGCTCAGCTATGGCAGGCGCGATGCTATGCCGCCCTCGACTGGACATACGAAGCAGAGAATATCCTTGTCAAAATCAAAGACAAAGATTTAGCCAACAAGACTTTGCAAAATCTTTATGACATAGTGGAGGCGTCATATCTGCTCAAATCCGGCAAATATTCCGAGGCAATACCATTTCTGCAAAAAGCAGCGGCCAAAAGCAGCGGAGTGCAGAAAAATCGGCTTTATTTCCTCCTTGGACAGGCTTGCCGTCAGGAAGGCAAAGACGCAGAGGCTTATGAGGCATTCGGGAAGGCAGCGTCCGGACTTAGCACCCCATATCGCCTGAAATTCAATGCACGTATAAAACAGAGTGAGGTATTTAGGGGTAATGACATCTCACATGAAGTGAAGCAACTGAAGGCTATGACGAGATATCAGCGCAACAATGAATATCTCGACCAGATCTATTATGCCATAGGTAATCTTTACCTTTCGCGCAAGGACACAACCAATGCCCGCGACAACTATAGCATCGCCGTGGACAAGTCAACCCGCAACGGAGTGGACAAGGCAATGGCAAATCTTGCCCTCGGTGCCATATATTTCGACCAGAAGGAATACACCAAGGCACAGAAATGCTACTCCGAGGCAGTCCCACAGCTGCCTGACACTTATCCCGGTTATAAGCAGATAGCCAAAAGAAGCGATGTGCTGGACCAGATGGCTGTCTATGCCGGCAATGTGGAGTTGCAGGATTCACTTTTGAAAATTGCCGCACTGCCTGAGGAGAAGCAAAAGGAATGGGCCGACAACCAAGTCAAGGAACTGGTGAAGAAAGAAAAGGAGGCGGCTGAGGAGGCGGCGCGAGAAGAGGCGATGGCCAATCGTCCGCAAGGCAATTCCCCAATCGACCAGATGGGTGGCAACACCACTTTGCAGTTTAATACCGACAAGTCATGGTATTTCTACAACAATGCCACCAAGCAGTCGGGAAAGACAGAGTTCCAGCGCAGGTGGGGTGCGAGAAAACTTGAGGATGACTGGCGGCGCCGCAACAAGACATCTTTCTCATTCGACGACGTGTCGGAGGAGGACGAGGAAGATGAGGAATTATCAGGCGACTCTCCGCAAGGCAGCGACGGCAAGGCAAAAGGCGACAAGAAAGGAGGCAATCCCGCTTCCGACCCTCACTATCCGGAGTATTATCTCGCACTTCTTCCATCCTCGGAGGAAGAGAAGGCCACGGCCAATGATGTGATTCAGGAGGGTATGTATAATATCGGCATCATCCTCAAAGACAAACTTGAGGATTTCCCGGCAGCCCGTTCGGAGTTTGACGAGTTGCTCGCCAAATATCCCGACAATGTGTATCGGCTTGACATTTATTATAACCTTTATCTCATGGCCGCCCGGCGCGACGACGCGCAGGGCATGGATACGTGGAGGAAGAAGATCATGGAGGAATTCCCCGACAGCCCCTATGCCAAGGCAATGGCCGACCCGGCTTATTTCGACCGCCTCAAGCGCATGCACGAAGTGGAGCAGTCGCTCTATGCCGATGCTTATGCCGACTATCTTGAAAACAGGAATGACGAGGTGCACCGTATTGTGCACGAGATGGAAGTTGAGTATCCTCTGAGTGCAATCCTGCCCAAATTTGTATTCATCGATGCCCTTTCGTATCTCACCGAAAGAGACTACACACTCTTCAAGAGCCGCCTGGAGGAGTTGCTCCGCAAATGGCCTGACACAGACATGACCGACCTTGCCGGTGCTATCGTCAGGGGTCTCAACGAGGGGCGTGTGCCAAATTCGGGAAGCGTCAACACGCGTGGCATGATCTGGAACACCAGGCTCTCCTCGCCAGGGGTGGAATTTGACGAAAACGGCCAACCCGCCAATTTCGAATATGACCCGGATTCTCCGCAATATCTCGTGCTGGCATATCCAAGAGACGAGGTCAACGGCAACCAGCTGCTCTATGAGGTGGCCCGATTCAATTTCTCCAGCTTCGTGGTGAAGGATTTCGACCTCGAACCGATGAGTTTCGACAACGTTGGAATCTTGATAATCAAGGGCTTCAGCAATATGAGGGAATTGGAAAACTACCGCAAGGTGATGACCAACCGCGACTTTCAGTTGCCAGAGGGAGTGCGTCCGATCATGATATCGAAATATAATTTTGAACTTCTGCTGAAAGAAGGGCGTTCTTTTGAAGAGTACTTCCGTTTCGAGGAGAGGACTCTGACTAAGGAGGCTGTGGATGCAGCTCTCGAAGGTGTCCCCCCGGAAGAGGCTGAAGAAGCCAAGGAGTCACTGCTTGAGGATGATTCTGAAATTTCTGAGAACTCAGAAAGCTCTGTGTCTTCTGAGTCCTACGAGAACTCTGAGAACTCTGAGAACTCTGAGTCCTCCGAGAACTCAGAAAGCTCTGAGAACTCTGAGTCTTCTGAGAACTAAACTCTAAACCCTTAACTCTAAACTGATGAAAGAAAAAATACTTTGGGCAGACGATGAGATAGACCTGCTGAAACCACATATTCTCTTTCTGGAAGCGAAAGGATACGACATCGAGACCGTCAGCAACGGTGCCGACGCACTCGACGCACTCGACGCACTCGACGCCGGCGGCATATCGCTGGTGCTCCTTGATGAGAACATGCCCGGTCTTTCCGGTCTTGAGACGCTGACTCGCATCAACCAGTCGCACCCCGACATTCCGGTCATCATGATCACCAAGTCGGAGGAGGAAAACATAATGAACCAGGCCATTGGAAACAAAATCACCGACTATCTCATCAAGCCGGTCAATCCGATGCAGATACTCCTGTCGCTCAAGAAAAACCTCCACAGTGCCAAAATCATCGCAGAGCAGACCTCTTCGGGGTATATGCACGAGTTTCAGAAAATCTCTTCCGACATCAACGGCGCCGACACTCTCGAGGACTGGATGGACTGCTACCGCCAGTTGGTATATTGGGAGATGAAGCTCTCCGACTCTGAAAGCAATATGGACGAGATGCTCCTTATGCAGAAGAAGGATGCCAATTTCAATTTTGCCAAGTTTGTGAAACGCAACTATGAATCTTGGCTCAATACGGAGTCGCGTCCGCTTATGAGTCCTGACATTTTCAGCAAGAGGGTGTTTCCTCTTCTCGACAATGGCGACAAGGTGTGCTTCATATTGATAGATAATTTCCGCCTTGACCA
Organism: uncultured Sangeribacter sp.; assembly: GCA_964388725.1. Lineage (GTDB taxonomy): Bacteria > Bacteroidota > Bacteroidia > Bacteroidales > Muribaculaceae > Lepagella. The sequence goes on along the minus strand of CAYMBR010000011.1, from coordinate 35,588 downwards.
GTGGCGCAGCGTGCAGCCACTCCTTTCCGAGTATTTCAATTTCAACGAGGAGCTATACACCACCATCCTCCCGACATCGACGCAATATGCACGCAATGCCATTTTCTCCGGACTCATGCCGCTGAAAATCCACGATATGTTTCCGAATCTATGGGTGGATGAGGATGAAGACGAGGGTCTCAACAACCATGAGGAAGAGCTGATAGCCACGATGCTGGAGCGATACCGCAGGAAAGACAAGTTCACCTATACCAAACTTAACGACTCCTCTGCGTGCGAAAAATTCCTGGCCAAGATCAAGACCATCAAAGATATCCCTCTCAACGTGATAGTGATGAACTTTATCGACATGCTCAGCCACGCCCGCACGGAGTCGAAGATGATTCGGGAACTGGCAAATACGGATGCCGCCTACCGCTCGCTGACGGAGTCGTGGTTCCGCCACAGCAGCGCCGCCGAGATGTTCCGGCAGCTGGCCGACATGGGGTTCAAGATAGTGCTCACCACCGACCACGGCACCATCAAGGTCGATAACCCCATCAAGGTGATTGGCGACCGCAACACCAACACCAATCTGCGCTATAAGGTAGGCAAGAATCTCAATTATAACCCCAAGCAGGTGTATGAGATGAAGGATCCGAAGAAGTTCGGACTTCCGACTCCCAACCTCTCCAGCACTTATATCTTTGCGACCAACGAGGATTTCTTCTCCTACCCCAACAACTACAACTACTACGTGCAGTACTACACCGGCACGTTCCAGCACGGAGGCATCTCCCTTCAAGAGATGCTTGTACCCCTCGTCACCCTCTCTCCAAAACGCTAATTTATGAAATGGGCACTTAAATTCATCATGCTTGTACTTGCTGTTTTGACTGCATGTCAAAACGGGCCGGATCCCCGCCTTGTTCATATTGAGGATATACTTGAAGAGCATCCCGACTCAGCCCTGATGATTCTGAAGAAGGTGGATATGCCGGAAAAATTGTCTGAAGAAGACCGGGAACTCTATAACCTGCTGCTTACGCATGCTCTCTACAAGAATTATATCGATGAGGACAATGATAGCCTCATCCGTCAGGCTGCAGGATATTTTGAAAAGCACGGCGATGCGGAGCGTTCCGCTAAGGCTTATTTTCTGATGGGAAAGATACTGACCAATGGGCATAGGTTTGGCGAGGCTGCTGTTGCTCTCAACCGTGGACTGGACATATCGCGCAAAAATGATGTGTATCTGTGGGAAGGACGGTGTGCAAGGGGGCTTTTCCAACTTTACGGTAACCTTCTCAACAGTTCGGCGCAACTTAAATATGCAGAGGAGGCCCATGAGGCATTTTCAAAAGCCGGAGATGATAGCTGGGTGGACTGGAGCCAGCTTGACATAGCCACGGCATTGAACAATATCGGGCAATATGATAAATCGTATTCGATTGCTTCTGATTTGTACGAGATAGCAAAAGCAACCGCTGACTCTGTGCTTTTGGAAGAAACTGTTCATCTTATGGGTCTTGTTTCATTCAATTTGGGTTTGTACGACAGGTCTCTGGAATATTATTTGAACGCATTGAAACTTAATCCCAGTGTGTTGACTGACAACGACAATGAACTTATCTCCGTTGCCATTCAAAATATTGGAAAGGAATCTACATTTAAAGACAGCAATCTATTGTCGCAAAATTTAGGTCAAAACGAGGCTTTTCAGCCATCGTTTGTGGTAATGGCGGAAAAGGGAAAATATGAAGAGGCTTATTATTTGCTGAATGAATATAAGAACATGCAAGACAGTGTTTTTGAAGTAATTCTCACCAACAATGTTTCGCAGTCTATCGGCCAATTTGAAGACGCTGAGAAGCAAATAGCCAAACAGAAGCTTGAGACTGAGAGGCTTTTTTTCTATACCGTCATAATTGTAATTATATTGATTATGATAATGTTGTATATGTATCATCGCGCAATGATTCATCGCAAAGAGGCTGAGAATGCGAAAAGTATTGCCGATATAGAAAGTTTGATGAAGGACGCTAAAATGCAACTTGAAAGAGATCGAAGTCGTTCTGATAAAGAAATGGCCTATGTCAAAGAGAAGCCTTATATGCAAATGCTTAAGGAAAAGTATTCGGAAACGAACGCCTTCTGTGATAAGTATTATCAGAATTCTGGTAAAGAAAGATTAAAGGATAATACGTCAGAACAGGCGAGGAAGATAATACAAAATTTCCAAAATGATGACTTTTTGAGGGATGTTGAAGTTTATGTGGATAGCATTTCGGACAACCTCTATACATCGTTTAAAAAAGAAATGAATGAAGTTTCAGATGAAAATAAGAGGTTGTTTTTGTATCTTCTCGTGGGATTCAGCAACCGCTCCATCGCAGTGCTGTTGGCGCAGAGTGTTGGGTCTGTCTATACCAAAAAATCCAGACTTAAGAAGAATATCAGTGATAGCAATTCTGTCCGCAAAGAGGAGTATCTTGCCGTTTTCAAATGATTGGAGTCTGGTGAGGATGTATCGGATGATGGCGTAAGATGTCTTTCTTGAAAATTATAAGCTGTTGAAAGAAAGATGATTGTGATATCGTAAGATTTTTGTAAGATTATTTTGAAAAAAAAAGTTGTCTATCGGTCTGCTCTGCGCTAATTTTGCAATCAAAAATAACAAATCATGAAAATGAAATTGAAAACGATTGGATTGCTGCTAATAGTATGCCTCTCTTCGACATCCTATGGCTATTCGGAAGGAAAAGAAGCGCCAAAGACTCAATCCCCCACTAAGAGTGGAGTGGGACTTCTTAAAGCTTTAGGTGCCAGTTCCGACAAAAAGAGATTGCCTTCTCAAAATATTGTTGAACTATATTATGAAAACGGCATCCTGACTATGACTTCCAACACGCAGGAACTCATCCTTTCTATGCAACTCATCAACAGCGAGACTACCGATGTCCAATACATCTCTGAAATCACTGTAGGAGAAAGTCTCCCGTTGAATCTCGACTACGGTATCTACTCAGTTTCAGCCAATTCTTCCATAGGTGCAGAATTCTTAGGAGAGATTTGGATTCAGTGAATCCTCTCAAATGCTTCCAAGGTGCCTAATGCAAAATACCCTGCATTGAGGTAAGTCAATGCCGTCCATGAGGGCCCAGTGGGCGAGAGAGTGCCAAAATATAGTTAAACTTTACCCAAGAAATATGAAATGAAAGGGATCATAGAAGTTTCAGATTTACCGGATTTCCTTTCCGTCGAAGAACTCCTTGAAATAAAAGGGGGTGACGGACCGGTTATTCATTGTAACGTCAAAGGAAGCGGTGTGTGTACGGTAGAAGGTTCCGGAATTTGTTCAGCTCAAGGAGATGGTTTTGTCTGCTCTACCAAAGACTCTGGCATCTTTGAACCTGTTCCGGATGACCCTATCCCTTACCCTGACCCAATTTACCCTAAAGTCTAATTGATAGGGATTTCGCCTTAGACAAAGGTGGAATAAACAATACTCTGCAGGAGTCTGGGCGAAATCTCTAATTTAATAGCTTTTATAAAATATTACTTTATAAAAATTTTATTAATGAACGATAAATTGAAGAATGATATATGGGTGCTTAATCCTGATTATGTATTTAAGAATGATAAAGATAGAATATGCATGTATTCAAAAAATGAATTGCACTTTGATAGCACACGTGGATGGATTGGCTTTATACATCCGATTCAGGCGATGATTTTGAGCCTATTTACTACGGTAAATAATACCTGGGAAGTATTGAATTCTTTGGCGACACATTATAACGTTCCATATGATAGCCTTCTAGACAAAATTACTAAATTTATGGGCAATAGTTCGTATGTTTATTCAGATTGGAAGGGAACAAAGGTAGTATTCCCCAAGAATGTGTTGGTGAAGTTTGCAGGCAATATGGAGAATTTGAATTATTCTTTTACAAAAGAAGATCTTGAAATAAATACATGCGAGATAAATGTTAGTCAGGACAGGTGTCATAAAGGTCCACATTCTGCATTGTGGATGCTTACGAATAAATGCACAACTGAATGCAAGTATTGCTACGCTGACAGGAATACATGTCATCAGCCATTAACAACAGATAAAATACTTGATTTAATTGAAGAATTTCATCAAAATGGGATGTCATATATAGATATAATTGGTGGTGAAATCTTTTTACGGAAGGACTGGAATATAATTCTTAAGAGAATGGTAGATTTAGATATGTCTCCTACATATATCTCCACAAAAATGCCTCTTGATGAATCATTGGTAATGAAACTTAAGGAGACTGGATATAAAAGAGTTGTTCAAGTTTCACTGGATTCCGTATGCGATGATACATTGAAATGCATCATAAGATCACGTGAAAAATACATTGAAAAAATAAAAAAAGGAATTACTCTTCTTTCAGATCAGGGTTTTAATATTCAAATAGACTCTGTCTTGACAAATAAAAATTCTACAATTGATGAAATAAAACAGCTTTATGAATATATAAGCAAGATTGAAAATCTTACACTGTGGGAGATTAGAGTTCCTGAAGCATCAATATATTCAATGGCATCTTTTAATGATGTCAAGGCTGAAAAACATCAATTGGAAGAAATTCGAAGATATGTCGAACAATTAAAAAAGAACTCTAAAAATAAAGTCAAGATTGTTTTCAGCGCTTCAGCATTGGATGAACAGTTCAGATGTGAGGAAACGGAGAAAGAGTTTTTTAAAGGAGGTTCTTGTGGAGTCCTTAGAGATAGAGTTTTTATTCTTCCAGATGGCAAGGTGAGTATCTGTGAACAATTGTATTGGCATAAGGAGTATATTATTGGAGATTTGAAAAGATCTTCAATGCAAGAAATTTGGAATTCTGAAAGAGCGTTGAAGATATTCAAAATGGAGAAAGATATGTTTAGAAAGACGAGTCCATGCTCAGTTTGCTCAAACTTTGAATCATGCATAGGGGAAAAAAGAAGATGCCTTGTCAAAGTTTTGAAGGCGTATGGAGTCGAACATTGGGATTATCCAGATCCAAGATGCGTCTATGCGCCGGAATTTAGTAACGATTTGATTTATTGAATTATGAAGTACGTATGTGTAATATTGTATACATTGATGGTTGGTTTGGCAGTTAGAGCGAAAGAAATTAAGATTCAGGTTTCGGATTCTCTTCAGGGCAGAATTGAAGGTGCTACTTGTCTTGTGTTTTCAATGCCGGATTCCATATTCTATAATTATTCAACAACAGACAATGATGGTATTTCACAAATAAAGACTCCGGATAAAGATTGGTTTCTCAAGATTTCGCATCTTGGATTCCAGCCATTGACACTCAACAGGAGTAAATACGAGAAAATCTCTTCCGATTCCTTGCCTTATAAAATTATCATGGTTCCCTCACATACACAACTTGAAGAAGTTGTGGTAAAAGCAGAAAAGGCTCATGTGTCAATGAGAGACGGAGTATTATCATACGAAAATCTTGATGATCTTCGTGCATCCCGAGTTCTGGCAAATGCCCATGACCTGTTGCAGGCATTGCCTCTTATTACGTCCTCTGACGGAACATCACTTTCTATTTCTGGCGCACCTATGGGTAGTGTTGTCTATGTCAACGGAAGGCGTTCGCTGATGGCCACTAATGAACTTATGCAGTACCTTAAGAATATTCCCGCAGACCAAATAGAATCTGTGGACATCATATATACTCCATCTCCAAGATGGAAAACAAAAAGTTCTGTAATAAATGTGAGACTCAAACGACAGCAGGCGTATACATTAAACGGACAAGTCAACGTTTCTTCTACATTGAAACAGGAGTTGTCGGGAACCGCCGGGGGGGCTGTATTTGTAGGACTTCCGAAACTGAGTTTCAACTTGACATATTCGGTATATGGAGGTAAATCAATTCAGAAATCAGATACATACAGTCGACATACTTTGGGTTCTGAAATTTATGAAATAACAGACACTACAGAGTATCATTCAAAGTATGACAACCATCAACTCTATGCTCAACTTGAATATGAATTCAACAAGTCGCACTCTATAGGGGCTGCATATAATGGATATTTCACCCCACACTCAAAAACTGTAACGAATTCACATAATTCTCTTTTTGGTCAATATAATACTGCACAAAAGTCTCAGGATATATTGAATGCTTTGTCTTTTTATTACTCTACAACAATGGGTGTTGACGCAGGTGTGCAATTCAATCGTTATAATGCCGATTCTCGTCAGGATATTTACAGTTATATGGCAGGGTTTGACAAACTTGCCATGACAAGCAGTTCCGAGCAAAAAGTTTCACAATTCCATGCGTACGTCGATGTTAATACGAAGTTACCGCGAAAATGGACATTACTTTATGGTGCAAGCTACACGTTTAGCAGAAATGACAATAAGGTGCTTAATTTGTCTCAATCTCCAGATATGATGGGTGAGGACAAGACAAATAGAACCCATGAAAATAGGGGAGACTTGTATACGGGATTGCAGAAATCATTTATAGATGGCAAATTATTTATTCGAGTCTCAATTAAGGCTGACCTATACAGTATGATGGATGACAATAATTGGCAGTTGCTTCCTAATATATTGCTGACATACCGCCCGGAAACGAGGCATTATTTCCAATTAGCCTTCCAGTCTTACAAATCATTCCCTTCATTATGGCAAAGGCAAGATTATAGATCATATCAAAATCCGTATACTGTTTTTGAAGGCAACCCAGGCTTGCGACCAACTACAACGCGTACGGCTATATTCGTATATCTTTTCAAAAGAAAATATGCTTTCACTACGTATTACACACATGTGACTGATTATTTTCTAAAGCAGCCATTTCAAACACCTGATAAATTGACTGTGTTATATAAGTTATGTAATATAGATTTTTTTTCAACATGGAACGCAAGTGTCACAATGCCTTTTAATATAGGAAATTTCCTTTATTCCAAGATAGTTCTGAGGTCAGAACTTACTCGTTCAAAAGCCAATGATTGGAATGGGCTCTCCTTTGACCGTTCAAAATTGTCTGTCTATGCATGGATAGACAATAACTTTATTATTTGCAGTAATCCCAAGGTTTCAATTAATGTGGCCGGGATGTATCGTTCGCCGGTGATGTTCGGTTTGTGGGAGCGTGGAAATGCCTGTCTTCTAAATGCAGGGGTGTCAGCATCTTTCTTGAACAACAACCTGACGATTAAAATCCAGGGCTATGATTTGTTGCAGACTATGATGCCTATTGAAAAAATTAGGATAGAAACCCAATATAGGGATGTCAACAGTAATTACTTTACCCGATCATTTGGGTTGGATATCTCATGGGCTTTCAATGGGTATAAGAATATTAATAAAAAGAATGTGGATACATCGCGATATGGGATTGACTGACAAATCATTTAAATTCACCAAACAAAGAGATTCTATGGAATGTGGAGTCGCATGTCTACGCATGGTGGCTGATTATTGGGGTATTCGCACATCGTTGTCAATGCTTCAGACAGTTTGTCTCCCTACAGCAGAAGGAATTTCTCTTAAGGGAATTGTCGATGGTGCAAGCGAAATAGGTCTTTCGGGTCATGCAATGAAAATTTCATGTCATTATCTTTCAGAATCTAACATTCCCGTAATACTTCATTGGAATCAAAATCACTTCGTAGTGTTGTATCGGGTTTCCAAGAATGGGAAATGTTTTCATATCGCAGACCCGGCAAAGGGGAAATACAAGCTGTCGCTTGTGGAATTCGGAAGTCATTGGTTCATACATGATGATAACAAAGGAATTGCTCTATTCTTAGAACCGAATAGTACTTATCATAAAACAGACAATACTGCAAAAGATGAAAGATCGTTTGGTTTTCTGCTGAATTATATAAAGAAATATAAAAAACATTTTCTAATAATTTTTCTTGGTCTGCTGGTCGGTTGTTTGTTGCAGCTTATAATGCCGTTTTTGACGCAGGCCATTGTTGATCTGGGAATTCGCCATAAAGACATTAGCTTGATTTGGATTATTTTGTTGGGAGAATTAATGATAATTGTCGGCAGAACTTCTACTGATTTTATCCGTAGATGGTTGATGATGCATATATCAATGCGTATCAACATTTCATTGGTGAGTGATTTTTTCATCAAGTTGTTGAAATTGCCAATGGCTTTCTTTGATACAAAAATGATTGGGGATCTTCTCCAGAGAATCGGTGATCATAGCAGAGTCCAGAATTTTTTGACAGGGAAGATATTGGGTACTATTTTTTCAACCTTAAGTTTTATTATTTTTGGAGTGGTACTGTATGTTTACGATGTTCAAATATTTATGATATTTTTGATTGGGAGTGTCATATATGGAATCTGGATTGTGTCTTTTCTGCATAGAAGGAAAGTTATCGATTACGAAATGTTTGAGCAGAATGCGCTCAATCAAAACAAGACATATCAGTTTATAACTTCCATTCAAGAGATAAAACTTCAAAATTGCGAGCGCCGCCGGAGATGGGAATGGGAGGATATTCAAGCAGATTTATTTCTTTTGCAGATGAAATATCTAAAACTCCAGCAAACACAGGAGGCGGGTTCGATTTTCATCAATGAAGCAAAAAATATTGTGATTACTGTGGCGGCTGCGACAGCGGTAATTCATGGAGATATGACACTTGGAGCAATGCTGGCGGTTCAGTATATTATTGGACAACTGAACTCTCCTGTCGAGCAACTGATGTCTTTTATTTATTCACTACAAGATGTGAAGATATCTCTCGAGAGAATAAATGAGATTCACACTGCTGGCAATGAGGAAACGCGTGAGTCAAAGCTCATCCAATTCAAAGATGTAAAGTCTATTTCCTTACAGAACGTATTTTTCAAGTATGATTGGCATGCATTGAAAGATACTATTTCCGATGTTTCTTTTGAAATCCCTAATGGAAAGGTTACTGCTATCGTCGGTGCTTCAGGAAGTGGAAAAACCACGTTAATTAAACTGATTCTAGGATTTTATCGTGTCCGGTCAGGTTCTATATCGATAGCGGGGACGAACATTGAAGAATATAATCTGAAATGGTGGCGAAATCATTGTGGAGTGGTTATGCAGGATGGGAAAATTTTTTCTGAATCAATAGCTCGCAATATTGCCGTGGATGATGGCCCCATCGATGATTCAAGATTGCTTAATGCTGCTAAAATTGCTAATATTCATAATTATATAATGACTCTTCCATTAAAATACAATACTAAAATAGGACAGGACGGCAATGGATTAAGTCAGGGACAGAAACAAAGAATTCTTATTGCACGTGCAGTTTACAAAAATCCCGAATTTATATTCCTTGATGAAGCTACAAATGCTCTAGATGCGAAAAACGAACTTGAAATTGTTAGAAATCTTAACGAATTCTATAAAGGTAGAACCGTAGTGGTTGTTGCCCACCGGTTATCGACCGTCTGCGATGCAGACCATATAATAGTATTGGATAGAGGTAAATTGGTAGAATCAGGTACACATTCAAATCTTATTGGCAAGAGGGGAGCATATTATAATCTTGTTCGGAATCAGTTGGAATTGGGTAGTTAAAATGAATGAAGTTGATATAAATATTAAAAAATGAATTATGACGTAGAAGATAATCAGTTACGTTCTAAAAAAGTTCGTATGTTGTTGGGTGACATACCTAATTCACTGTCTTGGATTGGGATAGTCGTTATATTAACGATATTTGTCGGTCTTTTTTTAGTTGTATACCTTGTTCCGTATCCGTATGATGAATATAGAGAAAGCATTTTGACCCATATACTTAAGCAACTGTGCTGAAAAAACTTAGTCCCCGATGAACAACGAAAAAGAGCAGCCGGCAACCGAAGTTGACCATGCTGCTCTTCCTCTCTCCTCGGCGGTGCGGACGGGACTTGAACCCGCGACCTCCGGCGTGACAGGCCGGCATTCTAACCAGCTGAACTACCGCACCAATTTTCCTTGGATTTGGATTATTCCGTTTTGCTATCGGGGCTTGTTCCCGATTGCGAGTGCAAAATTACAACCTTTTTTCATACTGTGCAAATTTTTCGGCAACTTTTTTGAAAAAAAATTACAACGATTTGATATTACATTAAGAATCAGCTGATTAAAATTTAATGCGATTTATGATGATTTTCGACAAGTCTTCAGTTTAAGAAAAATAGCCTCTTTAATTGTTATTAAAATATGATTGTAGATTGCCACACCCACAGGCCATATCCGGCACCGGAAGCTATTATTTCTGCATCTCCGGTAGGTTTCATGCCGATGACGGATCAGAAATGGTCTGTCGGGCTTCATCCCTGGCATCTCGACCTTTTTTGCGACGAATCAATGCGCATCAAAGAAGAGATGTGGGTGGAGTTGGTATCTGCTGCTGCCAATCCGGCAGTGGTGGCCGTGGGGGAATGCGGAATTGACATTCCAAAGGGAGGACTACTCGCCACCCAAATGCTGGCCTTCAGAAGGCAAGCCTTGTTGGCTGAGCGGCTGCAGAAACCACTCGTGATCCATTCCGTCAAGGCCCAGGACATAATTGTAGGCTTGAAGAGGGATATAAATCCGCATCAACCCTGGATAATCCATGGATTCCGCAACAAGCCGACGATCGCCGCCATCTATCTGAACGCCGGCTGCTATCTGAGCTTTGGAGAGAAGTTCAATCCCGAAACCCTCGACATTACGCCCGAATACCGGATTTTGGCGGAAACAGATGAGTCGCAACTGTCAATCGACGAGATAATATCACGCATGGAGAAATCCGTGCAAAAGAATTTGAAAGAAATTATTATTAACAATGCTAAAATATTCGAACCGCTATGAAAAGACATATACTGACTATCCTCGCTATAGGAGTGGCAGCATTGTGGTCTCATGCCCTGCGGCTTGAACCAATAAAATATGGGAATATGGAGAACTGGGTGACGCGCAACATCACCGAGTCAAAAATAATCGGAGGCAACGACAAGACTCTCTATGCCATTGCCCCCACAGCCACCATCACCGGCAACAAGCCCTATAAAAACATGGGAGGCTCACCCTGGGCCACATCGAACGCTTACGCAAAGGTGTGCGGAGTGGTGAAAGGTTCGAGCACTGTGGAGCCGGCGAAGATGGGAGGCAGCACTGTGGCCAAATGCAGCGCAAAGATGGAGCATGTCAAGGCCCTCGGCATTGTCAACATGGACGTGATGGTGGCCGGGTCCATCTATCTCGGAGAACTCAGCGAGCCGGTATCCTCCACCAAGAGCCCCTACTCCAAGATGGAGATGGGTATGCCCTACACCAAGCGGCCGAAGGCCCTCGTGTATGACTACGCCATTGAGATGCCCAATGTCAACACCCGCACCAAATCCACCGGATTCGGCAGCCAGAAAACCCTTCAGGGACGCGACAATGCCGAGGTATATGTGCTGCTTCAGCGCCGCTGGGAAGATGAAAATGGCAATATCTATGCCAAGCGCGTAGGCACCGGCCGCGAACGCTACAACAAGTCTGTGCCTTGGACCAAACAGCATCAGCTTCCAATCCATTATGGCGACATCACAAAGCAATCATTCTATAAGCCATGGATGGGGCTGCTTGATGGCGACAAAGCCTATTATGCCCGCAACTCAAAAGGAAAACTCGTGTCGGTGCATGAAGTGGGATGGGACGACGAGAATGCCACTCCCACCCATGTCCTGATGATGGCATCCGCTTCCTGCGGAGAGGCATTCATAGGCACGGAAGGGCTAACCCTCTATATCGACAACATCGCATTCGGCTTCTAATCAATGCAACAATGGTATAAAAACCAACCCCTAACCCCTAAACTAAAGATGAAAATAGCAATTATAGGCTACGGCAAGATGGGCCGTATGATCGAAGAGATAGCAAAGCAGCGCGGTCATGAGATCAGCGTGATTATAGATGCCGACAACACCATCGACATTGACTCAAAACCATTCCGCAAGTCGGACATTGCAATAGAATTTACAAGCCCGACTGCGGCTGTCAACAATGTGCTGAAATGTTTCTCGGCGGAAATACCGGTGGTATGCGGCACCACCGGATGGCTTGACTCCCTCAATGCCGTGAAGGCAGTCTGCGACAGTGGTAAGGGTACACTTCTCTACAGCAGCAACTTCTCCGTCGGAGTAAACATTTTTGAGGCTGTCAACCGCTATCTGTCCAAGATAATGAATGATTACCCGATGTACACTCCAAGTGTTGAAGAGATACACCATATCCACAAACTCGACCATCCATCGGGCACTGCAATCACAATAGCCGAACAGCTCATCGCCGGATGCGACCGGGTGACTTCCTGGAAGGAGCCGCAGGAGAAAGTGCCTGTATATATGGAAGTAGAGGGCGTGGAGACAAAAGTTGGCGAGGCCTCCACAGAGCAGCAACCTGAAAGGGGAGTGCTTTATATCTCCCACAAACGTGAGAGAGAAGTGCCGGGAATCCATACCGTGACCTGGGATTCGCCGGTGGACACAATCACCATATCCCATTCGGCAAAGAGCCGCGAGGGTTTTGCACTCGGTGCTGTCCTTGCCGCCGAATGGCTCTACAACAAGACAAAGAAGAAATCCATTGCCGGCATCAAACTCGGTCATCCTCAGCCCGGCTTCTTCACAACCGCCGACATGTATAAATTTTAGGGTTTAGAGTTTAGAGTTTAGTTTATCGGAGAACTCAAACGAACTAAACACTAAACCCTAAACCCTAAACCCTAAACCCTAAACAATAAACCATATTAGGTACTCGTTATCACTTTATGAGCAATTTTTTAACTGACCTTCGCGAACGTCTTTCCAAGGTGCGCACCACAAGATGGGTGCGTTTCGGCATAGTTTCCGCCGTTTTCTTTCTGTGGGTTATCTGGATGGGCAACCCATGGTTGCTGCTTATATGGCTGCTGCTCATAGACATATATATCACCCAATATATCCCTTGGAGCTGGTGGAAAAAGACAAAGGAACCAACCCGGACAGTATGCTCCTGGATTGATGCAATCGTATATGCCCTGGTGCTGGTGTATTTCATCTTCGCATTCATAGGTCAGAACTATAAGATACCTTCCTCGTCGCTCGAAAAGTCGTTACTTGTGGGCGACTATCTTTGGGTCAACAAAACCATCTACGGACCGCGTGTGCCGCAGACACCGCTTCACTTCCCGCTTGCCCAGCACACTCTCCCTTTGCTCAACTGCAAGAGCTATATCGACCAGCCGCAACTGAAATACCACCGTCTGGCCGGTATATGCAGCATTGAGCGAGGTGATATCGTGGTATTCAACTATCCAAACGGAGACACCGTGGCCACAAAGATCCAGAACCCCGACTACTATCAGATTTGCTATGAACTTGCAAACCGTGGCGTGGAGAATCCCAAGGCATATATTGAAGCAAACAAGTCAATGTTTGGCGACATTGTGGTCCGTCCCGTTGACCGCCGGGAAAACTATGTGAAACGTGCCATCGGACTCCCCGGCGAGCGGCTGAAGATAGTGGACGACGTGATTTATATCAATGGAGAACCCATTGAGGATGCCGACAATGTGCAATACAACTACGTCATTCCGGTGAAGGGAATTATACCCGACGAGCAGTGGCAGGAAATCGGGGTGCGTGCCGAAGATCATGGAAATGCTCCGATAGCAGTGGATGGGATACCCTATATGTTCTATGATGTGCCGCTCACCAAAGAGGCAAAGGCAATTGTGGAGACTTGGCCGCAGGTGGATGGCGAGATTGTGAAGGAATCCAAGACAGGGTTCTATGACCTCGGAGGAATGTTCCCACTCGGAAACACTTATGGTTGGACGCGTTCCGATATGGGTGAAATCTGGATTCCCAAGAAGGGTTCAACCCTGCATCTGACGCTTCATAACCTCCCTATTTATCGCAGGGCTATCAGCGTATATGAGGGCAACGACCTCCAGGTGAAGGATGGAAAGATTTATATCAACGGAGAAGAGACCGACCGATATACCTTCAAGATGGACTACTACTGGATGCAGGGCGACAACCGCGACCGCTCCGCCGACTCCCGCTATTGGGGGTTCGTGCCGGAAGACCACATAGTCGGCCGCCCGATGTTTATCCTTGCCTCCTTCGACGAGGAAAAAGGTCTTTTCGACGGCAAGATTCGGTGGGACCGCATTCTGCGCAATGCAAACCCCGACAAGGAAACGAAATGGAAGTGACGTCGGACGCTCCCTATCTTCCCTCCTTGACATGGATGGTGGCGCGGATGAAAATGAAGACTCGGGAATACACTCGCACTCTGATAGAGTCAAACTCCCCGGAGGGAATGGTGCTGACGGTCCCGGTGGTTGGCGGGTCTTCCGCTGCCAAGAGGTTGAAACCCTCACAGCTTGAGATTTCCGCGCATGGCGACTGGACACGGATTCATCTTGGGGCAATAGAGGCAGCCTACGGTCGGGAACCGTATTTTCAGCATTTCTTTCCCACTATTGAGGAGATAATAGCCCATTATCCCAAAATGTTGGCTGAAATGAACCATCAATTGCTTGCAAATATACTTGCAAGTATCAATTATGACAATAATATCAATGATTTAGAAAGCATGAAGATGTCAAAACCAGACAGATATTCCGATATAAGGAGTCGAATTTCGAGGAAGGTCGATTTCCGTCACTCCATAATCGAGCCTCTTTTCCGTCTCGGTCCCGACACCCTATTTCTGCTTATATAATTTTGAATTTTGAAATCGCTTCGCTTCATATTGGTATTGCTGATCGCTTCCGTTGCCTTCGGAAGCCGGGCCGCCATACCCGAATATGAAGAGAATCCGAAAATCACCATCAAGCCGGTGAGGGGTTTCTACCGCTTTGTAGATGAATATGGCGATCTGGTGCGCATGACAGTCTTCAACGACTTTTATGTGTATCCCCCCATGAAATTCAAGAATAAGAAGCAAGAGGAATTCTATTGGCGCACCGTACGCGATGTTCGCAAGACACTTCCTTACGCAAAACTCGCTTTCGCAACACTTTGCGAAACCTACGAATATATCCAGACCATTCCCGATGAAAAGACACGGGAAAAGCATTTGAAAAATCTTGAGAAGGATATTTTCGAGCAGTATAAGCCGGTGGTGAAAACCATGACAAAGAATCAGGGCAAGATTCTTCTAAAACTTATCAACCGGGAGACCGACCAAAGCTCTTTCAGCATCGTCAAGGCTTTCTTGGGAAGTTTCAGAGCCGGTTTTTGGCAGACGTTTGGCAAATTTTTCGGCATGAACATGAAAGCGGGTTTCAATCCCGACAAAAACAATGAGGACGCCACCATCGACCGGATCGCACATCTCATAGAGCAGGGGGCATTGTAGTTTTATTTGGATAAGTGGGGAAGTTTTGTTAATTTTGTGGCATGAAGACTACCCGAACAATTATAATGACACTTTTGATGCTTTTCCTACTTGCCGGATGCGGCAAAAGTGAATTCAGCATCCAATTCCAGTTTCCCAAAGACCACATTGGAAACTATATTGTGGATTATTACGCATGGGATTCAAAAAAGGGGTCATGGATTGAGTCGGTGGCTTCTGTGCAAAACGGGGTGGCAGATGTGAAATGTGCAGCCGGACGCCCCACGATAATTTACATACGCGATGTATCCACCTCCAATTCAATAGCGATTTATGCAGAGCGTGGAGATAAGATTGTCATCTCCGGTGATAAATCTGATATGAACACCTGGACTGTGAAGGGCAACAAGATTTCGGAAAACTGGAGTCATTGGCGAAATAAGAATGCCGATGTCCTGACAAAATCGCGGGGGGAATTTACAGATGGCAAAAAGAAAGCCATATCAGATTTTGTGAAAGCCAACAAGGATGATAAACTTTCAACTTTAGTATTACTTACAGACTGGAATCGCTTCGAGGATCCGGATGGTTTTCTCAGGCTTTGGAATATGATTGACAAGAATGCCAAACCGAAACAGCTAATTGAAATGGCCGGATGCGCAGATTTGCTCGGTGTGGAGTTTGAGGTAGATGCCGATGGCAAATTGACCCGCACCAAGGGGAAAAAACTGAAGCAAATCATTGTCCGCACCGACGACAACGGCACTGACACCCTTCAATTTGCAAAAGCAAAGGCATCGCTTCTATTTTTCTATAAAGAAAAAGGCTCGGAAAGGGATGAAGCCATCGATTCTTTAAAAGTTTTGGTCAAGGCATATCCCGATTCTGCAAAGCGGATCATTTGCCATGTTGGGTTAATGACCGACAGCGTGGTATGGCGCACTACGATGCGCCGAGACTCGATAAAGAATGTAGTCAAGGCTTGGGTTCCCCTGGGTCTTGTAGATCGGGATCTGGTGAGTCTTGGAGTGACACGCGCCCCATGGTATGTCGTCATCAAAAAAGATGGCTCTGATGTCTATTCCGGCAGTTCCCTAAAAGATGCCACCTCCGCCTTCCGCAAGGAAATGGACTCCAAATCCCCCTCCCAAAAGAAGAAATCCTAACCCCGGACCTAACCCCTAACCCTAAACTCCAAACTCTTAACTTCACCCCAACACCAGATGCTCGCCAAAGTATATTCCGCTGCCATATCAGGCATAGACGCCATAGTGGTCACAATTGAAACATCAGTCAGCAAAGGCACTTTATTTACAATTGTAGGGCTCGCCGACACCGCCGTAAAGGAGGCATACACCCGCATTACGACGGCCCTTACTCATAGCGGCATCGGTTTCCCTCACAAGAACACTGTGATCAATCTCTCACCGGCTGATGTGAAGAAAGAGGGGGCTGCTTTCGACCTCCCCATGGCAATCGGGGTGTTGGCGGCAAACGAGAAGATTCCGAGCGAGCATCTTGCGGAGTATATGATCATGGGCGAACTCTCACTCGATGGTTCGGTGCTTCCGGTGAAGGGGGCTCTACCGATGGCTATAAAGGCGCGACAGATGGGGTTCAAGAGGTTGATTGTGCCGGAAGCAAATGTCACTGAGGCAGCCATTGTGAATCAGGTTGAGGTGTTTGGCGTGAAGGATCTTGCAGAAGCTGTCGGAGTAATTGTCGGCACTTCTGAATTGCAACCCACTGTGATTAATACCCGTGAGATTTTCGCTGCGGAAGCGGACAACTTTGATTTTGACTTTTCGGAGGTGAAGGGTCAGGAGAGCGTGAAGCGGGCTTTTGAGGTGGCATGTGCCGGTGGTCATAACCTTCTGATGGTTGGTCCACCGGGTGCTGGAAAGTCGATGATGGCAAAACGCCTGCCATCCATTCTTCCACCGCTTAGTCTTGCAGAGGCTTTGGAGACAACAAAGATTCACTCTGTGGCGGGAAAATTGCAGCGAGGGTCGATGTTGATGACAAAGCGGCCGTTCCGCACTCCCCACCATACGGTTTCGCCGGTGGCCCTTGTGGGGGGAGGTGTGAATCCCATGCCCGGCGAGATTTCCCTTGCCCACAATGGAGTCCTTTTCCTCGATGAATTCCCAGAGTTTTCCCGGTCGGTGTTGGAGGTGCTTCGTCAGCCGATAGAAGACCGCACCATCACTGTGTCAAGGGCAAAATACACAGTGGATTATCCGGCCTCGTTTATGCTCGTGGCCTCGATGAATCCCTGCCCGTGTGGCTATTATGGGCATCCGACAAAGAGATGTACCTGTGCTCCGGGAGCTGTGGCAAAATACATGAACCGCATCTCCGGACCACTTCTGGACCGCATTGACATCCAGTGCGAGATTGAGCCGGTGGCATTTGACGACATGACCAATCTCCAGCCTGGAGAGTCGAGCCTCAGCATACGAGAGCGTGTCATTCGCGCAAGGGGAATCCAGACGCTGCGCTTTAAAAATGAGAAGCAGGTGTATTGCAACGCGCAGATGAATTCCCGGTTGCTCCATACCTACGCATGGCCAGATGAGGATGGCTTGGCAAAACTGAAAGACCGGATGACAAAACTCAACATGAGTGCCCGCGCCTTCGACCGCATACTCCGAGTGGCCCGCACCATTGCCGATCTGGACTATTCAGCCACCATGGCGGCTGAAGAAGCTGTCAATGCCCCGGTCCTTAGCCGACACATTGCCGAAGCCATCGGCTACCGCGCCCTCGACCGCGCCTCCTACGGCACCCTTTTCTAATTGCTCATTGGTTGAGCTCTTATTCAATTAATGATTCTATTTTGGCTATTAGCTTTTTAGTGTCTGGGAGCAACGGCATGATGTCTTTTTCTGTCCAATCCCACAAGTCATCATAATCACCGGTTTGTCTCATTCTGAAAAGTCGAGCCAATAAAGCGCCTTCTTCTTCAGAAAGCAACCCTTCTTTTATGAAGTGAAGATTCATCATGCGGCTTACTCCGGCGTGACTGGATGTTGTAAGTTGACGACTTAACAACACTGCTTCACAAATGTAAAATAGAGCATAGTAAAGTCTATTGGCTGCAAGATTCCAAAATTTGCCAGTGATGATAAATTCAACCTCTTTTATGGTTGAATGTGAACGTTCTATTCTATAGTCAATTATGGCTTTTCTATCTTCCGGGGATAATGTCATAAAATATTAGTTTTGGAATATAATTATTTTGTCGTGTTCTACATTTTTATAGAAAGGGAGAAAACTACGCTTCAGCCATCCTGCAAAGGAATATACTCGAGCACAAATTTGTTCATTAAATTCAAGTCCTACCAATTCCAATTGATACGCAATTTTGTCCCATAAAGTCAATGGCAAATTTTCGTCGCCAGGGATTAGCACGTGAATATCCCAATCTGAATCGGGACGATTATCGCCTCTGGCCCTTGATCCATAAAGCGCCACTTGAGAACCCTTTGGAAGGATTTCAGCAGCTTTTTTTCTTAATGCATTTACCACAATCAAATATTTCTCCTTTTCAGACATATTTATCTATTTTGAAGCAAAGATAATACTTTTTTCAATGCATTCCAAATTTTGATGTGTGTTAAGACAGCAAAACTCTTCGGCCGGCTTTGATGCTGTCAGCCGCCACATAGCCGAAGCCATCGGCTACCGCGCCCTCGACCGCGCCTCCTACGGCACCCTCTTTTAAGGTCTCATCTCATAAAACAAGATGAGCTGCCTGAATGTTATAATAGTAGAGATTCCACTTATTTTTGATTTTGCCCGAAGCTAAAAGCAAAATGGGCCACAAATATATTTATTATGAAAAAATCCAATTCAGGCAAGCCGTCGAAGAGAATGCGGAAGGCGGAACTGCAAGACAAGATAATAGCATTCCTCGAGAAAGAAAACCGCCAGGCATTCAACTATAAGCAGATTGCCTTCGCTATCGATGCGAAGGATTTCCACATGGATGTCATAAATCTGCTCGACGAACTGGCCGCCAACGACATAATCCAGGAAGTGAGCCTCGGCAGATACAAGGCGCTCTCCAACCGCGGTTCGGAAAACGTCGGGTTCTTCGTCCGCCGCTCCAATGGCAAGAATGCTGTCCTCATCGACGACGAACAGATTATGGTGGCAGAGCGCAACTCGATGCATGCCCTCAACGGCGACAAGGTGCGTGTGATGATCTCCGCTGCCCGCAAGGGGGTGGAGCCGGAAGCAAAAGTGCTTGAGATTTTGGAGGCAAAAGAGCAGGTGTTTATCGGAGAATTGATTGTGGATCGCAATGGTGCGCGACTTGTACCCGATTCCAAATATCTGGCAGCCGACATCATTCTCAACCGCAACAAACTGAAAGGTGGCAAGACTGGCGACAAGGCGATTGCAAAAATCACAGTCTGGAAAGATGAGGAGATGTGTCCCCGTGGCGAGATAGTCGATATACTTGGCCGGAAAGGTGAAAACAATGCCGAGATGCATGCTATCCTTGCCGAGTTCGGCCTCCCATATAAATATCCGGAGGCAGTGGAGAAGGCAGCCGACAAAATCGGTGCCGGAATCACTCCCGAGGAGGTGGCAAAACGCGAGGATTTCCGTGGAATCACAACTTTCACCATCGACCCGCGCGACGCAAAGGACTTCGACGATGCACTTTCCATCCGAGTCCTTGCCAATGGTCACTATGAGGTGGGCGTCCACATAGCCGACGTAACCCACTATGTGACCCCCGGCAGCATCATAGACAAGGAGGCTCAAAAACGCGCCACATCAGTCTATCTCGTTGACCGCACAATCCCCATGCTCCCCGAGCATCTCAGCAATGGCATCTGCTCGCTGCGTCCCGATGAGGAGAAACTGACCTTCTCAGCCATCTTTGAACTGGATGCCCAGGCTAACGTGATTAATTCCAGAATCGGACGCACAGTAATAAAGAGCAACCGCCGTTTCACCTACGAGGAGGCCCAGGAGCGCATCGAAACCGGGGAAGGTGACTTCGCCACGGAAATCAACACCCTCAATGGCCTCGCAAAGCAACTCCGCAAACGCCGCTACGACAATGGTGCTCTGGAGTTCGACCGTGCGGAGGTGCGCTTCGACATTGACGAGACCGGTCGCCCACTGAGTGTATATTTCAAGGAGTCGAAAGATGCCAACAAACTCATCGAGGAGTTCATGCTCCTTGCCAACATAGCTGTGGCTGAGAAAATCGGCAAGGTGCCCAAGAATAAGAAGGCAAAGACTTTTGTCTATCGGGTGCACGACACCCCGGATGCTGATAAGCTGTCCAACCTCAGCAGCATCGCATCCAGATTCGGCTTCAAGATTAATGCTGAGGGGAGAAGCACCGAAGTCAACAAGAGTCTCAACAGGATGCTCCGCGATGTGAAGGGACGGGGTGAGGAGACGATGCTCTCGATGCTTGCTATCCGCTCGATGGCAAAGGCTATCTACACTACCCAGAATGTGGGACACTATGGACTTGCAGTGCCATACTACACACACTTCACATCTCCGATACGCCGTTTCCCGGACATGATGGTGCATCGTCTGCTCCAGAGATATGCAGAAGGGGGCAGAAGTGCCGACAAGCTGAAGGTGGAGGACCAGTGCAAGCATTCTTCCGACATGGAGCAGCTTGCCGCCAATGCCGAGCGTGCGTCTATCCGCTATAAGCAGGTGGAATATATGAAAGACCGTCTTGGTCAGGTTTATGACGGAGTGATTTCCGGAGTCACGGAGTGGGGCGTATATGTAGAACTTGATGAGAATCTTTGCGAAGGTCTTGTCCCTATTCGCGACCTTGCCGATGACTATTACGACTACGACGAGAAAAACTACTGTCTCACCGGGCGTAAGACGCATAGGAAATACACTCTTGGCGACAGGGTTAAAGTGCAGGTGGCGCGTGCCGACCTCGACAAGAAGCAACTCGACTTCACACTGATTTCCGACGATGGCAACCCCAACCGTCCGATACAGGCGGAAAAGAAAAATCACGGGCGCAACCAGCCTCGCCAGCATTCAAGACGTAAAAAACGTTAAAAGATTTGGTGGGGTAGAAAAAAAATTGTAATTTTGCATTCGGATGAGTCCTACACGACCAGCTCCCCGTGAACTCCCCCAGATCTTGACCGAAGCAAGGGTAGCGGGTTGAGCGGTGCGATGTAGTAAGCTCATCCGCTTGCCTCTTTAGCTCAGTTGGCCAGAGCACGTGATTTGTAATCTCGGGGTCGTTGGTTCGAATCCGACAAGAGGCTCCACCAAAGCGATGAGAAGGCATCAGCCTTCTCATCGCTTTTTAGTTTAGAGTTTAGAGTTTATGGTTTAGTTTATGTGCATATTGCCCATTTCGATAAATAACCTAAAAACTAAACTCTAAACCCTAAATCCTAAACTAAAATGAATTTTATTTTCAATATAAGCATAGTAATCCCGGCTTCACGCAAGCAGAGCTTTATCGACTGGGTAAATGGCGAGGGACGGCTGGCCGCTGCCTCCGAGTCGCTGCGCGACTTCCGCTGCCTGATGGTGGCGGGGATTCCCGGCGACAAGGATTTCGACAAATCCACCGACCGCACCTTTTCCCTACAGATGCAATTCGATTCCCTTAGGGACTGTCGCGAATGGAACAATTCCGCATTCGAGAGACTGATGCAGTCCTACGCCCGATGGCATGGCCCCAATCCCCTCTTCTTTGCCACAATCCTAAAGGAGGTTTAGGGTTTAGAGTTTAGGGGTTAGTTCTTCTGAAACTATACCTAACCTCACACCGAAAGACTAAACCCTAAACTCTAAACCCTAAACTCTAAATCCTAAACTCTAAGCTCTAAACTTCTAAACTCTAAACTCTAACCAAAAAATTGCAATACGAAAAGATAATAATGGGCATCGACCCCGGCACCAATGTGATGGGCTATGGCATACTCGGCGTCAATGGAAGGAAGGCCGAGATGATTGTCATGGGAGTGATTCAGTTGAATCGTTTCGAGACCCATTATCTGCGTTTGGCACGCATCTATGAGCGCGTCAGTGCGCTCGTGACGCAATATCTGCCCGATGAACTGGCCATTGAGGCTCCGTTCTTCGGTAAAAATGTCCAGTCGATGCTGAAGTTGGGAAGGGCACAGGGTGTGGCCATGGCTGCTGCACTTGCCAAGGACATTCCAATTGCGGAGTATCCGCCGCTGAATGTGAAGAAGGCCGTCACTGGCAATGGGCAGGCTTCCAAAGAGCAGGTGGCCAATATGCTGAAGCATCTCCTCTCCATTCCTGAAGAGAAGATGCCTGATATGCTTGATGCCACTGATGCGCTTGCAGTGGCCCTGACGCATGTCTATGAGGCGCAGAAGCCGGCCATTGCGAAAGGTCCGAAATCCTGGAAAGACTTCCTCGCCAAGAATCCCGACCGCGTCGCCCCGCGCCGCAAGTAATAATTTCCGAGAATTCAGAGTAGGTTTCCCTCAAGCAAAAGCAATTCTCAATTCTCAATTATTGATAGTCATAGAGGCGGATATGTAGAATTTTGTAGTCATCTACAGGGATGCGGACATGACGCCCCTGATGGGTCTCGTCGCCGTTGAAATGACGGATGGGTGTAAGGCTGCCGTCTTCGCCAACCTTCACTTCAGCCCTAAATTTTGATATCTTTTAACTTGCGTAACTTGAATTACAAATATGATAGAACCAGAGAAGTCTCAATGGACATTAGAGACTTTGGGTTGTGCTGTTGTATTTACGATAGTTGCAATACCCTTTTGGATAGTGTTAGGGCCATTTTATCTAATATTAAGGACTATAGTCACGATATGGCAACCTTATTTTTACAAAAAAGAACAGGAGAGTTGGAGAAAGTCCTGTCAGGAAGCCGCTCGACACGGAGATTATATAGATTATCCTCCTACGGAGGGCACGTTGTTAGGAATTGGCCCCTGGAATTCCAAATCAGAAAGTATGGAATAAGGATTAGTTGAGAGATATTCCGATGACAACATATTATAAATTACAAGGTTGGATATGAAGACTTTTAAGATAAATAGTGGAACCCGATATACGGAGACAAATAGTTCTTTAAGGGTGAAGTACTACTTGAAAAAAACGAATGGGTGATATTTGATAATGACATAAAAGCAACGGATCGTCTTATTTTCCGTAAGGATAAAGAGCTGCTGATGTCTACGGATGGAAGAATCACTCGCTACAAGTGGGAGTATGTAAAAGAAAACTCTTCCATTGTCATTGATGATGGGGTATCGAGTCGCATGCTTAAGGTTATTTCAATCGATAAGAATCTGGTCATGCTGTGTCTTAGCGAAGATGCCAATGAGTTTATATTTCTGGTCAATTCTGCCTTATATAGTGCAACTTATATTAATTTTGAATGGATTCAGTTTTATCTTATAGATAACTGTAATACTGATATTCTTATGCCGGTTCAGCGGAAGATGCATGAGGCTAAAATAGAGTCGGAAAGACAAAAGTTGAGAGACGAAATTAAAGAATCTATGTTATAGGATAGTCTGACTTGCTATTCTCTATATCAAGGCCGTGTATTGTCACAGTGAAGTCCTTCAATGCCGGAATTTTTTTTGGGGGGCATCGTTCTGACCTAAAAACAGCCTGATGGACTTTTTGGGGTCGTTTCAGCACTCAAACACCCCTTAAAAGTGCCATTTTAACACTTCCGACGGACTTTTTAGGGTCGTTTCAGTGATTTTGGGCATCCTCCATAGCTGCTACCAAAACGTGCATATTCGTAGAAGGATTTTTATGCCAGACTAACTGTTTCGCTCGTTCTGAGGCAATCATGCGCTGGCCGATCAAAAGATTTGACTGCTCCGGCATAAGTTTGCCTTTGTGATAATTGACCCATTTTGCATGGGAACTGATTAATTCTTTTACAATGTCGCTTGATTTTTTTGAATTGTGAAATTCCTTGATGTGCAGCAAATACCAAAGTTCAATGCAAGGATTCGAGAGAATAAGCGTACCATCAAGGGCGGACAATTTATCTACAATCTCATCAACATCCGCATCATAGATAAAGAATATCTTGCAATTGTCATCTTTCCCTATGCCAAGTTCCGTCTTGTATTGAGCCACGAGTCTCTGATTGATTTTATTGCCGCTTACCCTTGTCTTGATCGCAACAGGAAGACGATAGAAAAGTTTCAACTTTTCTACATATTCGCGTTCAGTCTCACCCTCACAAACGACCAAGAAGATCTCACGGGGAGTCTTTTTCTTTTGAAACCTACGCTGTCTCATTACTTTGCAGATAATTCTGACAAAATTTCACGAACATCTCCGATATATGGCACACTGTCGAACCTGCCTTGCAGATATGCTTTGCGCGGATCGGAAATTTTAGCAATTCCTTCGAAATCGGATAACGGGGTGAATTCTGAATTGCCGTCCGCCTGCTTATTGACCAATACAATTTGTTCCGGTCTGAGGCTGTCCTTGTCAATGAGCAGTGGGTTATGACTGGTAAAGACCAATTGTGACTTTCCTGAGGCTCTTATTAAATTGAGGATGAATTCCGACAAGCGAAGATGAAGTTTAAGGTCAAATTCATCGAGGAAAAATGTAGTGCCGATGGTTATTTTGTTAAGAATCAACATCAGCATAGACATCAGGTGCTTTGTGCCTTCTGACTCCTCTTTTATAAAATCAAACGGGATGTTTGGGTTCTCACGATGGAAACTTTGGAGCATGTATTGTCCGGGTACGGTCTCAATCATTTTGACATCAACTATGTCGCTGTCGCTGATTTCAAGACCCTTCAGCAGTATTTTTTTGTTGCATTCAAACTCTTTGACTGGTATCTTGGACAAGTCAAAGGAACCAAGCCCCACAACAATTTCATTGAGGAAAAATCTGTATACAGTCTGGGCTATCTGTCGGTTCATGGAGCTTGCTCTGCTTAAAAATAGGGTTATGGGTCCGGTATTGGCCACCACCTCACTCGGCCTCTGTATGACTCCCTTTTTGAATTGGTATGTATCCGAGTTTGTCCGGCTGAAAATTCTTGAACGTCTTTTATATGGGTAATAATACAATTCTTCGGAAATGATTTTTCCTTCATTGAGTTGGAATGAATATTCATATTCTATCCCATCGGTGACAAAGTCAATGTAGAATTCCGATGGACTGCCATTGCAGAATTTGAATGGCACATAGTTGAGTTCATCTCCCTCATTGTTCAGGTGAGATGTCAAGATTAGATTTCTACAATAGTCGATTGCTTTTATAATATTGGATTTCCCAGCAGCATTGCTTCCAAAAAGTCCTATTATATTGACAAACTTATCTCCTAAAAATTCAATTAAGTTTTCAGGGAAAGATTCTTGTGATCTCCTACTGCTAAGATCTGCCGTGAAATCAAGCGCGGCATCGTCTCTTAACGAATAAAAATTTTTTATACGAAGGCAAATAATCATGGCTGGAAATTTTGATTTGCAAAGATAATAAAAAAATCTTATAAAAATGGTCTGATGGACTTTTTCGGGTCGTTTCAGCTCTCAAACATCCCTCAAAAATGCCATTTTAACACTTCCGATGGACTTTTTCGGGTCGTTTCAGCGATTTTGCGAAGAATTGCAGTATGATACCATTCTGCGAGAAGACGGGGCAATTAGGATATTGCATCCAACCTGCCTTGCGCCGCGAAGAAGTAGAGGCTTATGCTCTGCGTCGTTCATCCATTCTTCAAGATATTTATCAATGATCCTCTGATAATACATACAAAATCTTGATTATAAAACGATAAATAAAACTTTCGACGAAATCCAAAGAAATAATTCCTGAAATGCAAAAATTACGAAAAATATTGAATCTTTCCATAATCAAACTCTTATAAAAATTTAAATACACTCAAAAATATAGAAAAAGTGCCGGAATCGCTGGGGATTCCGACACCAATTTTAAATTTTAAATTTTCAATTCGGCTCAGCGGGGGCAGCGTTGTCGATAGAGGCCATGAGTTTGATGGCATCCACATATTGTGCGATGCCCTCAGCCACTTTCTTGGCATCCTGCATGGCATGGACCACCGTGGCCTGACGACCCGTCACATCACCTCCGGCAAAGACACCCTTGCGGGTGGTCATACCGTAGGGATACTCGCGTGTCAACACATAACCCTTGTCGTCGACGTCGATGCCCTCGGTGGAATCCACGATACGGGAAGCCGGCACAGAACCCACTGCCATTATCAGTCGGTCGAGAGGCATCTCTTTCTGTTCGCCGTTTTGCTCAATCACAATAGATTTCAATCGCATTCCCTCAGCACCGTTGACCTTGATGACATTAGTGTTCCACATGAATTTCACACCTTCCTCTACAGCCTCGTCGTATTCGGCCTTGAGGGCCGACATGGTGGTGATGTCGCGGTGATAGATGATGTTGACTTCGGAAGCGCCCATTCGGAGGGCTGTGCGGGCGGCATCCATGGCAGTGTTGCCGCAACCGATCACGGCCACCTTGTCGCCGTCGCCAATCACCACCTCATCGCGTCCAATCATGCCGTTGTTGTAGAGACTCACGCGGCGCAGAAACCAAACGGCCTGGCGCACTCCGGGATGAGTGGCACCCTCGATGGGGAGAGTTTTCGGACGGCTTGTGCCGGTGCCCATGAAGATAGCATCGAAGCCCTCGTCAAAAAGCTGGTCGATGGTATGGTTTTGACCGATAGTGGCGCGGAGGTGAATCTTAACCCCAAGACGCTCGATTTTCTCAATCTCACGACGCACCACTTCCTTGGGAAGACGATATTCCGGAATACCGAACATCAGCACGCCTCCCGGTTCAAGACCCATTTCGAATATCTCCACATTGAAACCCTGGCGGGAAAGGTCGCCGGCGATGGTGAGGCCGGCCGGTCCTGAACCGATCACGGCCACCTTGCCGCGGGTCTTTTGCGGCATGTTGACATGGCTCCATCCCGCCTCGCTGTCGAAGTCCGCCACGAAGCGCTCCAGTTTGCCGATATGGATTGCAGTCCCTTTCTTGGCCAGGGCGCAGTTGCCCTCACACTGACGCTCGTGGGCACAGACACGGCCACAAACGGCCGGAAGATTACTACGCTGATGGATTATATGTATGGCATTGCCGAAGTTGCCATGGGCAAGTTCACTGATCCAGTCGGGGATATCATTGCTGACCGGACAGCCCTTTTTGCATCCGGGAATCTTGCAGTGCAGACAGCGTTGCGCCTCCTTGATGGCTTCCGGCAAGGTATATCCTTCAGAAACTTCTTTAAACTCGTTCACTTTTATATTAGGTTAAGGGTTAGGGGTTAGGGGTTAGTTTATTTGTGGCAAAATCCGATAAACTAAACCCTAAACCTCAAACTTTAAACTGCGATTTTCGCCCAGCGAAAATTTGCATTAGGGTTGTTTGCCGATGTAAGCGAGGATGCCGCCGTCAACGTATAGCACATGGCCATTGACGAAGTCGGAGGCATCGGAAGCGAGGAATACGGCCGGGCCCATGAGGTCTTCGGGAGTACCCCAGCGTCCTGCCGGAGTCTTGGCAATGATAAACTGATCGAATGGATGACGGCTGCCGTCGGGCTGGATTTCGCGGAGCGGAGCGGTCTGCGGAGTTGCGATGTAGCCGGGGCCGATGCCGTTGCATTGGATGTTGTGTTCGCCAAATTCGGAGCAGATGTTGCGGGTCAGCATCTTAAGGCCACCTTTGGCAGCTGCGTATGCGCTGACAGTCTCGCGTCCAAGCTCGCTCATCATGGAGCAGATGTTGATAATCTTGCCGTGACCTTTCTTGATCATGCCCGGGATTACGGCTTTTGCGCAGATGAAGGGGGCCACAAGGTCGATGTCAACCACCTGGCGGAAGTCTTCCACTGCCATGTCGGTCATTGGGATACGCTTGATGATACCTGCATTGTTGACGAGGATATCGATTACGCCGATGGTTTTCTCGATGTCGGCCACCATGGCTTTTACAGCCACTTCGTCGGTGACATCGCAGAGATAGCCCTTGGCGTCGATACCGGCCTCCTTATAGTTGGCGATGCCGAGATCCATGGATTTCCGGGTGTTGCAGTTATATACGATTTTTGCGCCAGCCTCGTGAAGAGCCTTTGCGATAGCGAAACCGATGCCATAGACGCCACCGGTGACGAGAGCCACTTTGCCCTCAAGTGAGAAATTTACCATATTTCTTATGTATTATGGTTTAGTTAAAGGTTAGTCAGATTTCGGGCATTTCCTGCCCCATACTGCAAAATTAATGATTTTTTTTGAAAAATATGAACTAAATGTGGATATTTTTTGCAAATGTCAATAATTTTCATTAATTTTGAGGATGAAATCAGGGGCGACTAAGCCAGTATAGCTATCGGTGTCCCATGATTCAAAATTCAAAATTCAAAATTAACGCAAGATGGCAATATGGAGTTTTTGGCTTATTTTGGGAGTGGGATTTCTGATAGCTGAAGTCCTCACCCTTTCAGCCACATGTCTTTACTTGGGAATTGGATCTCTTATAGCGATGTGCGCATCATTCTTGGGTGCCGGCTGGATTGTCACGATAGTGACATTCATAGTCGCCACGTCACTGCTCTATCTGCTCACCTATAGATGGCGAGGGAAATTGCTGAAGGCCCTTCACAAGGGTGGCGAACATTCAGCCACCGGCATGGATGCCCTGATCGGCAGAACCGGACAGGTGGAGATTGCCGAAATGCCCCGTGTGCGAATCGACGGCGACTCCTGGCAAGTGCGTCCGACACAAAAAGACACCATCCTCCACCAAGGCGAAAGTGTCCGAGTGGTCGGCTACGACTCCATCATCCTCTCTGTAGAACCCCTACCAACAAACTAAACTTTAAACCATAAACTCTAAACTCTAAACTTTAAACCATGGATACCCTTATAATCGCAGCAGTGATAATCATCCTTGTAGTAGTGGTAATAATGGCCGGCGTAAAGGTCGTGCCGCAGTCAGAAACAAAAGTTGTCGAGAGGCTTGGAAAATTCCACTCGGTGCTTCAGCCGGGCCTCAACTTCATAATCCCTTTCATCGACAAGCCAAAGGTGATCTACACCCGGTGCAACACCAATCGTATCACTACGACAAGCGTCATCGACCTGCGCGAGCAAGTCTATGATTTCCCTTCGCAGCAGGTGATCACCCGCGACAATGTGACCACAGAAATCAACGCGCTTCTCTATTTCCAGATTGTTGACCCCAAGAAATCGGTCTATGAGATTGAGAATCTCCCGAATGCGATTGAAAAACTGACCCAGACTTCCCTGAGAAATGTGATCGGCGAACTGGAACTTGACGAGACCCTAACCTCGCGCGACACCATCAACGCAAAACTGCAGTCAATTCTTGACGACGCCACCAACAAATGGGGCGTGAAGGTGAATCGTGTGGAACTTCAAGACATAACTCCTCCGCAGAGTGTGCGCGTTGCGATGGAGAAACAGATGCAGGCGGAGCGCAACCGCCGTGCCGAGATTCTCAATGCCGAGGGTGAGAAGCAGTCGGTAATCCTTCGTTCGGAAGGACAGAAGATGTCGCAGATCAACAAGGCGGAGGCGGAAAAACAGGCTGCCATCCTAAAAGCGGAGGGTGAGGCCCGCGCACAGGTGCTTCGCGCACAGGCTGAGGCTGATGCCATCCGCAACGTGGCAGCAGCTGTGGCGCAATCCCAGACCGACCCGGCAGCCTATCTTTTGGCGCAGAAATATATCGAGACCCTGAAGACCATGACCTCCGGACAGGACAACAAGACCGTCTATATCCCCTACGAGGCTACTTCCGTCCTCTCCTCCCTCGGCTCCATCGAACAGCTTTTCAAGAAATAAGACTCTGGAAAATTGGTTATATGGTATTTCCATGGGGCACAGTAATCGTGATTTTTTTTGCGGCGATTATTGCGGTGAGTGAAATTGTCTCTATCGTTTTTCATGCTTTTTTGATTTAAACTCCAGTTCATAAAAACTTTAATGTTTAGGGACATTCTTGGGCTTACGCCCGCTCACTCCACCAAATCTTTGCTTCGATTCAAGATTTCCGTAAGCTGCGAACAATGGTCATATCACAAGATGTGTATTTTGAGGTGCGTGAGGGCGTAAGCCTAATTTTATTCGTAGTCGTAGAGGCGGATGTGGAGGATCTTGTAGTCATCCACGGGAATGCGTACATGGCGGCCCTGGTGAGTCTCGTCGCCGTTGAAATGTCGGATTGGAGTCATGCTGCCATCTTCGGCTATTTCCACTTCCGCCACGTGTGATATGCCGATACGGTGGGTGGATTCTTTCTTCGTCCTATCGGAAGTGGCCGTTTCGGATGAGCCGGATTCAAGAAAACCGTCTTCGCCGAGTTTTCGGTTGTCGTCAGTCTCCTCATCACTCTCAAATTTCACTACAATACCCGAACCGGCAAGGATATACTCGCGCGGTGACAGACGTATCAAAATACCGCCTGCAGCCGGCCATTCCGCTTTCTTTGCGCGAGGATCCCAGGGGAGAGTGAAATAATGCGAGGCGGTGATTTTCATACCGTCACGGTTGATTATCCTCGTTGTGGAGTCATGGTCGAAATATAGGCCACTCATATTATTCACCTTGCCATTTTTTGCTTTCTGATGCTTTGCGACAATGGGAATCAGCTGCCGCAGCAGTTTATAGCCCTTGACATTGGAGGATTCGGGTCCGTCGTTGGAGTTTTCTATGGAGAATGGACTAAGGCCAAGTGCATTGTGCTCCCCAATCACGTAGAATGCCTGCGCGGCATTCCCTTCGAATCGCTGGATTTCCGGGATGAAGAGGATGTTGTCGTCGGTGGCATAACTGCCCACCCAGTTTTTGAATCCCGGGTCATAAAGGTCGGGTGAAAGGAAATCGAGGGTCGGGGCAGCGGCATGCCAGATGTCTTTAAGGTGGATGAGAGGACCGGCTGAGGGATACTCACCCGGTTTGCGTCCGCGGCTGTTCATGGCGGCATTCACATACAGCGGCACGGTCGTTATCTTTCTTGCAGCCTTCGCAAGCCGCTCCACATACTTGGCATAGTTCCAGGCCATGAAGTACTCGTCGGTATATATGCCGGGGCCGAACACGTCTTCCCAAGAGCCGTTCTTCTTGCTCCCGTTTTCCTCCCATGCCTGGCGGATGCCGGGATGCAAGGATTTGCGGTTTTTGGCAAGATGATTGGTCAGGGCGGCAGGTACACCCTTGTCATACTCCCTGTCGGCAAGGGTGGAGTGGTCGCGGGCATCCTCAAGCATACCGATTTCATTTTCAATCTGCACCATAACCACAGTGCCGAGTGAATCGCGTTCGATGGTATGGCTCAGCCATTTGGTGAAAGCAGTGCTGTCTGCTTTGAATACGTTTTCGGAGAATGCACTTGCAATTTCAAGCGGTTTGCCACTTTTTGTACGAGCGCGTGGATATTTCTTGTAGTCCTCTTTCAGCCAAGAGGGGGCATAGCAACTCATGGAGTTTTTCCAAGCACCAAACCAGAGGGAAACCACCTTGAGGTCGTTTCGGATGGCCTCATCTATGACGGCATCGGTGGATGTGAAGTCAAACTTACCCTCTTCCGGCTCAATCAGTTCCCAGTAGGCGGGCACAAGCACGCAGTTCAGCCCCATCTCCCGCAGTTTTGGGAATATGGCAGCCACATCGTGCGGAGAAGAAGCGCTGCTGTTGCCAAGTTCCCCTCCAAGAATCAGCCAGGGTTTGCCATCCACGATTAGTTGGCTTACGCCATTGTCATTCACAAGTCTTGCCTGTTGATTAGAGGAGGCCTGGATTGAAGAGATGAGCGATGTTAAAGCCCAAAACAATAATATTAATTTTTTGAAGGTCATAGATGTGTGGCTATTGCAGTTTTGGTTTAAGTTCATCGGGTGTGTCGTTGGTGTACATCTCTACAGGGGGAGTCTGCTTTGTGAAGAAATCGGATATTGTTTCCGGAGCAAGAGTGATAGATGGCTCAAAACTTTCGCTGCCCATGTAGGAGAGGATGGCATTGCGCATACGGCGGGCAACGACCCGGTTGTCAAGGTCGCTGTCGATATCCATTGTGGTCATAAACACCTTGCCGTTCAGGACATTCGCCTCCACCACCATACCGAGTTTGCGGCTTAGATGCCAGGTGTCGATGGGTTGCACCGGCGACTGATATTCAGCCGGGAGTTCGATGAGGTTCATTACTTGGGCACGGTTGACAAGTTCCCACCAGTTGAGGTTGGTCCAGTCGTCGGTAAGAAATTCGTGGTCGGCAAAAATCGGATGCGATTTGTCGATATATGCGCCGGTGGTGTGAGGCGGCCGCATCTTAAACCAACTTGTGTTCCAGAAGACGGGGAGATAGTGCTGGGTGATGTCGCTGCCGAGAGTCACCTTGCCGCCGGCGGTAATCAGTACATTGCCGCCCTTTTCGAGCACTTCGATGGCATTCGCATCAAGAGAGTCTGTCTTGTAGATACCGGAAGGCACCTCCATGGCGGTTTCTTCGGGATAAACCCAGTATTGCCAGGAGTTGTGGCCATGGTCTCCGACCTTGACTGATAGGGTGTGAGTGGTTGTCGTCGTTGTCGTCGTTGTCGTCGTTGTCATCGGTTTTATTGGGAGGGGGATACTCCCGACCTGATGGTTTTTCCCAAGCGGAATATCCTGGCGGGCAAGAGTGCCGCTGGCTATCTCCTGGCCGGAATGGTCGGTGATGGAGTAGGTGATTTCCGCATTTTCAAGAGGGCTTGCAGAGGCATTCATCACCTCTACTGGTATCGACAGCTCCTCGCCGGAAGTGAATACAAATTTTGGGAATTTAGCCAATGGAACGACCGGGCTGCAGAATCCCTGCCACTGCTGAGTGTCAGTATAGGCTTTCTCATCCCAGAACACATTAAGCACACCCTCGAGGGCTGTGCCCTGTCCGCTGTAGTCATTGAGTGCAAGCAGTTGGAAACCGGAATAGCCGGGAGTGCGCAGATTGCGCTCAATCTCAAATTTATAGCAGAGTTGCTGAAGCCGTCCGCTTGCGAGGTGAAATTTTTCTCCCATCTCCTCCATGCCGTTTTTCTTCAGTTGGTCGGCAAAAATCTCAAAATTCCGGGCCTTATAGGGACCGGTATATCGATAGGTCTCATTCAAATCAGGGAATGCGCACCATTGCCCCTGTTCGTGGGCGAGGATGGGGGAATTGTTGACGGGGTTTTCATCTGTTGGCTTGAAATTGCGTGGCAGTTCTATGTCGGATGTGTAGTCGTCCATACAGCCTGGCATTTTCTTGTCCCAGCTCAGTCCGCGTCCGCCACCTTTCACGTGGTATTCGCTGCCATCGTCCCAGGCCCAGCCGCCGCCTACGGATGCTCCGCAATAGATCTTTGTCGGGTCATATTCCTTCATGGTAGAGACCCATTGGTTGGTGTATTTCACCCAACCGCCGGCTGGCTCGTTTCCAGCCGCCATCATGACAAATGAAGGATGGTTGCCATATCGGTCGATGATTGCTTTCCCTTCATCTATCAGGTATTGGTCGATTGTCATTCCGCTGTTGAGTTTCACTCCGTGGTTTGGCCATGAAGGGCCCTCCGGCTGAAGATAGATTCCGGCCTTGTCGGCGGCGGCAAAGGCAGCCTCGGGTGGACAGAAACTGTGGAAGCGCATCATGTTGATGCCATATTCCTTGCACTTTGCAAACACCCGTGCCCAGGATTCCTCATCTGTAGGGGCATAGCCGGTGAGAGGGAAGCAACAGTTCTCCACAGTCCCACGTATATACGCTGGCCGTCCGTTGATGAGGATGTCGCGCCCTTCGGTGGAGATATCGCGCATTCCGAATGTGGTCTCTGCGGTGTCATTGTCTACGCATGCCGTAAGGTGATATAACGGGGTTGAAAATTCATCCCAAGTCAGCATTTCATCGCCGAAATTGATTTCGAATTTGAGGGTATCTCCATTGGCAAAGGTGGGTTTTGTTGTGTTGAAAAGAAATTTGCCGTTGTCGGCAGTTGCGGTGATTTTCGACTTTTTCACTTTTTTGGAGGTGCCACCTCTCAGAACTACGATCTCAGCTTTCTTCGCCTTCACATCAGGATAAACACGCACGTTGCGGATATAGGAGTCCTTGGGGGATACCTGGAGTGATATTTCACCGGTAATTCCGTTCCAGTTGCCCTGTGTCTGGTCGGTTACGCTGTGGGAGTCCTGGCCTACGCAGACGTTTTCAATACCGTTGTAGATGAGGATTTCAATTTCGTTTGTTTGTCCGGGGCGGGCAAACTCCGTTATGTCGTATTCATGCGGAGTTGACAGCGACATCTGATGACCGACCTCATGCCCATTGACCGACACAGTGGTCTCGATATGCGGGCGTTCGAGATATAGGGTTATCCGTTTTCCTTTCCAGTCTTTTGGAATTTGTATCGTCTTCTTATAGTAGGCATTGCCGACGTATTCCTTGTCGGGGGTAAGGAAGAAGGGGAACTTGATGTTGCCGGGTTGGCGGTAGGGGGCATACATTTCAGCGTAGTAGTATGACTGGTCATAGAGTGAGCCGGTCCACTGGGTGTGGGTGTCAACGTCGCGTCCCTTCCCATTGGTCAGCATAGATCCCGGAAGGGTTATCACGTCGTTGTATGCTTTGGCATCTCCAAAGCCGAACTGCCATTCACCTGCAAGGTCAATCTTATCGGAGGCTGCGAATCCCGACGCCGTCATGCACATTGCCGCCTGCAGCATATACAATTTGAGTCTCTTCATGATGTTAGTGTGTTAGATTTATTGGTAGTCCAGATTGCTATCTTAAAAGGTCTAACTCAAGTTTCGGATTTAGACTTTTGTCAATAAGATAAAATATAACATTATGGATGGCAAAGATTTAATCTCAACGTCGATCCGGCAAAGACCGGTTAAGACGCGGATGGATTCGTTTTATTCATATACTACTAATTGGATTGGTATGATCAATTATAGCGTTTAATGTTCATCACAGGATCCAAAGGATTGACTTGATAGCGCAAATTTAAGTAAATTTTAAGGAATGACCAAAATAATCCAGATTATTTTCAATTTGTAGCGGTAACCGTCCCAAACTCGGGATGAACTTTTGTTGAAGGGGCATCTCTCCCCTGAACTGCTCCGCCAGCTCATGGAACTGGCCATAATCAATTGCTGCCATAATTTTTCCGAGTTTTGAATTAGTTTGTACTATCAACCCTTGGGCTCCGCCACAGGC
>CAYMBR010000010.1:0-46249 GCA_964388725.1 uncultured Sangeribacter sp. | reverse complement strand
TACACGCTTTCCAGGCGTGCCTCTTCAGCCACTCGAGCATCACTCCAAATGCCTCCGCAGTCGCCTGCTTTCGCATTTGCGACTGCAAAGTTAATTATTTTTTTTGGATTTGCCAAATAAAGCCGTCAATTTTTTGTTTTTTTTCATTTATGCCTCGCCAAGGCTGTGCACCCTGGACCATAAAATTTCATGAAATGGGGTCTAAAATCAATACGAAACGGCTGAATTTGTTGGCTTCACTATCGAATAGCCATCAAACGTCACTGTCTTGCCATCAATCCTGTAGGAGATGATGGCCTGCGTCAGGTCTTCCTCGCCCATCGTCAGTGAGAAGCTGGTGATGTTATACTCCTCGGTATCGACAAGGGCTGTCAAGCCATCCTTGCTCCCAAGCGCCTGCGTCGCCGGTGCTTCCGACTCAAGATAATAGTATTTGTTGCTGAACTTTATAGGCACACTCTCAAGCACTATGGCCTTGGGCATATCAGAGTCTGCCGACGACAACTGAGGATAATAGATCACGACCTTGGCCGTCCCACTTTCCGCATTCAATATCACCCGATAACTGGTCTCAGTAGTACTGAAACTCCCTTCCCCCGACACATAACTCGTGCCCTTATAATAGCAATCGGGCCAGAACGTCTGCACATGGTAGCGGTCGTTGAGATCAAATCCCATTATTAGCCTATATCCAAGCAGATTGGCGGATGTCTCAACGCCAGGCACATAGATATTGGTCACACTGTAGGAACCCGGCGTGAATGTCGCGCTAAGGTCCGAGACCGTGGCGCCTATGCCCACATTGCCGCTTTTGCCAAACGCGCCATTCTCAAAATAGGAGCCGGTCGATTCCGACACAATATAATAAGTGACGAGCGCCATCGTGTCGGTTTCAAACGACACTTTCTGATTGTTGACTATCAAGTCGGATGTGCTTAGTTCTACGCTATTGTATGTCCAGCTGAGTCTCAACGAATATTCTGCCGACGACATCTGGGCAGGTTGCTCAGTGTTCTGAAGGTCGGAAATGAGATTATACTCATTGAAAGTCATTGTGGAATAGGATTCGCCTGTGCTTGTGTCGCAAGAAGACAACACCAAAGCCAGCAAACCCAAAGGCAATATAAATCTTTTCATCTCTTTGGTGTATATGTTTCAAGATGCAAAATTAATAAAAAATCGGTGCAGTCTCTAACGTTTTTGATATTTTAAGAAATATTATGATTTGAAAAGGGCAGAAGAATCAAAAGAAAACATTAATTTTGCAAATTATTTGAGAATTCATCCCATATTTTAGATACACCCCAGTCCTCAGCTACACAAGATATGAAATCACTCAAGGAGCTATTCAAGATAGGCACCGGGCCCTCCTCTTCCCACACCATGGGTCCACGCAAAGCCGCTGAAATATTCAGCAGCCGGCACCCCGAAACCTCTCACTTTCAGGTAACTCTCTACGGCAGTCTTGCCGCCACCGGAAAAGGACACATGACCGATGTGGCCATCATCGACGAGTTTTCCAAATCCGGCAAACAGGTTGACATTGTCTGGCGACCCGATGTCTTTCTCGACTATCATCCCAACGGAATGACTTTCAGAAGCCTTGACTCCAACGGAAATCCCACCGATGAATGGACCGTCTTCAGCGTCGGTGGCGGTGCCCTCGAGGAACCCGGCAAGCCCTTCACCCAATCCGGCGACATCTACGACATCAGCACCATCAGCGACATCATGGCCTATTGCGAACGCACCGGATATACCTACTGGGAATACGTGGAGCAATGCGAGGGAAAAGAGATATGGGATTACCTCGCAAACGTATGGCGAGTGATGAAAGAGTCTGTTGAGCGTGGACTTAACCACGAAGGGCGGCTTCCCGGTCCCCTCAACCTCCAGCGCAAAGCCAACTCTTACTATGTCAAGGCCGGTGGCTATAAAGACAACCTCAAGAGCCGCGGCCGGGTTTTCGCCTACGCACTTGCCGTAAGCGAGGAAAACGCCTCCGGCGGCGAGATTGTCACCGCTCCCACCTGTGGCTCTTGCGGTGTGATCCCCGGCGTCCTCTATCATCTCTGGGAAAGCCGCAAATTCCACGAGTCGCAGATGATCCACGCCCTTGCCACCGCCGGACTATTCGGCAACGTGGTGAAGCACAACGCCTCCATCTCAGGCGCTGATGTTGGTTGTCAGGGTGAGGTCGGTGTGGCTTGCGCCATGGCCGCAGCTGCCGCCACACAACTTTTCGGCGGAAGCCCCGCCCAAATCGAGTATGCCGCCGAAATGGGTCTCGAGCACCATCTCGGCATGACCTGTGACCCGGTATGCGGTCTCGTCCAGATTCCCTGTATAGAGAGAAACGCATACGCTGCCGCCCGTGCTCTCGATGCCAATGTGTATGCCTCCTTTACCGACGGCAGCCACCGCGTATCCTTCGACAAACTCGTCACCGTCATGAAGGAAACCGGTCATGACCTGCCTTCTCTTTATAAGGAAACCGGAACCGGTGGTCTTGCCAAAGACTACGAACAAATGCTGAGAAAATAATGGAGACATTTGATGTGCATGTCTTAGGTTGTGGAAGTGCCAAGCCATCCCCAAACCATAATCCATCTTCCTTTGTGGTAGATTTCCGCGAGAATCTTTTCATGATCGACTGCGGAGAGGGTGCCCAGAAGGAATTCCAACGTCAGCGACTGAAATTCTCGCGTCTAAACCACATTTTCCTTACCCATCTCCATGGCGACCACGTGTTTGGCCTCCCCGGGCTAATCGGCACCATGGCCCTCTCCGGCCTTGAAGGCGACATCACTATCCACACCTTCCAAGACGGCAAGGAGATTCTGTCGGATATATTCGGATATTTCAACCGAGGTCTCCCGATAGATGTAAAATTCCATGTAATCCGCCCGGAAGAAGCAATAGTCTTTGAAAACCAGGCACTCCGCGTCCGCACCATCCCCCTCAACCACAAAATCCCAACTGTGGGATACGTGTTTGAGGAAAAACCCCGTCTGCGCCATATAGACCGCGCCATGTGCGACTTCCACGAAGTGCCCGTCTGGGCTTTCAACGCAATAAAAGCCGGACAGGATTTCACCAAACCAGACGGCACTCTTGTGGCCAACCATCTGCTCACCAAAGACCCGGCCCCCGCGAGAAGCTATGCCCACATCAGCGACACCGCTTATATGCCTGAATTGACTCAGAAGATCAAAGGAGTGGACCTCCTTTTCCACGAATCAACTTATCTCCGCGACAACCTCGACAAAGCCCGGGAACGCGGACATTCCACTGCCGTGCAGGCTGCCCACGTGGCCGCCGATGCCAACGCCGGGCAGTTGCTAATCGGGCACTACTCTTCAAGATACAAAGATGACAATTTGTTTCTGCAGGAGTCCCATTCTGTTTTCAAAAACACCATTCTTGCCAACGAGGGGCTTGTCTTATCTGTGGGTGGTTGACAATGCTTATGGAGAGGTATGAGCGTGCCGTGACAATACTGAAAGTTGTATGGATTCTTATATTTTTACAAAATTTAGTCTTAAAAATCAATGGGACTGTTGTCAAGTCAAATTTTTTTATTAATTTTGCAAAAAAATATGCGTTGTTGAGATACACAAAAACATATTTTGATAAATTTATTTGTAAATCAATCAAAAATTGTAGAATTATTTTACCACTGACAACAATTATATTCTGAATATGAAGGTATCACGCTTATTAGTGCCATTATTGCTTTTGGTAGCGACTCCAGCAATGGCTCTTACCGACAGTCAAGTAATTTCTTTTATACAGGTCCAGGCTGCTGCCGGTAAATCTCAGGACGAGATAGGTAAGGAACTTATTGCAAAAGGTGTCACTCCCGAGCAGATTAACCGAATTAAAGCCCAATACGAAAATTCACAAAAGGGAAGTAGTAAATCAGGCAGTGCCAAGGGCAGTGGAAACTCAAGTAGCCGACTTCGCTCCAATTCAAGAAATTTGAGTAATGGTGCGTTTATGGACGACGAATCCCTTTTCATGGAAGGCGATATGTCCAGCGACCAGATGATGACGAATTCGCTTGTTTTGCTTGAAAACAATGGCATGGATAAAATTCCGGAGAAAATTATATTCGGACATGATGTATTCAGTTCCACATTACTATCGTTTGAACCAAATGAAAATATGGCGACTCCTCAGAATTATCGACTTGGACCGGGCGATGAGGTGATTATTGATATATGGGGTGCCAGTGAAGATAATCTGCGCGAGGAAATATCACCGGATGGCCAAATTGTAATTTCTCAGATTGGTCCTGTTTATCTCAACGGCATGACTATAGCGGAGGCTAATAGACATATAAAGAACATTTTCGCAAGAAAATATGCCGGTGTAGGTACTGAAACGGATGTTAATCTTACACTTGGAAATATCCGGTCGATTCAAGTTGATGTCATGGGTGAGGTTAAAACTCCCGGCTCGTTTAGATTATCTCCTTTTTCTAACGTATTCCATGCCATTTACAGTGCCGGTGGTATTAATGAGATTGGTACTCTTCGTAATATTCAGGTCATGCGAAATGGCAAGGTGGTTTCAAGACTCGACCTTTACGATTATTTATTCAAAGGAAAAGACACCGGAAACGTCAGACTGCAGGAAGGCGATGTGATTATCGTATCTCCTTATTCTGAATTAATCAACGTCACCGGTAATGTCAAACGTCCGATGTATTACGAACTTAAGCCATCTGAAAGTCTCTCAAAACTTTTGGAATACGCCGGCGGTTTTGCCGGAGATGCTTATAGCGATGTTGTAAAAGTAGAGCGTCTGAATGGTTCTGAAAAAACTGTCTATACTGTTGATAAATCACAGTTCCAGTCTTATACTCTGAATGATGGAGATGTTGTGACTGTAGGTGAGGTCACAAATAAATATTCCAACAAGGTTGAGTTAAGAGGTGCTGTCAATCGTCCGGGAACGTATGCCATAAGTGATGATTTAGGAACTGTCAAGGAACTAATCAGCCGTGCCGATGGCCTTGCCGAGGATGCTTACCTTGATCGCGCGCTGATATATAGGGAAAGGCCGGATCGATCCCTTGAAATTGTTTCCATCAACATTGGCAATCTTATGGACGGTTTAATAGCCGACATCCCTCTCAATCGTAATGATATCATTGAAATTTCAAGTGTTAATAAAATTATAGAGCGTGGTCCTCTTTCAATTTCAGGTTATATTGCCGTTCCGGGTGAATATCCTTATGCTGCCGGTACCACTGTGGAAGACCTCGTGCTTCAGGCCGGTGGACTGCTTGAAGGGGCTTCTACGGCTCGTGTCGAGGTAGCTCGCCGAATTGTCGACCAGAATGCTACCAACGCCACTTCCCGGATTGCTGAGATGTTTACATTCCCTATCGGAGACAACTCCGACAGCAAATATACCAACTTCACTCTCATGCCCTACGACGTGGTGCATATACACAAAAGCCCGACTTACCACAAACAGGAATTCATTAATATCGAGGGAGAAGTCCTATTTCCGGGCCAGTATGTGCTGCAGACAAGAAACGAAAGGGTGTCGGAAATCATCAATCGCGCCGGCGGACTCCTTGAAAGTGCATACATCAAGGGCGCATACCTGAAACGCAAGATGAGCGAGGAGCAGAAGCAGCAGCAGATTGAATCTATCAAGAACGCCCAGAAAGAGGCCCAGAAAGTAATCACCGACAAATCCCAGCTCCTCATCCAGCAGAAGGAAGACTCCCTGCAGATAGCAAAACTTGAGAAGCAGGACTTCTACAACGTCGGCATCGACCTCGAACAGGCATTGTCTGATCCCGGATCCACCTACGACTTTGTGCTTAAAGACGGCGACCAACTGATCGTGCCGGAAATGCAGAGCACCGTGCAAATCTCCGGCGAGGTGCTGTTCCCCAACACCGTCGTCTACGTGCCTGGCAAGAAACTCAAATACTATGTGGAGCAAGCCGGCGGCTACGGCGAGGAGGCCAAGAAAAGCAAAGCCTTCGTGGTATATATGAACGGATCCGTGGCCAAGGCCAAAGGAAGCACAACCATCGACCCTGGCTGCCATATTATCGTGCCTTCAAAAAAGAAGGGCAAGGGATTCGACTGGACTCCAATCTTCCAGATCACTGCAACATTGTCCTCTCTTGCCACATTGGCTGCCACTGTAACGGCACTGACCAAATAGCCCTCGCAACATTCAAAACCAAGCATAATCATGAGCAACAAACATAACTCAGAGACCGATGACGACATAATGCTCCGCACTTCGCAGGCGAACGCCGACAATCAACCTGAAGAGCAGGACGAAGAGCAGGAAATTGACCTTCTTGAACTTGCCATGAAGCTATGGCATCAGAAGAAAAAAATAGGTATATGGTGTCTCATCGGCGCTGTCCTGGGAGTCATTGTGGCTTTCAGCATCCCAAAGGAATATGAAACTTCTGTCAAACTGGTGCCGGAAAGCAGCAGCAACCAGAAACTCAGCGGCAGCCTGAGCGCAATGGCTTCTTTGGTTGGAATAGGAGGAACTGCACAAGCCGGCACCGATGCCGTAAACCCACTGCTTTACCCCGATGTCGTGGAGTCAACTCCTTTCCTCGTGGGACTCTTTGATGTCCCGGTCGAAGATATCGATGGAAACAGGAAAATGACCGTGATGGAATATATGGAAGACGAAATCAAATCTCCATGGTGGTCGGCAGTCTTTGGTCTGCCCTTCAAACTAATTGGTGCATTGAGAGGAGGCCCGGATGAAGAAGATGACCCCAACAAAAAGATAGATTCCTTCCAGCTAACCCCGAAGGAGTTCATGATTGTCCAGACTTTGTCGAAGCGCATCACCGCCAACGTCGACACCAAGACTTCTGTCATCACAATCTCCACCACTATGCAGGATCCCATGGTCAGCGCCACTCTTGCCGACACCGTGGTCAATCGTCTGCGCGAATACATCACAGACTACCGCACCAACAAGGCCCGTCAGGATCTGGAATATGCCGAAATGCTCAATGAAGAGGCAAAAGCTAACTATTATCAGGCCCAACAGAAATACGCCGACTATCAGGACCGCAATCAGGGTCTGATTCTATACTCCGCCCAGACCACAA
Organism: uncultured Sangeribacter sp.; assembly: GCA_964388725.1. Taxonomy (GTDB): domain Bacteria; phylum Bacteroidota; class Bacteroidia; order Bacteroidales; family Muribaculaceae; genus Lepagella. The sequence continues at coordinate 39,132 of CAYMBR010000010.1, read as the reverse complement.
AGGAACGTCTCGAAAACGAGGCCACTCTCGCCTTCAACCTCTACAACCAGACAGCCCAACAGGTGCAGCTCGCTAAAGCAAAAGTGCAGGAAAACACTCCTGTATATACCACCATCGTGCCGGCTGCAGTGCCGGTAAGGCCATCGTCGCCAAAGAAGCCAATGATCCTGATCGGCTTCGTATTCCTTGCTTTCGTGGCTTGCTCCGCATGGATCCTCTATGGCAAGCCTATGATTGAGGAACTTAAACAGAAAAAACTCGACAACAAAGAGAAGGAGAAAGAGGAGGTATAATTGAATATCACCAAGCGTTATATAATACTTGCGGCATCTTTTGCCGCATGCACTTCCGCCATGAGAGCCGACGACCTTTCGGAACTTGTGGCGGCTGTCGCTGCTTCGCAAAAGACCACTCAGCAAATCATATCCGACTCAAGGATTGTATCATTCGACTCGCTACCCCAATATCAACCTAAAGAGGAGCCACTCGACCTTGATATACTGTCAGGCGTCTGCGATGCGATGACTTTCCACGCTTCTCTCGACTATGTGCTGAACGCCTTCGACCACTCTTATTTTATTCCACAAATAAACTCCTACGAATCGGATTACTGGAGCAATCGCCCGACCCTTGCTCGCTCCGGTTTTTTCCGTCCCGTGCCGGGAGGCATAACATCGAGATTCGGATGGAGACCTCAATTCAACAGAATGCACCATGGCGTTGACCTCAGGCTCTGCATCGGCGACACTGTTCGCGCTGCAATAGGCGGAACCGTAGAAAAAGTTGCCTACGACCATGACGGATACGGACACTACGTCGTGGTCAGACATCCCGACGGCATGGAGACTCTATATGGTCATCTCCAATATTCCCTTGTTAGCCAGGGGCAAGACGTTGTCGCCGGATTTCCTGTCGGTATCGGTGGCAACACCGGCAACTCAACCGGACCTCACCTTCACTTCGAGGCTCGAATGGGCGGCGTTCCTATCGACCCTACACTGATTTTTGATTTCTCCGGCAAAGCCCGGTATCTCGCCGCCGAAAACATCTCCGACACCCCCCACTCTTCACAATCGTCTAAATCCTTGTCGGGGAAACACACTTATGTGGTGCGCCAGGGCGACACACCGAAGAGCATTGCCCGAAGAGCCGGAATAAGCGTCTTGAGACTTTGCCAACTCAACATGATAAGGGAATCCGACAAACTCCAGACCGGCAGAATGTTGAAGCTGAAGTGAACTGTCAGGGAAATAGATAGAATTTGCGCGACGGCATGTCGTCCCACATCCACTGGTCGATCACTATATTGTCATCCAATGCCCTGATTTCAAGCGTATGCATCCCTTTGTTAAGATTTGCAGCCACCGACCTCACATTCTGTCCTCGCATCACGTTCTCCTTCCATTGCTCCGACCGGAATGGCTCCTTTAGACTGAACTCTACCGGCTCACCACCATCCACACTCACACTGTAGCGAATATCGTTGCCGTCAATGGCATGTGTCGGTATTGCCGCTACCCTGACCACTCCCTCGGCTGCCTCTTCAACTTCAAATTCATAGTGCAACGAACTCCCCTTCTTCAGATCCACTGCACTCATGCTATGCCCAAGCATCGCTACTGCCCTTGCCTCTCCATCGACCGACGAATAATCGGATGCATTGCGGCTTACCACATTGTGCAACCGGGGCTTCTCCCATTCATCCTCAATCGGAATACTATACGCATAAAGTTCCTTTTGGGTAAGTACCACCGGAAGCGTCGGGGCATAAAACACCGGCAGGTCACGCGGACGCATATCCATCAACCCGCGCCATTTGCCATCGGCCACCACGTCATTGTAATATTCCGTCAGTTTCCTGACCTCCTGATATGCGTTTTGGCTTGCAGCAGACGCCGTCATGATAAGTTCCTCAAGACTGTCGCGTCTAAGCACCGAATTGCGCCCTGAAGCCATCTGGCGCGCTTTCTGCGCCTCAAGCAGCGACCTTGCATGGGCCGATGCGGCACATACTGGATAAACCACTGCCGCATAATAGGCATCATGCAGCTTGAAGTCCACTTTCTTGGCTGCTGAATCCACCTTTTGCGCAATCCGGTTGAAATCCACTATATAGCGTTGCAGCTCATTTCCAAATTCTTTTTCGCTGAATTCCGTCGTTCTCACCGGAGTGTTTCTCCTTTCGTATAGATTGCGGTCTTTCTCCACCTGCGACCACCCCATGAATTCCGGTTTCCGGTTGCCGCAAAGCCTGTAAAATTCCAGCATGGAGGGGTAGATTGCCTCCGCAGCTTCCTCGCCAAACTGACGCGTCAGCCAATTCCTGTAATGATTACCAACAGTGGCGGCTTCCACACAATCAATGTCCCACGCCATATCGAGAAACAGTTCCAGGTCATAACCGGTCACCTTAGGGTCATGGACATTCGCAATCCAAAGTTTGCGGACATTGTTGTCGTATGCCTTGCGCATCTGGTGATAGATCAATCCCGGCTGCGCCGTTGTCAGCCAAAGATAATCGTGTGGCTGACCCCAATAACTGAGATGATAATACACCCCCGCACCCCCACTGCGCTTCTGCTCCTCAGCATTGCTCAGGCGAGTCAGATATCCATGGTTGTCATCACACCACATCAAAGTGACATAGTCCGGAACCTTCAGCCCCATTTCATAGAGTTCAAGGACCTCCTTGTATGGCACAAATATCTGGTCTTGCTTCGAAGGGTCGCCTATATGGTCGGCAATAAGTCTCTGCTGGTCGTCAATCACCCCCTGCAATCCCTGCAGCTTTTCATCCGGTGTCTTGTAGCCAAGCATCGAACTGTCGTGTATCCCACGCATCCCTATTGTAAAGATATTCCCTCCCTTAGAATCTTTTACCTCATCAAGGCGCTCAGCCCAATAGCGGTGCACCTCATCGCGGTTCGTCTTATAGTTGAACTCCCCACGCTCCTTGGAATTCCATTCGCCTACATTGTTGCGGAGAAGTGGCTCGCAATGCGACGTGCCGATTATGATTCCGCAACTATCGGCCTGTTCTTTCGCCCCAGCCACTTTAAAAAATGCCGTAGTGCCCTCATGCATCGCCGGCCAGAGGGTATTGGCACGAAGTCTCAGAAGCAGTTCAAAAATTTTCCGGTATGTCTTGGGTCCTATTTCGGTCTTGTCTGTCGGTTCGAAATTAAGATGGCTCCATGGGCGAAGCGACCAGTCCTCGTCGTTGATGAAAATTCCCCTTCGCTCCACAGATGCCCCCTGCATCGTATGGAAATTCTCGTCAATTGTCAACTGATAGTTTTTCTTCGGTACCACATCTCCCCACCATACCCACGGCGACACTCCTGCCATCCGCGACAACTCCAGCAGTCCGTAGGCCACTCCCCTGCCGTTTGCACCGGCCACATAGATAATTCCATCGTGCACCTTAATTGCAAAACCATCTGTCAGTTTTTTCAGGGCATCAATATCAATACCGGCATCTTTCGCAAGTTTTGCCTCCGATTTGGGAGCTGTGTCAAGCTGATAGAGCCTTATCTTTGCCTTGTCGGGCATCGTGGCCCGCGGACGCACATCAGTCACGGCCTTTATGTCGTCTGAAAACATTCCTGCAGCAACCGCCACCACCGGGTCGGCATCCACCGGCATTGAGTAATACACCGGTGTCGTTCCGTTAAACCATACAATTTCCCCTGCCTTGCCAGTCACCGCGGTTGCCAGGGCAAAAGTGATCAGAAAAAGCGCCTTTATTATTTTCACGATTTCGAAAATCAGATTAGTCGTAAAGATTATTTCTGCAAAGTTAATATTTTTTTCAAAATTATTATTACTTTTGCATCGAAATAAGACACTCCAATCATCATGAAACCCTCACACAGTAAGATTATCACCAGTCTCATTGTTCTCCTGGCTTCGACGTTTCATTCCTACGCCATTGAAAAACCATGGAGCCATGGCGACCTGAAAGTCTCCGACAATGGCCTTTACCTCCAGCATCAGGATGGGACCCCATTCTTCTGGCTCGGCGACACCGGATGGCTACTCCCCGAACGCCTTGACCGCGATGAAGCCGATTTCTACCTCAGCAAGACTGCGGATGCCGGCTACAATGTGGTCCAGATCCAGGTCATCAACGGTGTGCCGGCTATCAACCGCTATGGGAAATGGTCTCATACCGACGGATGGAATCTGCCAGTCAACCCCAATCCGGCCGACTACGGTTATTGGGATCATCTTGACTACATTATTGACACTGCCGAACGCCATGGCATATATATCGGAATGGTGTGCATCTGGGGTGGTCTCGTCAAAGCCGGACTGATGAATGAGGATCAGGCTAAAGATTATGGCAAGTTCCTTGCCCAAAGATATGGCAACCATAAAAATATCATCTGGATTATCGGCGGCGACATCCAGGGTGATGTCAAAAAAGAGGTTTGGGAAGCGCTTGCCACCACAATTAAGAAATTTGACCCCGCGCATCTGATGACTTTCCATCCACGCGGTCGCACCACTTCCGCCAAATGGTGGGCTGACGCTCCCTGGATTGATTTCCACACCTTCCAGAGCGGACACCGAAGATATGACCAACGCATGGGCAACAAGGATTATCCGATACCCGACGGCACCGAGGAAGACTCCTGGATGTATGTCGATTCTGTGCGCAAACACACCCCTGTCCTCCCTGTGCTTGACAGCGAACCCAGCTATGAGGATATTCCGCAGGGCCTTCATGATGCCGCCGAACCAAAATGGACCGACCGCGATGTGCGCCGCTACGCCTATTGGTCGGTATTTGCCGGTTCTTGCGGTCACACCTACGGTCACAACAACATCATGCAGTTTGCACGTCCCGGCATCCCCGGTGCTTATTTCGCCGATGGAGATGCCAAACCCTGGTATAAGGCGATGGACGACCCGGGGCGCAACCAGATGAAATATCTCAAGTGTCTGATGCTTGCACTCCCCTACTTTGAGCGCGTGGCCGACTCCACGCTTGTAGTCGGCAATGGCATCCGCTACGATAGGATTATTGCCACCCGTGGCAACGACTATCTCCTTGCCTACAACCACACCGGCAGGGATATGACACTTGACCTCGGCAAAATCTCCGGCAAGGAGAAAAACGTATGGGTGATGAATCCGAAAGATGGATCGCTCCGCTACATTGGCAAGACATCCGAAAAGACTTATCATTATTCGCCAACTCCTGCCAAAGACATGGTGCTTATCGCCATTGACTCACGCCGCTCATATCTCACCCCCGACATGACCCAAATCCCCGACTCCCCGGCCATCACTCCCCCAAAAGACCTCACCGAATAAGATTCCCCTACCCACTACATTATAGACCGGTCAATAAATCAATAAAATCCATCTAAACCCTATCAAAAGTTTTGGTTTTTGAGGAATTATTGCTAATTTTGCAATATGAATGGGAAATGGATGATGATATTGACTCTCCTGATTCTTGTCTGCTGCGCAGACCGGAATAATGACCCACGACTTTTTGCGGTCCAATCCTTGATGGACCAATCTCCAAAAGAGGTGCTGGACTCTCTCTGCGCAATAGACCCTACCACCCTCTCCAAACCGGACCGTCACCTCTACGACTTCCTGAAAGTGAAAGTTTCCGACAAGGCTTACGTAGAGCATACATCCGACAGTCTCGTTTTGTCGGTAATCGACTATGAGTCACACCACAAGCAAAACGGAAGATACCCCGAGGCCCTCTATTATGGTGGCCGCATATATAGCGACTTGGGCGACTATCCCACAGCCATGCAATATTTCCAGGATGCAATCGATGCAATCGGCTCAAATTCCAACTCCAATTCCGACAACCTCGACCTCGAAGCCAACATTGTCAGTCAATACGGACGTCTGCTCACCAACCTCCGCCTTTACGAAGAGGCCATCCCGTATATCCAGAGATCCCTTGAAATCGACAAAATCGCCAACGACACCATCAACGAAATCTATGACCTGCAACTATTGGGATTTATATTTTCTAATACTCATAGGTACACTGAATCGCAAGAAATTCTCACAAAAGCCTTGGAACTAAGCAAGGGGCAGCCTATACATCTTGTAGCCAAAACCAAAGTTTATCTTGCAGATGTCTATTTAAACACTGGGAAAACTGATTCGGCTCTATCTATGATTCGAGGAACTCACCGTTACGTGAAAAATATCTCTCGCAACACCGCCTTGTCAGTGGCTGCCAAAATATATTTGGATGCCGGTATAACCGACTCTGCCTATTTGTTTTCTCGCGAACTTATTGGAAGCCACGATCCTACAAATAAAAAGAATGGCTATCAAATCCTTCTTTCCCAAGAGATGTTAAAACAAGTATCAGAACCAGATACTATAAAAAATACGTTGCCGATTATAGAAATGCTTTTGAAAGATCTTTTGATGAAAACAAAAATTTAATTGCCATCTACCAACAATCCATGTATAATTATCAAAAGCATGTAATAGAAAAGGAAAAAGCTACAGCAGCCAAAAACGTCTTGCAAGGTTTTGTGGCAACTCTTCTAATACTTATACTTTTTATTTGTGTGACATTCCTACTATACCGGAATAGCTCTAAAAATGAGATAATCAGGCTTCATCATGCAATCGATAATGTAAACAATCAATTGCATCAACAGAAAATTATTGCTTCGGAATCTTTTCTATCTTCATTTGAGCAAAGTGTAAAAAGCAATACCATAAATCTTGCTGAAGCCAAAGAAACCCCGGGAAAACTGAGAGAAGAACTCAGGCAAAAACTTTTGGCTCTTTATGAAAGCGAAAGCGGAGAAAAGCAAAATAATGAAATACAGGATAAGATAAAAAACACCAATACATATATCAAGCTTAAAACTCTAATTAATGAAAAATCGGGATTGTCAGAATCTGATCCCTTCTGGAAGGAGATAGAAAGTTTGGTATTGGCAATTTCTCCTCAGTTTAAACAAAATCTAAAATTACTGGCTGGAGGAAAATTCTCTTCCTACGATTTGGATACTGCTCTATTAATAAAATTAGGTGTCAAGCCAGCACAGATGGCAATCCTTTTCAACCGTTCTAAAGGAGCAATCGTGTCCAGACGGGATTCTCTTTGCGAAAGAATTTTCGACAAACACCTTGGCACTCAAACCTTGGACGGAATTATTCGTCTGCTTTGAGAAAATACACTTAATCAGAGTATGGAAAAGAATGCGGAAATCATTTCCGCACTTTTTTCCGTACTAATTTATTTGACTGGTTATATATTTGTGTGTAATTTTGCATACGAATCAACACCTATAAACATGAAAAAATTAGCAATCACAATCATGTGCCTTTTACTGGCAGTAAATTTCGCTGCTTTGGAAACAAAGGCTTCTCAGAATGACGAAACTCAAGTTGTCATTCTTCTCCAAAAACAAACTCCTCCAGACGAACCTGTATATCCAGATGACTTGGATCCGGAAGGACGAAGACTGCCATCCAAACCCATTATGTGCATAATCAGCCCTGATGGAATACTAATTGACGGAATAGACAACGCCGATATTCTGCTTTATGAGGCATATGATGAGTTAGGAAGTGCTTTGGTTTCAACCTCCTCAGAATATGAATTTGTAAAATTCGTCCTCTCGTCGTCAGAAACAATCGAAATCCACCTCTACCTACAAGACTATATCCTTTGCGGATACCTCGAGATATAACATAACCCCCACAACACCAACCCTAAAATAAAACAACAATGAAAAAAATATTACCTTTGATAGTAATTGCAAACTTATTCCTATTAGCCTTTGATTCTTGCACGAATCAAGAGGAATACTCTCTCTATCCAGAAGGGGAGTATACACGCTCTTCCGAAAGCTTATCTTTAACGGACCATGTTAGACTTGCTGATATTCAGACTTTAATATCTCAGAATTCCAGTAAAAGTTCCGCAAAGAGCACTGCCCAGACACAAATTAATTGCATATCCGAAGATTTAGGAGACACCCTGCTATATGTTTGCAATAAAATTGGTGGAGGATGGACCATCTATTCTTCAGACAAGAGAGTTCCTCCAATTGTTGCCGAAAGCGAAGAAGGATCATTTGAGGATGTAATGCAAAATGAAGAAGCCATGTTTTGGATCAAATCAATGGCACAAGATATGTATAATATTAAGAATTGTAATGATTGTGATCTTAATTTCACATCTGAAGAAATAAGCACAAACAAAGAATTTTGGGAGTTAGTTACCACTCCAGATGAAAATCTGGATGAATATCTAAAGGATAAAATGAACTCTCCCAATTATGCTATACGTGATTCAACTACAGTCAAGCCTTTAATACCCAACGGGCATTATGAATATCATTCATCTTACTCAACTTATGAGGTTTATGATTCTATTGCAAGATTAACCACCACAGATTGGCATCAACATAATCCTTTCAATATGTACTGCCCATACAAATCCAATTTATCTACACGTGCTCCCGCCGGATGCGTTGCCATCTCGTGTGTTCAGATGCTATACTTTCTTCATAATAAATATGGAATACCTCGCACAGCTCCGTCAGAAGCATACTGTAACGGCAATGTCAATTCGTCAGACTACGATTGGAATCAAACCAATTACACTGCGGAAATTTGGGATGAAATGACGGGAAATGGCAGTGCAGCGGCTCCTCTTATTGCTGATATTGGCCGGAGAGTTAACATGATTTATGGAGATGAAGGATCTGCTGCAAGTACACGTGATTTGGTTGATAAAGTTTTTACTCCTTACGGAGTGTCAAGTATTTACACCACTTACGATACGGAAATTTTAAAAACTAATTGAATGAACTGGGGATATACATCTTCCAAACTCAATAATGGATGGTATTCTCTGACTGGTGATTGGTATGTGACCACAGGATCAGATTATAATTATAATATAAAAAGAGAGATGCTTTATATAAGTTCAATCAACCTGACAAACTAAATCGATAAATCCAAGTTCAAAATAGAACCTGACAAACCATAGGTGCAGCGATAATGATTTTTGAACATATTTAATGAATTGAGCTTTCGTAATTCCTGTAAAGGCCTAATCACATTGTGATTAATCAAACAATTAGCAAATGCAAAGTTTATATTGTAAAAATTTTATGAAACATTTAAGAATTATTTCCTTAATGCTCTTGTCTGCGGTGCTATTCTCCGGGATGTGGTCCTGCAAAAACGACAATGACGACGAATTGGACGGTTACATTTTCGATTTTGCCCCGGTTACTCTCTCGATTATGGTGGATGCTGAAGATGGCTCAAACCTGCTTAACGGATGCTCTCAAGAATTCTATGAGGGATTCTCAATGACCTACAATGGTGAGACTTACCAACCCTCGGCTTTGGATACCAGATTTTATGACCCTTATTTCTACGGCTTGGAATATGTCTCATATCCTGGTGAAGAAAATTCGTATTTCAGTTTTGGCGAATTTGATGGTTATAGATTTGAGGGAAACATGGTCTTCAGAATGCCCGATGGTGAAGAGCATGACATTTATATCATTAGGAAAGGTTCCGTCAAAGGCAAGGATGTCTCCATTGTCCAGACTGTCAAAGTCGATGGCAACGTGATCGACCAATATACAGACGGCTCCCCCGACATCACTCTCACCTTCGTCTACTCCGAATGAATTCGGGCCAAATTAATGAATAAATTCGAGCCAAATTACTGAATTTCGATTCTAAGCGCTGCAGGAATCAGATTTTTTCGGGTTTGCGGAGCTTGTAGACCAAGTCGCGGATGTAAGCAGCAGCCTTGCGGTAGGGCATCTTTGATGCCCGCAATTCCTTTACCCTTACCGGCTTTCCTATTATGACCTTAAATTTCTTATTCCGCGCTGCGCAAAGCTCAGCCGGCAAGGTGGCCTGCTCCAGATTAATCTTGATTCCTATCTTTTTGCGCCACTTGGCAAGCCTATAAAACCGCTTGCGATTGATGGCCACAAACCTTACCGGCACAATGTCGCGGTTATACTCAAATGCCTTGACCACAAATGCTTTCTGCCATGTCAGATCCTCAACCTGTCCATCATCCTGCAACCTTGAAACAAGACCTGCCGGGAAAACCACCATCTCCCTATCCGATGCATATTCCGAATTGATGATATCCACAGAATTGCGTGCCTGACTGCCATATTTGTTGATTGGAATAAAAACATTGCTCAGCGGCTCCACATTCATCAGCAAATCATTGACCATGAAGCGGATGTTGTCATCTCCATAATAAGAGCCCAGCACATCGATAAGGGCAATGCCGTCAAGACCGCCAAGGGGATGATTGCAGGCAAACACCGTGCGCTCACCAAGCGGCGGGAGATTTTCATTACCCTCTACCTCCACACTCACATTGAGATATTGAAGCAGTTTATGGGCAAATTCGCTGCCCGTGGATGGATACCCCATGCGGAGCATCTCGTTGAGTTCTTTCTGATGAATGAACTTCGCAAGAATCTTATAAAGGACATTCGGAATGTATTTCTCCTTGTCCCCGGGTATTCTCCTTTTCAGAATCCCCTCTATGTCAAGCTGCAATAAGCTTCTCTTCCTGTCATTTAGACATTTTGTCATTTTGTCATCTTGACCATCACCAACTGACAACCGACAACCGACAACCGAAGACTCTCCCTTCATTTCCCCGTCCCTTTCTTTGCTCCGCGCCAGCTGTCCTTGCCATCCTTGCCCTCATTGAGCGACTGTTCCTCATCCCAGAACTCGTCTGCCCATTCCTCATCGGTAGTGGGCATCCACTCCTCTTCTTCATCATCATCCTGGTGGAAGATAAACTCCTCTTCTTCCTCTACGCGGTGATGACGGTCAAGGTTGCGGTGGGTGATGGTGGACACCGCCAGATTATCTTCGGAATTGATCTCTCGCCAAAGGATATCCTTCAGCTCGGTCAGCCCCTGTCCCGTTACAGCAGAAATGAAAACTGTCGGCACTCCATCAGGCAATTCTTCCTGAAGGGCCTCACGCAGTTCCTCATCAAGCATATCGGATTTGGAGATGGCAAGCACACGGCTTTTATCCATCAACTCAGGATTGAATTGTTTCAACTCGTTGAGCAAAACCTCATAGTCTTTCTTTATGTCGGCCGAGTCGGCGGGGATCATAAACAAGAGGACGGCATTGCGCTCAATATGGCGGAGAAACCTCAGACCAAGCCCTTTACCCTCACTCGCACCTTCTATGATGCCAGGAATATCAGCCATCACAAAACTCTGGCCGTTGCGATAACTTACGATGCCAAGGCTCGGTTCCATAGTGGTGAAGGGGTAATCCGCTATCTTCGGTTTTGCTGCTGATATTGCAGATAGAAGAGTGGACTTGCCGGCATTCGGGAAACCGACCAAGCCTACATCTCCGAGCAGCTTGAGTTCCAATATCACTTCCTTTTCTATCGCAGGCTGACCCGGTTGTGCATATCTTGGCGCACGGTTGGTTGGTGTGGCAAAATGCACATTCCCCAAACCTCCTTTGCCTCCGCGCAGTAGCTTTATCTCCTCGCCATCTTGCGTGATCTCACAAAGATACTGACCTGTCTCGGCATCAAAAACGGTGGTGCCGATTGGCACCTCAATGATGCGGTCTTCGCCGTCTTTCCCATGCGAACGGTTTTCGCCTCCGCTTTCTCCATCAGTGGCAAATATATGCCGCTGATAGCGGAGGTCGAGAAGTGTCCACTTATGGCGGTTGCCCTTAAGGATGATATGACCTCCACGGCCCCCATCGCCCCCGTCGGGTCCTCCCTTGGGGATATATTTTGCCCTGTGATAATGGCGGCTCCCAGCACCACCCTTGCCAGAGCGGCAAAGTATCTTCACATAGTCTATGAAATTCGATTCAGCCATAATTCAATTCCCAATGTACAATTGATTCAAAATTCAAAATTCAAAATTTCATTACTTCGTTGGCATAGCGGAAATCATCGGGGCTCCCGATGTCGATCCATGTGCCCTCAATCGCAAAATGCGACACCTTCTTCCCTTCCCCAATCAGTGTCTCCACAAAATCAGGAGCATCGAGATATTCCCCTTTGGGGATTCCGGAAAGGCAACTTCTGTCTATCATATAAACGCCAGCATTGGCAAAATGATTGAAGGTGGGTTTTTCCTCAAGCCCCGTCACCCGGTCGCCATCGGTGCGAAGAATTGCAAACGGCACCGATACGATATATGGTATTGTTGACATAGTGAGGGAAGCTTTGCTCTCCACGTGATGTTTCCATAGTCGCTCAAAATCTATGTTGGTAAGCAGATCGGAATTCATCACTATCACATGGTCCCTTACAAGATCCTCAATCAGCGCAACACTTCCCATGGTGCCGAGGCGCATCGGTTCCTCGATGCAAATCACCTTGCCTTCCCATTTGGGATCGGCGAAATGCTCGATAATCTGTTCTTTCAGATAATTGACAGTGACATAGACATGGTTGACCCCGTGCCGGAGCAAGGACTCCACATTGTAGTCGATAATTGGTTTGCCGCCAACCTCAAGCAATGGTTTGGGCGTATTAAGAGTCAACGGACGGAGTCTTTCCCCCTTTCCGCCTGCCATCAGCACGGCATCGACCGGAATCGCGGCCTTAATCTTGCGTAGGTCAAGGATATCCACAAGTATTCCACGGTTCAGGATGGGAAGAAGATTGATATTCCTTTTCCGCGCTTTCGCTACAACCGCATATCGCCCTTCCGGTGTGGCATCGGCTTCAAGCGATACATAATTGCGGAATGCGATGTCGGAAGTGCAATCTTCCGGAGTTTTACCAGCTATCAGCGCACGCCGGATATCACCGTCGGTGACGCTCCCTATCAGCCGACCCTCATCATCGACGGCAAAGACCGTCATGGAGTCTCCGCTGAGATGGTTGAGTGCCACGAGCGTCTCGCGGATTGTGAAGTTGCCCCTCACCGTATGTCTTGCCAATATCTCCTTCATTTTGTGCCTTATGCTAATTATTGATCAGGCAAATCGATCGGAGCATCCACAGGAGCGCCATCATACATCGCCTCTATTTCCTTGGCATATCTCTTGGCCACAATCGGACGGCGCACCTTCATGGTGTTGGTAACCTCTCCGAGTGCTAAAGAGAAATGTCGTGGCAAGAGAGTTATTTTCTTAATTTGCTCATATTTTGCCAAATCCTTTTGCAACTCGTCGATTTCTCCCATCAGCATCTCAATCAGCTGCGGATTCTTGAGAAACGCCTCCGTGTCGGATGTGTCAATCTTTTGCGATTTTGCCCATGCCGTTATCTGGTCCATATTTGGAACCACCAAGGCGGTGACATATTTGCGCTTGTCGCCTATCACTGCCAACTCATCGATGAATTTGTTTTCAGCAAGGCGGCTCTCAAGCAACTGAGGTGCAATATATTTTCCATTTGAGGTCTTGAAAAGGTCTTTCACTCGCTCTGTCAGCACCAGCGAACCTGACTCTGTGAAATATCCGGCATCGCCCGTGCGGAACCATCCATCGACCGTAAAAGCCTCGGCATTCGCATCCGGATTATTGTAATATCCTGCCGTCACTGTTGTGCCTTTCACAAGTATTTCCCCATCCTTGTCGATCTTAACCTTTACCATGGGAAGCGGTTTTCCGACAGTCCCAATTTCATAATCCACCATCGGGAATGCCGTCACTGTGGCAGTCGTCTCGCTAAGGCCATAACCTATAATCACATTTATGCCTATCGTCTGCATGAACTCTGTGATGCGCGGACTAAGCGCGGCCCCGGCCGTCGGGAACATGACGGGATTGGGAATGCCTATGGTTTTCTTCACAAGCGAGAACACCCGGTTGTCCCAGAATCGATACTCTTTCTCAAGCAATGCGGGGACAGGTTTTCCTTCTCTCTTGAATCCGAGATTGCGGCGATATCCCACCCTGATAGCGCGTCCCACCATGATCTGCTGCACCTTGTTCATCTTTGCAATCTTCTCCTTCACTCCGGCATAAACTTTTTCCCAGAATCTCGGCACACACGTCATCAGATTGGGGTGCACCTCCTTTATGGTATCCTGGATGATGCGTGGGTCTTCATTGACTGCTATCCTGATTCCCTTCGTAAGGCAGAAATAGCACCAGGCCTTCTCAAAGATATGACTCATCGGAAGGAATGACATGGAGAGCATCTTGTCGGTGACATTGGTGAGGAACTTGAGGTGGGCCTCCATTGCCGCATCATAGTTGGAGTGGCTTATACACACTCCCTTGGGCTCACCTGTGGTACCTGAGGTATAAATCAGTGTTGCTATGTCGTCGGAGAGTCCGCGGTCGCTGCGCTGCTCCACAAGCAGACGGATGTCGTCGCCGGCATCAAGACCCAACTTCATGAAGTCGTCCCAGGAAATCGATACCGTGTCATCCTTGGCAAGTTCCAGACCTGCCGTCTTGAAAACCACTATCTTGTCTATCTGTTCTGGATGTGATTTCCAGTAGTTGTAGGCAAGTGGATATTGATGCTGCTCGCCTACGAAGACAATACGCGGTTGCCCATTGCCTACTATGAAGTCAAACTGTGCCTGGCTGCTGCTCGAAAAGAGAGGGATGCTCGCAAGTCGGTTGCGGAATCCGGCAAATTCCGATATCAGAATCTGCGGAGTATTGTTGGAGCATATCGCGATTGTGTCCTTTTCTTTCACTCCGAGACGGGCGAGAGCCCTTGCCGCTATGTCGATCTGCGTGCGAAACTCCTCCCAGCTTGTGGGAAGCCACTCCCCGACCTTGCGCCAGCAATATCTGTATGCCTCCCTGTCTACATATTTTTCCGCCTGCCGGCGAATCATTTCTACAAGTTTATTTGCCATCTTTTATTGGGTATATACTATTATAACGATTAAAACACTGTTTTTGCCACAACCCATGCTTTAAGAAAATTTGAAAAACATTACACCTTAATATTGTGTTTGTGAAATAAAAGTATTAATTTTGCGGCACGATATGCAGCCGATGGGTATCACGTCATCCCACAATCGGCCTCCAACGCTTGATTTTTTAGAGTTTTATGAACAATCTTGTAATTGTAGAGTCTCCTGCAAAAGCTAAGACAATAGAAAAATTCCTCGGAAAGGGCTACACGGTCCTTTCCTCCTACGGACATATTCGCGACCTGAAGAAAAAGGGCATTGCGATTGATTTCGACAATAATTTTGCTCCGGAATACGAAATACCCGCCGACAAGAAAGACCTCGTGCACCGCCTCAAGGATGCCGCCAAGAAAGCCGACATGGTGTGGCTCGCTTCCGATGAAGACCGCGAAGGGGAGGCCATCGCATGGCATCTTTATGAAGTGCTCGGCCTGAAACCGGAAAACACGCGCCGAATCGTATTCCACGAAATCACCAAGCCGGCAATCCTAAACGCCATCGCCAACCCACGCTCAATCGACATCGACCGCGTCAATGCCCAGCAGGCTCGCCGCGTTCTGGACCGAATCGTCGGTTTCGAGCTTAGCCCGGTTCTGTGGAAAAAAATCAAGCCATCGCTATCGGCTGGAAGAGTGCAAAGCGTAGCCGTGCGCCTTATCTGCGAGCGCGAGAAAGAAATCGAGGCGTTCAAACCTGAATCTTATTTCAGAGTCCAGGCCATCTTCGATGTCCCGGGAAGCAACGCAAAACTCAAAGCCGACCTCTCTCGCCGTCTCAAAGATGCTGAGGAAGCACGAGAAGTCCTTTCGGAATGCGCCTCTTCGCAATTCAAGATTGCAGAAGTCAGTGTGCGTCCGGCAAAACGCTCTCCCTATCCACCCTTCACGACATCCACACTACAGCAGGAAGCTTCAAGAAGACTCGGTTTCTCTGTCAACCAGACTATGGTGATTGCACAGAAACTCTACGAGGACGGACGCATCACATATATGCGTACCGACTCGACCAACCTCTCCGAACTCGCCCTGAAAGACATTGCGCAGACAATAAAATCCGACATGGGTGAGAATTATCTAAAAGTCAGACACTATCATACTCATTCTAAGGGTGCGCAGGAAGCTCACGAGGCAATCAGGCCCACCTACATAAGCAACCGAACAATTGAAGGCGACGCGCGCGAGCAAAAACTCTACGACCTTATATGGCGACGCGCCGTGGCTTCCCAAATGGCTGATGCTGAAATCGAGAAGACAAGCGTCGATATCGCCATCCTCCCCTCAACCGAAAACCGAAAACCGAAAACCGAAAACCGAAAACCCACAACCGACACCTCCCACGGGGTCTTTAAAGCCGAAGGAGAAGTAGTGAAATTCCCCGGTTTCCTGAAAGTGTATCAGCAATCCGGACTCGACAAAGACACGTCGCTCCCGCCGCTTCAGGAAGACTCCGACCTTCATGCCAAGGAAATCACTGCCACCCAGGACTTCACACAGGCACCGGCCCGCTACACCGAGGCATCTCTTGTGAAAAAAATGGAAGAACTCGGCATCGGTCGTCCCTCCACCTACGCTCCAACAATCTCTACAATCCAAAACCGTGAATACGTGAGGGAGGGGGAAAAAGACCGCTCACCTATCGAGCTGACTGTATTAACTCTCAAAAACAACAAAATAAAGGAGGAATTAAAGACTACTCTTGCCGGTTCGGAAAAAGGAAAACTGATTCCGACCGATATCGGCATGGTGGTCAACGACTTCCTGACCGAATATTTCCCCGATATCCTCGATTATAATTTCACGGCCAAGATTGAAGAGAAATTTGACGACATTGCCGAGGGAAAACTCACGTGGCAGAATGAAATGTCAACTTTCTACAGTGATTTCCACCCGGAAATAGAAAAAATGAACACCCTTAAAATGGAGCACAAGGTCGGTGAGCGTGTGCTCGGAAATGACCCAAAGACCGGACGACCTGTTTCTGTCAAAATCGGTAGGTTCGGACCCGTGGCGCAGATCGGTGAGGCTGCCGACAAGGAAAAACCGCTATTTGCATCCCTGCAGCCCGACCAAAGTGTGCAGACAATCTCTCTTGAGGAGGCCCTCAAACTTTTCGAACTTCCGAGAAAAGTCGGCACTTTCGAATACAAGGATATCACAGCGGCTGTAGGACGCTTCGGCCCCTATATCCGCCACAATTCTATCTTTGTATCCATCCCTAAGGATATGTCGCCAATGACAATCTCTGAGTCTGAGGCCATCGACCTGATTTTGAAAAAACGCGAAGCTGAGGCCAACAAACATATCAAGAGTTTCGAAGGGCATCCGGAGATTGAGATACTCAACGGCCGATTCGGTCCATATTTCACATTCCTCCCGGCTGGTGCCAAGAAGAAAGTGAACTATAAAATACCCAAAGGAACTGATCCCCAATCTCTCACATACGAGGATGTGCAGAAACTCATGGAGAAGCAGGATGCAACCCCAAAGAAAAAGAAGAAATGATCACGCAAGAACAACTTAAGGATGCCGAAGAACGAACGGCTGCCATGAAACGATATCTCGACATTGACTCCAAAAAGATTGAAGTGGAGGAGGAAGAGCTGCGCACCCACGTGGCGGATTTCTGGGAAGACCGCACAAAGGCGGAAGCCCAGATGAAGAAAATCAAGGACCTTCATTTCTGGATTGACTCTTACGGAGCTCTCGAAAAACAGGTGGAGGAACTCCGGCTTGGATTTGATTTCGTAAAAGAAGGACTTGTCACAGAAGACGAAGTCGAGCAGCAGTATGCCACTGTGATGAAAGACATCGAGAGCCTGGAACTACGCAACATGCTTCGCCGCGAAGAAGACAAACTCGGAGTCGTGCTCAAGATCAACTCCGGTGCCGGTGGCACCGAAAGCCAGGACTGGGCCCAGATGCTCATGCGTCTTTATCTGAGATATGCCGAACGCCATGGCTACAAGACTTCCATCGCCCAACTCCTCGAAGGTGATGATGCCGGAATCAAGTCTGTGACAATCAATATAGAAGGCGATTACGCCTATGGTTACCTGAAAAGTGAAAACGGTGTGCACCGCCTCGTGCGCGTAAGCCCTTACAATGCTCAGGGCAAGCGTATGACCTCCTTTGCCTCCGTATTCGTCACCCCTCTTGTCGATGACACCATTGAAATCAACGTTGAGCAGGCACGAATCTCTTGGGATACCTTCCGATCCGGTGGAGCCGGCGGCCAGAACGTCAACAAGGTGGAATCCGGCGTGCGTCTGCGCTATCAGTATAAAGACCCTTATACCGGCGTGGAGGAGGAGATTCTCATTGAGAACACCGAAACACGCGACCAACCAAAGAACAAGGAGAACGCCCTCCGACACCTCAAGAGCATTCTCTACGAAAAGGAGATGAACCATCGACTCGAAGAGCAGACTAAGGTGGAGGCTGGCAAGAAGAAAATCGAGTGGGGGTCACAGATTCGCAGTTATGTATTCGACGACCGCCGTGTGAAAGACCACCGCACCAACTATCAGACTTCTGATGTAAATGCCGTCATGGATGGCGAAATTGATGAATTTATCAAGGCATACCTGATGGAATTTGCCGGTGGAGAATAGAATGGACTGCAACGACCGACGGGAAACGCCTACAGCGCTAACTCTTTCCCAGTTTTCGCGCTATGTGGCACAGGCTCTTACCAAACAGCCTGTGCTGCTTGGTGCTTGGGTAACTGCGGAAATCAGCGACCTATCTTCGAGCGGCGGTCACTGCTACATGACACTTATTGAGAAAGACCCCGCCGGTGTAACCATCGCCAGAATGAGGGCCACAATTTGGGCTAACCGGTTTGCCTATCTCCGGGAGAAATTCCTCAAAGCAACCGGTCAACCTCTTGCCAACGGACTTAAAGTCATGCTCTATGGCGGCATCAACTACCATATCAACTATGGTCTCAGTTTCAACGTAGGCGAAATCGACCCTTCCTACACCATGGGCGACCTCGAAAGAATACGCCGGGAAATTCTTCAGGCATTGCACCGCGAGGGCGTGCTCGAATGCAACCGCAGACTCCAAATAAGCGAACCACCTCTCAAAATAGCTGTGATATCTTCCGAAAAGGCTGCCGGATATGGCGATTTCATCAATCAGCTTCATCTTAATTCCCTTGGAGTGGATTTTCACACCATGCTCTTTCCGGCTGTCTTGCAAGGGGAGAAGACTGCTCCGAGTGTGATTGATGCCCTTGACCTTGTAGAGCAGACTCGTGCCATTGTGGATTGGGACTGCGTTGTCATAATCCGTGGAGGTGGTGCCACCACCGACATGAACGGTTTCGACAACTTGGAACTTGCACGCCGCGTCGCCACATTCCCAATTCCGGTAGTAGTGGGAATCGGTCATGAACGCGACCGATGTGTGCTCGATGAGATTGCCTGCATTCGATGCAAAACTCCGACAGCTGTTGCCGCGTGGCTAATAGATTCCGTCGACCGACATTGGCAAATGGCCGCCGACCTTGCAAACCGGGCAGCCACTTTTGCCATGGAGCGCCTGAAGGGGGAACACATTCGCCTGCAAAGCATTGAGACAATGCTCCCGACTGCTGCCGAGGCCCGTATCTCCAACGCCCGTCTTCGACTTCAATCCATGTCTACCCATCTTCCGCTGATAGCACAAGGCGTGACTTCCAAGGAAAAGGGAAGGATTGATAATTTTACTACCACCATACGAATGTCGTCGCGAGCTCTTATCGACAAGCAACTCTCTAAAATCGAGAATCTATCTTCCTCTCTACGTCTGGCTGCCACTTCTGCTATCGATAAAGAGTCGGTAGCTCTCGAAAACATTGGCAAACTTATTCAGGTACTGAATCCGGAGGCTACTCTGAAGCGCGGGTACTCAATTACCCGCCATAATGGGAAAGCCATATCAAATCCCGATGATGTCGCGGATGGTCAGGTAATTGAAACCCGCACCGCCGCCGGATTGTTGTATTCCAGAGTTCAGAAACCATCTTAATTCTATACGCAGATATGAAAAAACTCGTTATTTTCGACCTTGACGGAACTCTTCTCGACACCATTGCCGACCTTGGAACTGCCTGCAACTATGCTCTCGAAAAGAAAGGATACCGTAGGCATCCGCTTGCCGTATATCCCTACATGGTGGGAAACGGCATACGCAAACTGATAGAAAGGGCTCAGCAGGACGCATCTTCCGATGAAGTGGAGGAACTTCTCCAGCTTTTCCAGGAATATTACGATGCCCACTGCACAGACTACACAAAGCCATATCCCGGCATAGTCGACCTCCTCAACGGCCTCAACGACAATGGCATTGCTATGGCAGTGGCTTCCAATAAATACGAGGCTGCCACAAAACATATTGTCAAGCATTTCTTCCCCGACATCCCGTTTGTTGGTGTGTTTGGCCAGGTTGAGGACCGTCCCACTAAACCGGATCCAAGCATTGACTTTCAGATACTCCTTGCCCACCCCACCCCAAAGAGCCAGACAATGCACGTTGGCGATTCCGCCGTGGATATAGAGACTGCCCGCCGCGCTTGCGTCACATCGGTCGGCATCACATGGGGATTCCGACCTATCACCGAACTCCGCAAGGCTTATGCCGACCACATTGTATCCTCTCCAAACGACATTCTAAAACTCGCCCTAAAAGATGACTGAGACCAAAACTGACTTTACCGCTTCGGAGGAAAGACTGACCCTGCGAAAGAGTGCGAAGCTTAGGCATCGCACCCTTGTGCGCAACCTTTTTGAAAAGGGGAAGTCAGTATATGCCGGTCCGCTCCGTCTCACGTTCCGCACTTTGAGCGTAGATGAACTGAAGCAGTCTTTCCGGGGCGAAATCCCTGACCTTATCGCGCCCGTGCAGATGATGATCACCGTGCCGAAGAAGAAGCGCCGCCATGCTGTGGATAGGGTTCTGATGCGCCGACGCATACGAGAGGCTTTCCGCCTGCAATATCGTCCGCTCAGGCAACTGATTGCCGACAACCCCGACATTAGGACTCTTTCTCTGGCCATCGTCTATATGGATTCTTCCAATAGTGAAATGGATGTCATTTATCCGGCCATGGGCAGGGCAATTGATAAGATTATTAATAAATTATGAATCTGCTTAAATTTATACTGATAGCTATCATACGCTTCTATCAAGCCGCAATCTCGCCGCTGACACCTCCGAGTTGTAGATTTGTGCCCACCTGTAGTCAGTATGGGATTGAGGCGATTCAGAAATATGGGCCATTCAAGGGTGGATGGCTCACTCTCAAAAGAATCAGCCGGTGCCATCCCTGGGGTGGCTCAGGATTCGACCCCGTCCCTTAGTTGATCTTTCATGAGCATCAATCATCAATCAGGTGTCCCCAAGCGTAATCAAGCGTAATCAGGAGTAATCAAGAAGGAAAAAAATAAAATGGATTTCACCAAGATAGCCCGACATATAATGCTTCCCCGAGCCCGCCGAACCGATAGGTGGACCGACCATGTGGAGTATCTACAGCGTCGACAACTCGCGTGGTTGCTAAAAAAAGCTCACGACACCGAAGTGGGACGCCGCTATGCTTTCGACGACATTCTCCATTTCCACGACATGGTGGAGGCTTACATGTCGGCTGTCCCAACCGTGGAATATGATGACATCCGCCCTCAGGCCATGCTTATGGTGGATGGCAAAAAAGATGTGCTCTGGCCAGGGAAATGCAAGAGGTTTGCCCAAAGCAGCGGCACAAGCGGCGGTAAATCGAAATTTGTGCCTATCACCGACGACTGTCTCAAACTCAATCATTATCCCGGCACCTCTGATGTGGTGGCACATTATCTGCGCATGAATCCCAAAAGCCGGATTTTTTCCGGTAAAAGCCTTATACTCGGAGGAAGTTTTGCTAATGAACTGACACTGAAACCGGACGTAAAGATTGGAGACCTAAGTGCCACACTTATCGACAGAATGCCAACTCTTGCCGACATGGTAAGGGTGCCGAAAAAGAGTATCGCGCTGATGGCCGACTGGAGCGAAAAGCTCCCTGCTCTCTCAAATGCTGCATCAACTGAAAATATCACCAACATTTCTGGCGTCCCATCTTGGTTTCTGACTGTCATAAAAGAAGTTTGTCGCATAAAGGGGGCTGATAAGATCTCCGATGTTTGGCCAAATCTTGAGGTCTTTTTCCATGGAGGCATAGACTTTAGGCCATATCGCAAGGAATATGAAGCCCTTACAGACCCTGACAAAATGCACTTCATGGAGACCTACAATGCAAGTGAGGGATTCTTTGCGTTCCAGAATGATTTTTCCGACCCCTCGATGCTTCTGATCCTTGACGGTAGGGTGTTCTATGAATTCGAACCTCTCGAAGGCGGCAGCCCTGTTCCGGCTTGGAAAGTGGAAGAGGGAAAGACCTACGAACTGCTGATTTCAAGCAGCAACGGCCTTTGGCGATATCGCCTGGGCGATACCGTGACCGTGACCAAAACCAACCCGGTTAAAATCCGTATCGCCGGTCGAACCCGCAGCTTTATAAACGCTTTCGGCGAAGAAGTGATGGAAGACAATGCCAACCGTGCCATTGAGGCGGCTTGTGAGGCCACCGGTGCCAGCATTTCAAACTATACGGCAGGACCTTTTTATGCCCACAACAACCGGCGCGGACGACACCAATGGCTGATTGAGTGGAACTCCTCCCCTGACTCTATTGAGCATTTTGCAGATGTTCTCGATATGACTCTCCAAAGCGTAAACTCCGACTATCAGGCCAAACGATCCCACGGAATCTTCCTCGACCCTCCCGAAATCATTACAGCAAGAAGAGGTCTCTTCAACGACTGGCTCGCTTCTGCCGGCAACAAGAAATTGGGCGGTCAGCGCAAAATCCCACGCCTTAACAACAACCGATCACTTCTTGACCAGCTGCTCGAGCATAATTCATAATCAACTAAGGATTAAGACACTAAGCATCACGAAACTTTTGATGAAATGAGAGGATTAAGACGCAAATACTTCCTTCAGAAAGCAACCATTCTCCACTTGACCGGGTTGCTTATCTTGCTTTGCGCCTTATTCTCAGCTTGCTCCTCGAGCAAACATGTTCCCCAAGGTGAATATCTCCTTGACAAGGTAAAGATCCGCCTTGATTCCACAGCGAATGGCGAAAATCTTGACATCTCGGAAATGCAGTCGTATCTCCGGCAACTTCCTAACCACAAAATGCTTTGGAGCATAAAGTTCCGCCTGGGATTCTACAATATGAGCGGGATGGACTCCACCAACTGGTGGAACAAATGGATGCGGAAACTTGGCGAACCGCCGGTTATCTACAATCCGGAACTCAGCGAGGCAAGTGTCAGACAACTTGCACAACTTATGGCCAACAAAGGTTATTACAACGCTGAGGTCACAGTGGATTCAGTCAAAAATGAGGACAAAAGAAAGATTGCTCTGACCTACAACATATCTCCTGGCACCCAAAAACTTATATCAAGCGTGGCGTATCAGTTCCCCGATTCCACCATCGAGAGCATCGTCATGGCCGATTCCTCAAAATTCACCGCAATTGAGGGCAATCCTCTCTCTCGTGAACTGCTTGAGGCACAGCAGACACTGGTCACAGATGCTTTGCGCAACAGTGGATATTACAATTTCACAAAAGACCTGATAACTTTCGTGGCGGATACCACCGAGGGGACCAATGAAGCCAACCTGACCATGAAAATCAGTCTTCCAAAGTCGTCCCATCAGCTTCCGCAAGAGGTCTATTCAAAATATATAATCCGAAACGTTACAGTGATTACTGATGCCGAGGCTATAAATGCTGAAAACCCGGCAAAAGCCGTCGGCAAGGATTCTGTCTTTTATAAAGGCATTCATATACTTTATGCCGATTCCAAATACCTTAGGCCTCAAGTGATTGCCGACAATTGCTTCATCAACCCCGGCGAGGAGTTCTCGCAGAAGGAAGTGGACCGGACCTACCGCGCCTTTTCGCGACTCAGCATACTTAAATTTATAAATGTCGCTTTCGAACCGGCCGGTGCCATTGGCAATGAGGGTCTCCTTGATGCGTATATCCTTCTCACCCCTGGCAAATCGCAGACCGCAAGTGTTGAACTTGAGGGCACCAACTCTGAGGGTGACCTTGGAGTGGCTGTCGGCCTTTCATATTCACACCGCAACATCGGGCATGGGTCTGAAACGTTCACCGGCAAGGTGCGTGGCAGTTATGAGTCTATCTCAGGAAATCTTGACGGGCTTCTCCACAACCGCTACATGGAATATTCTGCCGACTTGGGAATATCCATGCCGGAATTCAAAGCTCCGATTTCCAGACGCATACGACGCCGTATCCAGGCATCCACAGAGGCGAATCTTTCCATCAGCTATCAGGAACGCCCGGAATACACTCGCATAATCTCCACTGCAGGATTCAACTATAAGTGGGTCGATTTCAGAAAGCACAACCAGCACACTTTCACTCCAATTGACATAAACTATGTGTATTTGCCGGAATCAACCAACGATTTCATCAATCAGATAGCGCCTGATAATCCTCTTTTGCGTTATAGCTACGAGGACCACTTCATCATGCGAATGGGATGGAGGTGGTATCACTCCAACAAGCGAACTGATACCCCATGGAACAAGACAATGCAAAGCAACATCTACACCGTGCGCGTCAATGCAGAGTTCGCCGGCAATCTCCTATTTGCCATTTCCAGCATTTTCTCCCACCGCAGAAATTTCCACCAAGATCCATATAAGATTTTCGGCATACACTATTCGCAGTATTTCAGGATGGAAGCCGATTATTCATTCCTGCATCGCTTCGATGAGAGAAATGCGCTGGCAATACGTGCCGGTGGTGGCGTTGGAGTGCCCTACGGCAACTCGGAGATGCTACCCTTCGAGAAACGTTTCTACGGGGGCGGCGCGAACGGTGTGCGGGGATGGAACGTGCGTACGCTGGGACCCGGCTCATATCCGAGCAAAAACTCTGTGACCGACTTTATCAATCAGTGTGGCGATATCCGCCTTATTTTCAGTGCGGAATATCGTGCAAAACTATTCTGGGTTTTGGAACTCGGCGCTTTTATAGATGCCGGCAATATCTGGACCATCCGCGACTATTCCAATCAGCCGGGAGGTGTGTTCAAGTTCAACGAGTTCTACAAGCAGATTGCCGCTGCTTATGGCCTTGGCCTGCGTCTTGACTTCAACTATTTCCTCTTGCGTTTCGACCTCGGCATGAAGGCCCACAATCCGGCCATGGGCGAAATACCGTGGCCGCTTATCCACCCCAATTGGAAACGAGACTCCGCCTTCCACTTCTCCATCGGCTATCCTTTCTAAAGCTCAACTTAAGAGTTTAAGATTTAAAAGTTTAATCTATCTGTAGAAGCTCCTTATTTGATTAATTTTGTCGAAAACTCATTTTTTGGGGTGAAGATTTGCTGAATAGGAAATTTATTGCTAAATTTGTGGTTTTAAAAAGAAACTCTTATGACAATTAATGAAGTTCAAGACGAGATAATCGACGAGATGGAAGGCATGGACGACTGGCTCGACCGCTATGCCTACATAATAGACCTGGGCAATACTCTTGCACCAATCCCGGAGGATATGAAGACACCGGCCAACCTCATAGAGGGATGCCAAAGCCGCGTCTGGATAGACGCAAAGGAGTCGGACGATGACAAGATACATTTCGAGGCAGACTCCGATGCCCTCATAGTTAAAGGAATAGTGGCTCTGCTGATGAGGGTTCTCAACGACCGCACCTCTGATGAGATTCTCGGCACCGACCTTTATTTCATCGAAAAGATTGGACTCAGCGAACACCTGTCCCCTACGCGCAGCAATGGACTGGTGGCAATGGTGAGGCAAATTCGCAATTATGCGACTGCCTTCAAACTAATGCACAATGCATAATGCACAATGCACAATATCGCGATGAAACACGACTAAGACATGATTCGCCATGAATTTTCTCGATTGCATACGATTCAAAATTAGAAATTCATAATTCAAAACTAAATAGATATGTTTAAAAACCAACCGGCAGGACTGTATGTGCTCGCTCTCGCCAACACGGGCGAACGCTTCGGATACTACACGATGCTTGCCATTTTCCTTTTCTTCCTCCAGGCTAAGTTTGGCTTCGACGCCACCTGGACCGGTCAGATTTTCTCCATATTCCTGGCCCTCGTGTATTTCATGCCGGTGCTCGGCGGATGGCTTGCCGACCGATGGAGCTTCAACAAGTGTGTGCTTGCCGGTATTGCCGTTATGTTTGTGGGATATGCCCTTATGTCGGCTCCTACCCCCGTGCGTAGCAACACTTCATTCTTAGTGCTTCTTGCCGCTCTACTCCTCATCGCCACCGGTACCGGCCTCTTCAAAGGCAACCTTCAGGTGATGGTGGGCGACCTTTACAACAACAGCAAATATGGCGACAAGCGCGATGCCGCTTTCTCCCTATTCTATATGGCAATCAACCTTGGTTCGATGTTCGCACCGGGTTCCGCAATCGCCCTGAAAAACCTCGCTCTCAAAAATGCCGGATTCACCTCCAACAATGCAATGGCGGCCACGGTGAGCAACTGGTGTCTTGACACCAACGGCTTCACCAATATGCCGGCCGACGGCGAGACCCTTAAGAGCATGACCGACTTCGCTGTGAAGAACGGAATGGAACAAGGTGGCGACCTTGCCGGCTGGCTCACAAGTTATCTGCAGACATTTGCCGATGGCTGCAGCGCACATTTCGGGACTCTGACTGAGTTTGCCAACGGTTACATCTCAGCTTTCTCCACCGGTTGCACCTACGCATTCACCCTCGCATGCGCATCGCTTATCGTCAGCTTCCTGATATATACACTGGGCCGCAAGACCTACAAACATATCATCACAGATGCTCCCAAGAAAGCCGATGGGAAGAAAACTGTTGCCGCAAGCAACGAACCGGAACTCACACCGGAACAGACCAAACAGCGTGTCGTGGCTCTATTCCTTGTATTTGCAGTGGTAATCTTCTTCTGGATGGTCTTCCACCAGAATGGTCAGACTCTTACAGAGTTCGCAAAAAGCTGTACCTCACCTGAGTCCTCCTCGTGGACACGTATCGGTTTCAACCTTGGAGCTCTTGCAGCCATCGCAGCCGGCGTTTATGCACTCTTCTCTGTGTTCCAATCAAAATCAACCAAGGGCAAAGTGATAAGCGGAGTAATACTTGCAGCTTGCGCAGGAATAGTGATATGGATTTATAGTGGTATGCCAGCTACACTCACCGACATCGACCCCGCAGCTTTCCAGCAGTTCAACCCATTCTTCGTGGTGGCTCTGACTCCATTCTCTTTAGCACTCTTTGGATGGCTCAACAAGAAAGGGAAAGAACCCTCAGCGCCGCGAAAGATTGGCTATGGCATGGTGGTGGCAGGCATTGCTTATCTCGTGATGGTATTCGGATCACTGACACTTGTAGGCACCAATGGGTCAGTTTCCACCAACTGGCTTATCTCTACTTATCTGCTTCTGACGTTTGCCGAATTGCTTCTTTCCCCGATGGGTATCTCCTTCGTCAGCAAGGTGGCTCCTCCGAAGTTGAAGGGTGCCATGATGGGCGGATGGTTTGCCGCTACCGCTGTTGGCAACTACCTTGTCTCGATTCCAATGCTTCTCTGGGGCAAGATTCCTGTATGGACAATCTGGACAATCCTTATAGCTCTCTGTCTGCTCTCTGCTGCGTTTATCTTCTCACAGATGAAGAAACTTGAGGCAGCTACCGGCGATATGCCGGAACCAGTTCCCGACGAAACCCTCACTGACCCGGCAGAGTAAAGAACATTTCACAATTCACAATGCTTAACCAAACTGCATTGTGAATTGTTGTTTAAAATAAACACTAAACTTTAAACCTCGGCTTTCGCTAAGGCGAAAGCCGAATATATTATGGCAAACAATTCTGAATTCAGTAGCAAGATAGGCTTGATCACAGCCACTGTGGGCAGTGCAGTCGGTCTGGGAAACGTATGGCGTTTCCCGGCTGAAGCGCAGGCTAATGGTGGAGCCGCGTTTCTGCTCGTATATGTGGTATGCGTGTTCCTTTTTGGCATTCCGGTGATGCTCGGGGAGTTTGTCATCGGTCGCGCCGGTCGTGGCGATGCCATAAGCAGCTACAAAAAGCTAAGCCCCGGACAACCATGGTGGATCTCCGGACTGCTTGGAGTATTGTGCAGTTATCTGATTCTCACATTTTATGTGGTTGTCTCCGGTTGGACTATGGAATATCTTTTCCAGTCAATCACCGGAGAACTGTTTGAGCCAATCAAGGGTCTGAGTTCCGGAAGCAACCTTCAGTTTACCCAACGTATGAATTCCTACGTTGCAAGCGTATGGCCACCAATGATATGGACTTGGATCAACATTGTTGTGTGCGCGTTGATATTGTCGTTTGGCGTGCAGAAGGGTATAGAAAAGGCGAGCAACATCATGATGCCGATGCTGTTTCTGATTCTTATCATACTATGCGCGTCGGCCATGACATTGCCAAAGGCATCTGAAGGTCTTAGCTATTTCTTCAATCCCTATTTCAGCAAAATCACCCCCAAAGTTTGGATTAATGCGCTTGGTCAGGCATTCTTCTCATTGAGCCTTGGCATGGGGACCATGATTACCTACGGCAGTTATTTCAAGAAAGACACTAACCTCATGGGTACGGCATTCACGGTCTCCATGTGTGGAATACTCGTGGCCGTCCTTGTGGGAATGATTATATTCCCCGGTGTTCTCTCATTTGGATTGGAAGGTGAGTCGTTCCGTGGAGGCACTTTGGTGTTTGTCACATTCCCTGAAATTTTCAATCGAATGTGGTGTCCGCAACTTTGGGCCATACTCTTCTTCACTTTGCTCACCGTAGCCGCCATCACAAGCAGTATCTCCATATCGGAGGTGTCCATAGCCTATTTCTGCGATCATTACAAAATGAAGAGAATAAAGGCAACCGCATTGGTCATGCTCCCGCTTTTAGTGCTTGGTGCATTATCTTCGCTCAGCAATGGGGTTCTTGCTGACTGGACTCTGTTTGGATACACGATTTTCAGCGGATGCGATGCAATCACAGCCAATGTCATTATGCCTATAGGCGCATTGATAATGTCGATATTCCTTGGCTGGTTTGCACCGAAAAATCTTATCAGAAACCAGTTGACCAACGATGGGAAATTAGGCGGCTGGTTCGTGAAGCCTGTAATATTCCTGTTGAAATGGGTGACTCCGGTGGTAATAATCCTGATTTTGATTACATCAATGTTTATGTAGTTGGGAAATGAAAGCTGATTTGAAAGATATAGCCCAAACCGTTAGTGGCAAATTAATTGGAGAAGATAGAAAAATCGAAATTCTTCTCACCGATTCCAGAAGTCTTACAAACCCGGATAAAACACTTTTCTTTGCCCTTAAGGGTGAAAGCAACGATGGCCATAAATACATCAATGACCTCTACGCCAAAGGCTTGAGGTCGTTTGTCGTTGACCATCTTCCGACAACCGACAACCGACAACCGACAACCCTATCCGATGCTTCCTGGATATTGGTAGATAACACCTTGGAGGCTTTGCAGAAAGCAGGAAGCATGGGCAGATGCAATGCGAAGAGGATAATAGCCATCACAGGTTCGAGAGGTAAGACGACCCTAAAGGAATGGCTCTTTCAGTTGCTTTCGCCCGAACTAAATGTCAGCCGCAGTCCCCGAAGCTACAATTCGCAGATTGGGGTGCCATTGAGCCTTTGGAACATTCGTCCCGGCAGCGATGTAGCCATCATTGAGGCCGGAATTTCGCAGCATGGGGAGATGAGGGCACTTGCAAACTGCATCATGCCGGATACCGTGGTGATTACCAATATTATGGACGACCACGATGAGGGTTTTACTTCAAGAGAGGAGAAGATTCGGGAGAAAGTGAGTCTTGCAGCCGTGGCAACGGTGAAAAATGTGATTTATTGCGCTGATGATGCGCTGCTTGATGCAGAGGTGAAAAGACAATGCAAGGGGAAAATGCTCTTCACCTGGCATATCAAAGATATGAACGAGGCATTTTTCAGTGATGAGTTCCGAAAAACGCCTGTTAAGAAACCGGATTTGGGAAATCTTGGCAACGCCATCATGACCGTGGCCACGCTTGGATGGGATGGAAGGAAGACGTCAAAAGCTACGCGCACCATACATCGTATCGGAACAAGGCTAAACGTCAGCGAGGGGGTCAATAATTGTATGGTGATTTATGACTCCTATACTTCCGACCAGTCGTCGCTCCTTCCGGCTTTGGACTTTATGAGGCGTCGTTCCCCTTCCGGCAATGGGAATACCGTTATCCTCAGCGACCTGCTTCATGAGTCGGATTCTGCTGCGGATGCCTTCAGGTCTATGGCTGATATGCTTCAGTCGGCTGGAGTTTCCCGTCTGATTGGAGTTGGCGGCAACATACGGGAGGGTGAGTCTATCCTTGCATCGGCTGTTGGGAATGTGGAGTTTTTCAGTTCCATTGAGGAATTGCTATCCAAACTTGGCACATCTGATTTTAAAAATGAGACCATTCTTCTGAAAGGGTCTCCGGAATTTGATTTTGGCAGCGTGGCAAGAATGCTTGAGGCGCGCACGCATGAGACTGTTCTGGAGGTTAATCTCGATGCTGTGGTGAAAAACTACAATTATTTCCGGTCGAAACTTCCGGCCGGAACCGGCATTGTCGCTATGGTGAAGGCTTCAGGTTATGGGGCCGGCAGTTATGAGATTGCCCGCACGCTTCAGGATGCGGGTGCATCATATTTGGCTGTCGCCGTGCTCGATGAGGGTATAGACCTTCGGAAAAGGGGGATCACCATGCCTATCATGGTGATGAATCCCAAGGTGCTCAATTATCATGAGATGTTTGCCAACCTCCTTGAACCGGAAATCTACTCCATGTCGATGCTCCTCGATGTGGTGAAGGAGGCCGTCAAGTATGGAGTGAAGGATTATCCTGTGCATATAAAACTGGATACAGGTATGCACCGCATGGGTTTTGTGGGAGAGGAACTGCCGGAAGTCATGGAGATTCTGAATCAGTCTCAGTCGGTAAGGGTTGCATCTGCTTTCAGCCATCTTGCCACTGCGGATTGCCTTGACATGGACGACTATACCCGTCTGCAGCTTGAACGGTTTGACCGCTACACCAATTATATGCTTGAGCATAGCAAACGCCCTTTCCTGCGGCATGTGCTTAATTCCGCCGGGATTCTGAGATTTCCCGAATATCATTACGACATGGCCAGATTGGGAATAGGTCTTTATGGAGTGAATACGCTTCCGCCAGAGGTGGAAGCCCCGCTCGCTATAGTGAGCACTCTTCGCACGGTGATTGTTGCAATAAGAGATTGGAAGAAGGGTGAGAGCATAGGATATGGGCGGCGTTCGATTTTGGAGCGTGACTCACGGGTTGCCACCATTCCAATTGGCTATGCCGATGGGATGAACCGTCATTTCGGACGCGGCAACATCTGTGTGAAGGTCAATGGTAAGGATGCGCCTACAGTGGGTAATATCTGTATGGATGCTTGCATGATAGATGTGACCGACATTGACTGCATGGAAGGTGATGCCGTGGAGATATTCGGGCCGTCAGCATCAGTCGATAGACTCGCCGACCTCCTCGACACCATCCCCTATGAGATTCTTACCTCCGTCTCCCCCCGCGTCAAGCGCATCTATTTCCGCGAATAAATTGCTTTATAAGAGAAGACTATAGAAGTTGGTTAGGATTGCCATGGAGGCAGCTGAAGCCCATCGCATAGTATATTGGCATATAGGTGATGCCGTCCTTTGTATATACATTGTGTTCATTGGACAAGACAATTCCCCGTTCTATCCGGTAATCGTCGTTCCCAATTAATCTTGTAAGTGCACTGTGAACTGTATAGTCTTTGCCTGATTTAACCTCAATAGGCAGGGATTTGGAAGATGTATAGTCGTCAATAAGAAAATCGACTTCTCCATTTTTCTTGTTGTCGTAATAGTAAAGGTCATAGTTTTGTGCAGCCAACTCCATTGCAACCACATTCTCATACACAGATCCGAGATTTACACTGTTGCCGTCGTTTAGAATGGCAGATATATTATTGCGATAGAGCAATGCGGTAAGCATACCCACATCGTTGAGATACAACTTCAAAAGATTTTTCCTTCCAGATTCTGGCAGCGGAAATGACGGATTTGTCACAGCCTTGACCTCAAGCGCCACTCCCGAAGACACAAGATAGTCGATTTCCTCCAGATACTCATTGCTTCTCTTCCCTTTTTTATCTTCTATTTCCTTATATACCAACCGTTTTTTCTTGTTTTCCAAGTTGGAAGGAATCATCTCATAAATTTTAGATATAAGAAGTCTGTGGTCTGTGTCATATTGGGAAGCGTCAATCTGACATAGTTTGTGGATTGACATCTGTATGGAACGGATCTTTCCTATGTTTCGTGACCTCAGATATTCATTAACCGCTTCAGGCATGCCTCCCACGAGTAGATACCTCTTGAAAAGATACATCATCCGTTCGTGAACTGGCAAAGGTATTGATTGAGAATTTACAAAAGCATTCTTAACGGCATCTATTACATCAAGCCCACAATTGTTTGCAATAAGGAACTCTTCGTAATCAAGAGGATACATATTTATGATTTCGATGCTGCCTATTGGAATAGAAGTAGTGGCTTTCAAAGTGACACCAAGAAGAGATCCGCTTGCCACTATATGATAACGATGTTCTTGCCGCAGGAATTTAAGCAGTGTCAGCAGGTGCGGATATTTTTGTATTTCATCCAGAAATATTATTGTGTCATCGTAACTGCCAAGTTTTGTGCTGTCTATAGCTCCGAGAGTTAGATAGAAATCTTCTGTGGATCTTACGTTCTCAAAAAGGCGAGGGCCATCGTAGTCATCAACAAGATTAATCTCCAAAAAATTTGCAAATCGCTTCATGAGGGTGTGGCGTACGATAAACGATTTGCCGACCTGTCGAGCACCGGCAACTATGAGAATTTTATCGTTGGCGTTTCTATAAAACTCATTTATAGATGATTCTATTTTTCTATAGAGCATATTAATACACTTTTCCAAGAGATTTGACAATAAAAATCACACTTTTCCGATTTATTTAGGTGCTAAAACTACACTTTTTCCGATGATTTTAGACTGCAAATATACACTTTTCCGATGGAAATGCAAAGATTTTCTCAAATTTTCTCGATTTCTTCTTGTAAATTTTCCGTATCGCTACTTACCATAATTCTGCCGTCGGCCATTTCGATGACGCGGTTGGCGATAGCTGCGAGGGAAGCATCGTGGGTCACCATTACCACAGTCTGGCCGAGTATATCTCTGAGATCCACGAAAATGGCCTGAATTTCCTCACGGTTGGCTGAGTCAAGGCTACCGGTGGGTTCGTCGGCAAAGATTATTTCCGGATCATTGATGAGGGCACGGGCAATGGCGGTACGCTGACGTTCGCCGCCACTCATGGCGTTTGGTTTGTGGTGCAGTCGCTCGCCGAGACCAAGTTGCTCGAGAAGATCCTCGGCTTTTGCCATAGCCTTGCGGCGCGACATACCGGCTATCAAAGCCGGAAGGGCAACGTTTTCTATTGCGGAAAACTCCGGGAGAAGCTGGTGGAACTGAAAGACGAACCCCATGTTTTTATTGCGGAAAGCAGACAATTTCTTGTCTTTCATTCCAATCAGTTCGGTGCCGTTGACCTGAACGCTTCCCCTGTCGGGGCGTTCGAGAGTGCCCATAATCTGCAGAAGGGTGGTTTTTCCGGCTCCGGAGGGCCCTACGATTGCCACAATCTCACCCTTCCCTATGGTGAGGGATATATTCTTGAGCACCTCAAGGCTCCCGAACGACTTGTATATGTTTTCTATTCTTAGCATTGCTTTCAGAAATTTACCGCCAAATTATACCCTATTCCATAAAAATGGAGGCGGAGCAAAATTATTGCTTCAGAGGCTATTGTTTGCTCAACAATTCCTTTATGGATGGCGTGAATTTTTCCGTTATCGGTTCTATCTTTCCTTCCGGTGATATCTTATAAGCCTGATGGGTATCAAGACACGCATATCTGTCAGTAATGATAGGCTCATCCATTTGAGTGTGTCCGAATACGTGATAGTCAGCATTCTCGTATAATTTACATTCATCTGAAATTTCCCTGACATCGGCCCAGACCGGCGACCCGCATTTGTCTATGCCTCCCCGCAGAGAAGAGGCCCTGCCCAATGTATTCCATACTGCATCGTGTGGCTTGCGTCGTTCCTCCCAAGAGCCTTTCATTTCGGCATTCCTGTCATACGCACGAAGCTTTCCCCAAATAGAATCTTCAAGTTGTTTCAAGTCATGGGGCATCTTTGTATAATCAATCCATTCTTCAAACAATGGAGCGTGGGAGAACATCCATATTTTTCCACTTATATTCCGCAGAGCGAACATGTGAAAAAACTCCATGTTTTCACGAAACTGTGAGAGGATTTCATCTTCTTGCGATGTATTCTTTCTCCCCCAATTATAAGGAAACCAATAGACTAAGTCGTGGTTTCCAAAAAGTAGAGTTACATTTTTGTGTGATTTTGCATAATCCAGAATTTCATTGAAATTTTTGCGGGCAGTGTAATGCGAAATGCCTTCGTGAGGGTATGGGTCAAGATAGTCGCCCAAGAATATTGTATCCGCATCGGGATACATTTCGACTGCTTCTTTCCAGAAACTCCGACCGTGAATGTCAGGAATTACAATAATGTCCTTTGTCATTTCAATTTTTGTGTGATAGTTCCTACTTATGCCATCAAGCAAAGTTAATCATTTTTTTTGAAGTTGCCAAATTATTTTTATTATTGAAACCGAAAAAGAGTGAATCTTCAGATTAGTTTTCCAAGGCAAAATATCGGATGGGAGCAGTTGGACGTGCAATCACGCTAGCTTTATAGAAAAAGGGGGCCAAGCGCAAAAGTCCGTGGAAGGGGGCTAACCAAATATCTTGTAACACCGGTACAGATAAAACTCCACATCCCGGACACCGCGCAGTTCGGAGCGGAATCCCTTCATCTTGGAGTTGTATGATTCGGAAGCTGCATTCGTCGACCTGTCGATGAAATAATTAAGCACATCCTCCTCCCTGCCCTTTATGCAGTCCTTTGCAGAGATCATTTCCTGTATTCCACTTTCACTTACCTTTCCGTACCAGTCGTGAAGCTTCAGCCTGGCCTGTTCGCGGCCGAGTTTCTTGTTTCCGAAGATTGCCCTCAGACTGCACACCAGCGAATGAGCCTCCTTGAGTTTTGGATAAAGTTTTATTCATTCATTCGTAAAACGACTGGGGTTTGTCTAATATCAGAGGCTTACCATGATTTTAGATGTTAAGAAATATTGATGAAGTGAAAAATTTTTAGTAATTTTGCAGCCCCAATCGCCCAACCAAAGCTATCTTTCAGTTTGTATCACTTGTTGCCATAAGCTGAAATACGATATCCGGGTATATAAGCAAAATAGTAACATTGTAAGATTTTATGAAATTCCTCCATAATATCCTTGTACTCATGCTACTATCATTAGCTTGTAGTACTATTTCTTGTTCTAGTACAAAGGAACAAGAAACGCTTAATCGTGCAGAAGCATTGATGGAGTCCCATCCAGATTCAGCGTTGATAATATTATCTACCATAGACAAGGGGCAATTATCAGACAAAAGCCAAAAAGCAAAATACGCTATTCTGATGTCAATGGCTCTCGATAAGAACTACATCGACACTACCTCTTTTGATGTTCTTCAACCAGCCATTGACTACTATCTCGAAAAGGGTACTCCAGATGAAAAACTACGGACCTACTATTACCAAGGAGTTATATTCCATAACCAAGGAGATCGAGACAATGCCCTAAATTCGTATGTAAAAGGGCTAGACATCTCCCATGATTGTAAAGACTCTCTTACAATCGCTCGTACACTTATGGCTCAAGGCGACCTTTACAATGAATTCTTCGATTTTGATAGTTACATTAACTGTAATCTAAAAGCTGCAATAATCTTTAGAAATTCAAAAAAAGATAATAATGAAATAGGATGTCTTCTGAATGCTCTCAACGGAGCAATCATTGCTGAAAAGGAGACCCTTGGCGACAGTATATTGAATTGTATCCAAGAATTCCCTTCACTAACCGAGCAACAACAACGCATACTGACCAGACATAAACTATCGTTTGCTTTAAAATTCGGAACGGAGAAAGAGGTCAATGAACTTATCCATATACAGGAGTCAAATTCACGTTTTCTAAATGACGATCTTAATCTCGCCCTTGCTTATAATAAGATAGGCAACTATGTAAAGGCTAAACAATTGCTTGACAGGATAAAGAGCAGTAACCAAGACTACGATACAATCAGATTTTTAGCCATTTCTGTTCCAACATTTGAAGGGTTAGGTTATTATAACGAAGCATTATATCTGTATAAGACCTTCAGCCAAAAACAAGACTCCATTAATTTATTAAAGTTTGAACAAAAGGCACAAGCAGTAGAAGAAAAACATAGAATTGAAATCAAAGCTCAAGATGACGCCCAACATAAATCTCGCATAATATGGTGGTGTTTAGGTGGGATTGCTGTCCTTTCACTAGGAATTGTAACTTTATTCTTACTCGCTCGTAGCAACAAGACAAAAAACGAACTTGCTCTTGAGAAAGTTAGAACAAAAGAGGCAGAAAATGCCACACTGAAATCAGAGAAGGATAATTTGGCTCTTGAAAACAAGAACCTCCAGCTAGAACGAGATAAAAAAGCTCTGGAAGCCGAAAATTTAGCTCATAAGGTAGAGGCTCTTGAAAATGAGAGTGACAGCTTAAAAGCTCTTATTGAGGCCAAAGAAGAATTACCACTTGAAGTGCAGAGAGAAATAAAAGTCCGGATTGAGATGTTGAACTCTCTTTTGGCAAGTTACATTACCAATAATAATCAGTATGAGAAACCTTATGAAGTTTGGATTAAGGAGCTTACTGATGACAAAGATGAATTTATGAACTCTAACAGACTGGCCTTTCAGGTTTCACACCCCCGCTTCATACAGTATTTTGAAAACCACGGATTGACCACCGATGAAATAAATTACGTATGTCTTTACGCTATTGGCTTAAGAGGGAAGGAGGTCGGCAATTACATGAACAAAAGAAGCCATGTGAATACCAGCAGTGCCATACGGAAGAAACTGGGTATTGACAAGCACGAAACCAACATCGGCATATATGTGAGAAAACTTCTCAAAGAACTGTAGAGATATCATTTGTGAAAGTTTAGGCTATCTTGTTCTGAAAATTTAATTTCATTAGGATATATTCATCTATGTCCTAATACTTTCCATAATAGTAGAGCGAAACTTTTAATTTTTTGATGAATGTTTTTAGAAGTATTTTTGTAATAAAAAATGCCTCGTAAAGACATCTCATTATCTTCAGATAGAGAACTGGCACTCACGGTTCTCTCCAAGTTGCTTTATAATATAGCAACGCGATTTCCCGACATGGAGGAAATCATTACTTACCATCGTAATATTCTTATAGACTATCAAAACAAGGAGATTGCCAAATTGGATATCTCAGTTATTCCTCCTTTCTTCATCCATGAGATTCCTTGGGAAAGAATGCTCGACACTATGGCTTTACAAAACATCTTTCTCAAGAAGCTTACGCGCCAGTATCAATTCTCAATACATGAGATACGATATATGTGTGCTATGCTATGCGGTCTTTCGAGTACGGAATATGGGCTTATAACAGGATTCAAGAGCCATTACAATTTAAGTTGGTCAATCCGTCATAAACTTGGATTACCCACAAAGACCACAAACCTCCGTATTGCCCTTCAAAAACTTTCATATGACTCATAAGATGAAAGTACGACACCCTTTGATCCAAATAAAATCGCCCCCTGATTACATATTATTAATTATCAAATATTTACATTTTGATAAATTTTCAGAATATGAAACTTTTGATTTGGTGTCTGAAAGTCTGTGAGTGTAATTTTGCAACATCAAAATCAATCAAAACACTTATCAAAATGAAAAAAATCTTATCCCTCATTCTCGTCATGATGATGTTCGCACTTCACGCGATGGCAGAAGAATCAAAGACAAGCAAAACTTCCCAAAGCATTATGCTGGAGATTGCACAATACAACGAAACTTCCGATCGAGCTCGAGCCCCTATGCGTATAGGCATTGAGGCATGGTACAATGCAGAGAGCAATACCATTGACATCACATATGATGGTGAAACCGAAGGGGAAGTATTCCTACACTTGAATGAGGATATAGTAGAATACGACTCTAAAATAAACACCTCTCTTCATCTACCCTCGTCTCATGGATTATATACTATTGAAATCATCAGTGAGACTTGGATTGCACAAGGATATATACAATTGTAAACATATATCATTGACCATTGAAATCCGGATTCAATGAAACTCTGAAGGTCACAGAACAAACCCAATTTGTGAAACTCTCAAAACGTATTATACTCACAAAAAATAGAACTGAAATGAAACAGACATGAACGGCTTTCGCCAAAGGGAATGAAAAAGGTGTGTGCCAATTGGCAATTTTTAGTTATCTTTGCCACCATAACTAAACATCAACACCTATGGCAAGAAAGAAAGCAGAGAAAGAAATTGCCTTCGAGGAAGTTGTGGCCCGCGGATGCGGCCTCGACGTCCACAAGAAGGAGATAGTGGCAACAGTCGGAGGAACTGATATCGAGTCTGAGACCCGAACGTTCCAATCGACGACGAGATCCTTGACAGAACTGAAAGAATGGCTATTGGCACTGGGAGTAACCCATGTTGCGATGGAGAGTACAGGAGTTTACTGGAAGCCGGTGATGAATATCCTTGAGCCGGGAGGATTCTCTATATAGGACAACTCAATTCTCCTGTAGAACAGCTCATGTCCTTTATCTATTCCTTACATGATGTCAAATTATCCCTTGAACGCATCAATGAGATACATGAAGGCAAGAATGAAGAATCCGCCAAGAATCAAGTGTCGGAATTTAATGGTTATGAATCCATTGCACTGACCAATGTCGACTTCAAGTATGATCCTCCTGACTTCGTCATTGCGTCACCCTAAACGCCAAGGTGGTCAAAGAGAGGCT
>CAYMBR010000009.1:0-46429 GCA_964388725.1 uncultured Sangeribacter sp. | reverse complement strand
ATTGGCTCAAAATCGGATTTTTGAGCCAATTTCGCATTATTCCTTAATCAAGAATCGTTACCTGACCTTACTTTTTGTAATACCTCAAAATCCTTCTCTTCAAGCCCTGCTAATTTTGCAGCTTCTTCAATAGAATATCCATTTGAGAGTAGACGTTTTGCAAATTCTGTCTTCTCTTTTAGAATTATGCATTCTGAATCTATTTTTCTTTGTCGTGTCACGGAATGTTTTAACTTCCCAATAACAAAATTAAACTCAAGGGTGGACTGAGTCTCAGTGGTTTCAAGATCAGGCATTATGAGATCGGCAAGAATATCGCCAATTCTCGACATCCTATTCTCTTTCTCTTCTTTTGTGAAATAGCATCATGAGTCTCCAACAATTGCCTCTTCAGCTCCCTTACTTCTGTAAATGTTTCTATTATAGCAATGGTAGTCTGCGTTGCAACCGGACTTTTTAGAATAGTGGTCAGCATATACAACCTCCCTTTCAGTAAAGGCTTTGACTTTGGCACTCGAATGCTTTATGTTGAACCGGTCAAATTTTTTGACCAGTTCAGATTTTTCTTCTTTAGTATATTCAAGAATATATCCTAAAGGAAACTTATCAGGATTGTTCTTAACGGCTTGATTTACTTCTTTTGTCTGAACTCCATATAGTTCCGCTACTAAAAAATCGGGAATCACATCAATTCCTCTTAAGGGCACGATGGCATTTCTAATATTTTCAGTTTTAATAATGTAATCCATATTGTCCAAAATAATCATAATGTAAATTTGTGGTCAGATTGACCACAAATTTACATTCTAGAGTCAAGAGTCAAGAGTCTCAATTCCCAATTCTCATTTCACTTCCCAGGTGTCGGCGGTGCGGAGCACCATGTCGCGGAGTGAGGTGAAGTTTTTCTTCCCTTTCACTTCTGCCACCTGTTTGGCAACTTCCGTCTCATAAGTAGGAGCATCGTAGTCGCGGATTACTCCGAGAGCGAGCGGAAGTTTGATGCCGTCCATCATTGCAAGCTGCTGGTGGAGGAAGTTGTTCTCGCAGTGTGCATCATGCACAAGCACATCGTCGATGGTGTAGCCATCCTCGCCGAGTGTGACAGCCTTCACGTTGAAGCCATCCTGCACAAGACCCTTCTCAAGATTCTTGCCGAAGAGCATCTTTTCGCCATGCTTCAGGTGGATGGTGTGGTCGTCGCGCACTTCCTTATCCACTATGTTGGCATGGATACCGTTGTTGAAGATCACGCAGTTTTGCAGTATCTCTACCACTGAGGCTCCCTTGTGGCGGGCAGCCGCCTCCATCACCTCGACGCTGATGTCGAGGCCCACGTCGAATGAGCGGGCAAAGAAGGTGCCTCTTGCGCCGAAGCAAAGCTCTGCAGGGATGAAGGGATCCTCGGTGGTGCCGTAAGGGCTGGACTTCGACACGGTGCCGCGTGCGGATGTCGGGCTATACTGTCCTTTGGTCAGACCATAGATCTTATTGTTAAGGAGCATCATGTTGATATCCACATTGCGGCGCACTGCATGGATGAAGTGGTTACCGCCGATGGCGAGACCGTCACCATCGCCGGAAATCTGCCATACAGTCAGTTCCGGACGGGCCGTCTTTACTCCGGTTGCCACGGCTGCTGCACGTCCGTGGATGGTGTGCATACCGTAGGTGTTCATATAGTAAGGCAGACGTGAGGAGCAGCCGATGCCGCTGACCACCACGATGTCTTTCGGTGCAACTCCAAGGCGAGCCATCGCCTTGTGGAGAGTGTTGAGGATGGCATGGTCGCCACATCCGGGACACCAGCGGACATTGGCTCCGTTCTTGTAGTCGCCGGGGGCGAAGACGCAATTGTTGTTTTCCATTGTTGTTCCGGTTTTATTTGTTTATGTGTTGTTTGACTCCTTCCACTATCTCCGACACCATGAAGGGTTGGCCTTCCACCTTGTTGATGCGCTTGATCTCCACTCCGGGGAGTTTCTGCTGCAGATAGTCGGCAAACATGCCGGTGTTGAGCTCTGCCACGATGACGTTCTTGTATTTCTTCAGCTCGTCAAGGGCATTGGAGGGAAGCGGGTTGATGTATTTAAACTGTGCGAGAGCCACCGGAGTGCCTTCCTTGGCGAGTTCCTCTGTGGCTGTCTGCAGGTGACCGTAGGTGCCGCCCCATCCCACAAGTATTGTCACGGAAGTGGTGTCTCCCTCCACTTTGAGTTCGGGAATGTATTTGGCGATGTTGGCCACTTTCTGGCGGCGCAGCCCGACCATCTTCTCATGGTTGGCACCGTCAGTGGAGATGACACCCGTCTTGCAGTCTTTTTCCAGACCGCCTACGCGGTGCATCGCTCCCTCCATGCCGGGAATTGCCCAGTAGCGTGAGAGCGACTCCCCGTCGCGCATATATGCCGACCAGCCTTCCTTCACCATCTCCGGGGTCACGAAGTGGGGTTTGATGGCGGGATAGTCTTCCTCTTCGGGTACTCTCCACGCGCTTGAACCGTTGGCGATAAAGGCATCGGTGAGCAGGATCACCGGGGTGGTGTGCTCGAGGGCGATGCGCGCTGCCTCGAATGCCATGGTGAAGCAGTCGGTCGGGCTTATTGCAGCCACAACGCAGAGGGGAGACTCGCCGTTGCGCCCGTAGAGGGCCTGCATGAGGTCTGTCTGTTCTGTCTTGGTGGGAAGACCCGTGGAGGGACCGCCGCGTTGCACGTCGATGACCACGAGCGGAAGCTCTGCCATCACAGCAAGGCCGATACCCTCGCTCTTCAGTGCAAGGCCGGGACCGGAAGTTGAGGTCACTGCGAGGTTGCCGGCGTATGATGCACCGATTGCAGAGCAGACACCGGCTATTTCGTCCTCCATCTGGCATGCCTTCACCCCAAGGTCCTTGCGCTTGGCAAGTTCATGGAGAATGTCGGTGGCCGGAGTGATGGGGTAACTGCCGAGGAAAAGGGGCAGGCCGCTCTTCTCGGAAGCCATGATGAGACCCCAGGCAGTAGCGGTGTTACCGTTGACATCAGTATAGACACCCGGGCGTGCCGGTTCGGTCTCGATGCGGTAGGTGGGCATG
The DNA here is from genome assembly GCA_964388725.1 of uncultured Sangeribacter sp. GTDB lineage: Bacteria > Bacteroidota > Bacteroidia > Bacteroidales > Muribaculaceae > Lepagella. The sequence continues at coordinate 43,356 of CAYMBR010000009.1, read as the reverse complement.
CTGGCGTGGGTGTTGTGCCCGTAGTCCCAGCCTGCCTGTATCACTTTTGCATTCGCCTCGTAGATGGCGGGTTTCTTTGCAAATTTATTCTTGATCTTGTGTAGGACGCTCTCGACGTCTCTCTCGAAAAGCCAGCAGATGATGCCGAGTGCAAGCATGTTCTTGCACTTCATCATTGCCTTCTGGTCCATGCCGGAGTCGGCAAGTGTCGATTTCAGCAGCGTGGTCATCGGCACCAGCATGATGTGGTTGGGGTCGATGCCGAGTTCTGCCACCGGGTCCTCTGTCTGATATTCGGCCTTCTTGAGGTCGGCGGAGCGGAAGGAGTCGCTGTCGCAGATGATGATGCCACCTTTCTTCAGATAGCGTAGGTTGGTCTTGAGTGCCGCCGGGTTCATGGCCACTAATACGTCGGCGGAGTCGCCGGGTGTGTGCACACCCTTGCCGATGTGGACCTGAAAACCGCTCACACCGCTCAGGGTGCCTTGCGGGGCACGGATTTCTGCGGGATAGTCGGGGAATGTAGAGATGCTGTTGCCCTCGCCCGCACTCACGTTGGAGAAGATGTTGCCGGCGAGCTGCATTCCGTCGCCGGAGTCTCCTGAGAATCTTACCACCACGCTTTCCTTCGTGATGACATTTGTATTAGGCTGCATAAGTTCGAATTTTGTTAGTTTGCAGTTCGCAATCAGTTGCGGACTGCAAAGTTAGCGACTATTTTTAATATTGCCAAAAAATAATTGCAAAATTATTTCTTAAATGGCATTTTTTAATACAAATCGGTTAAAAATCGGTTAAATCGCCTGTAACAATTTGCATATTGCAATTGCCAACGCTAATTTTGTCGGCGTAATCACGATACTACATCAAATTTATCCATTAAACCATTTCACTATGGAACTGAAAGAAATCAAACTCGGCGCCCTCGCTCTCGCTACTCTCACGATGGCCGCCTCCTGTTCTCTTGATGAGGATTTCAGAAACCTTGAGACTGTAAACAGCAATAACGATGACACAGAGATTGGTTTTAAGGTTCAGACGGGTTCGCTGACCCGCGCCGCCAGTTCCTATTCAAACAACTCCCGACCATCGCAGTTTAAAATCACAGCCTTTGATGGCGACACCAACTTCTATGGCGGCCGCGCAGACATCGTAACCAGTGCCGACAACGGCAACACCTGGGTCTCCGACCGCCAGCGCTACTGGCCAACAGACCGCGGCGACAATTGGGAAGGACTGAATTTCTATGCATATATCGACGGCAACGACAATTCCCGCAGTGAAAGTTTTCCGGAGACCTTCGACTTCTCCGGCGATGTGCCGATGATTGCCAATTTTGAAGTGGACCCCGATATCAGCAAGCAGCGCGACCTGATGTATGCCGTCGCTAAAAACGTCAGCAAAAAAAGCAACAACGGGCATGTCAGCCTCTCTTTCCGCCATGCGCTCTCGCAGATCTGTTTCACCGCCCAAAACTGCAATCCGACTCTCGACGACATCGAGATCCTCTCGGTGGAACTTGGCGGCGTGAAGGGCAAGGGAACCTTCGTATTCCCCGACTCGCAGGCCGACGGAGGATTGATAATGGTGCTGAGCGATGGACCTTCGGAGGGCTGGAACATCGATTATGATGCCCCCGACTGCTCATATACCCTCTCCGACATCAACATGCACCTCGGGTCGGCTCTCCCCACCGGCAAGGGCGACGTGATGAACATCAACATCCCGACTGATGGTAGCGACTGCGCATCTGCCATGTTCCTGCTCCCGCAGACGGCGAAGCCCCGCATCAGCAGCAGCGACGACTCCGGTGCCTATCTGAAGGTCACCGTAAGGAAGACGCTCGCCGGCAAGACTGCCCCCGAAGCCGAAGAAGTCGTCTACATCCCCACTTCCGTCTCCTGGCAGGAGGGGCACCGCTACATCTACAACATCACCTGGAAGGCCTCCCTCATCAGCTTCTCCGTCACCGTCGATTCCTTCACCGACGCCTGAGCGGCTCTTTGCCTCAGTTCCCCTTATGCGCACCTTTTTGCACCGCTCCGCGGCTTTAGCCGTGATTCGCCGAAAAAAGAGGGCAAGGGCGCAAGCCCTCCCGGCCCTCACTGCCGGCGGCTGCGGCGCGGCTTCGCCGCCGCTGCGGCCGCTTCCGCCTCCGTCTCCTCAAAAGTCACTTCCTCCGCCACCGGCAAGACCGAAGCAACGGCGGAAGCTCCCCATGTGCCAATCTTTGCGTCTTTGGTATCTGCCCAAAATCGCCCATTCTCCTGCGGTTTGGAATTGCTTCCTGCCCTTTTTTCTCAAGAAAAATTAGAAAAATTACATTCCGACGCCGCTACTATGACTTCGGGGCGAAATGGTCGAGGATGAGCTTGGCTTTGGCCGGACCTACTATCTTGGCAATCTCATCAAGCGGCGCTTCCTTCAGCCGCTTGAGACTCTTGAAGTGCTTTATAAGCGCCGTACGCGATGCAGGTCCGATGCCTTTCACCGAGTCGAGTTCACTGACTGTCTGCCCTTTGGAGCGGCGGTCGCGGTGATGCGTGATTCCAAATCTATGCGCCTCATCGCGTAGCGCCTGGATCACCCGCAGACTGGGACTCGTCTTGTCGATATATAGCGGCAACGAATCACCCGGAAAATATATCTCCTCAAGACGCTTTGCAATCCCCACAAGAGCCACCTCCCCTCGGATTCCCATCTCGTCGAAGGCTTCCACGGCTGCACTCAACTGCCCTTTGCCTCCGTCCACCACCACCATGTCGGGCAGCTTCTCTCCCTCCGCCATCATGCGGGTGTAGCGGCGATGAAGCACCTCTTTCATCGATGCAAAGTCATCTGCCCCTACCACTGTCTTTATGTTGAAATGACGGTAGTCCTTTTTTGATGGTTTCCCATTCTTGAAAACCACACAGCTTGCCACCGGATTGGTGCCCTGGATATTGGAGTTGTCAAAGCACTCAATGTGCCGTGGCTGCACGCTCAGGCGGAAATCTTTCTTCATCGTCTCCATCAGTTTTTCAACTCCGCGTTCGGGATCGAGAGCCTCCGCCTGCTTTTCGCGGTCTTTCAGATACTGGGTGGCATTTTTCGTCGCCACATCAAGCACTTTCTTCAGGTCGCCTCGCTGCGGCACCGTGAATTTGACATTCTCAAACTTAACATCGGGTATGAATGGGACCACCACATCGGAAAATTTGCGGTCGAATCGCCTTCCCACTTCGGCAATCGCCATCGAAAGCAATTCCTCGCGGCTCTCCCCCATACACCGCCGATATTCAAGATTTATACTTTGGGTGACGGCGCCATTGTGAAGGTGCATGAAGTTTACCACGGCAATGTCGCCGATTTCATTGGCCACGTATGAGAATATGTCGCGGTCAGCAGTGTCAGACCGCGCAATCACACTCTTGGCATTGTAGCTTTTCACAGCCTCGTATTTTTCCTTCACCTCCTGCGCCTGCTCAAACTTCCATTGTTCGCTCAAACGCCCCATTTCATCGAGAAGATGACGCTCCAGTTTCACCGTGTCGCCACGCAAAATAGTATTCACACGCGCCACATATTCCCCATATTGCTCCTTATTGATGAATCCCCGGCATGGTCCTCCGCACTTCTTGATGTGATAGTCGAGGCAAAGGGAATATTTCCCCCGCGCAATCCCCTTTTCATCGAGGGAATGTCGGCAACTGCGGAGTGGGAAAATGTCGCGGATCAGTTGCAAAACCACCCTCGCCGACTGCTCCTTGGAGTAAGGCCCATAGTATTTCGCATTGAGCCCTTTCTCCCTCGTCATGAAAACCCGGGGGTAATCCTCCTTTGTCACCACTATCCAGGGATATGACTTGTCGTCCTTGAGCAGCACATTGTATCTGGGCTGATACTCCTTGATCATGGCATTCTCAAGATGCAGCGCATCTTCCTCCGTATGCACCACGATAAAGCGCATATCAACGATACTTCTCACGAGTAGGTTCGTACGCCTTATGTCGTGTATGCGGTTGAAATAGGAAGAGACCCGCCGCTTCAGGTTTTTCGCCTTGCCGACATATATCACAGTCCCGTTCTTGTCGAGATACATATACACGCCGGGCGAGTCCGGAAGAGAGAGTATCTTCTTCCGAAGTTGCTCGCCCGGCCTATTGTGGCGGATGTCGTCGGCGGTCCTGTCTGACTTGATTTCAAGGCTAAAACCGCCGATTTCATCGATGTCTCTGCCAGTGGCAGCAAGGGGGTTCTGATCAGGTTTTTCCAATGCCATCAGTATTTGAGGAGCGATGTCACCTCGATGTCTTTTGGAAGCACGTCCCGGCCTCCAAGGTCTGTGAGTTCCACAATGAAGTTCACGTAGATTTTCTTCGGATTCATCGTCTTTACGAGCTGACAGCATGCGTTCATCGTACCACCGGTGGCAAGGAGGTCGTCATGGATCACCACCACATCATCGGGGGTGATGGCATCGCTGTGGAGCTCGATGGTGTCCACTCCATATTCCTTGGCGTAGGAGGCCTTCACGGTAAAGGAGGGAAGTTTGCCGGGCTTGCGGGCCGGCACAAAACCAGCCCCGAGACGATCGGCAAGGATAGATCCTCCGATGAAACCGCGAGATTCTATACCGATCACCTTGGTCACTCCTTTGTCTTTGTAGAGCTCTTCAAGTGTGTCTCCGACAAGGTGGAGAGCCTCGCCATTCTTGATCATGGTGGTCAGGTCGCGGAAAATGATTCCCTTCGACGGGAAATTCGGCACATCACGGATGATGCCTTTCAATTCTTCTAATTGCATATTATATTATGTTTTGGGTTTGAGTTTAGTAATCTGGCAATGACACAGCAGTTGCGTGTTTTTTCGATTAAATCGGATATTTTTAAACAACTGATGGCGATAAGGGGTAATGTTTCACGTGAAACATAGAGGGAGATAACCCCACACCTTTCAGCGCATTATGAGGCGTAGTCTCGGCAATTTTCATTTACCACGCAACAATACAAGGAGTACGTTGACATCCGATGGAGAGACACCCGGTATGCGCGAAGCCTGACCAATCGTGGCCGGCCGGATTCGCGCCAGTTTCTGTCGCCCTTCGGTGGAGATCGACGCAATACCCGAATAGTCCATCGAATCGGGAATGCGAACCTTCTCCAGCCGGAGCATCCTGTCGGCAGACTCCCGCTCGCGCTGGATATAGCCGCTATATTTGATAAGGATTTCCGCCGACTCTATTATCTCATCTCTTCGAGTCTCCTCTATTTCGCCGCATCTTCTCTCCAACGAGGGAATCATCGGAAGCAACGATGCGAAATTCAACTGCGGACGACGGAGCAAATCGGCAAACCTCACACGGCCGGAAAGTCTGCCGGTGCCAACCTCCTCCAGATATGTCTGCAATTCTTCTGAAGGTTTTGCCGAGTTGTTCTCACACCATTCCACAAGTGCATCCCGCTCTTCATATTTGCTTCGCATACTCTCATATCGGTATTTATCGGCAAGACCTATTTCATAGCCTATAGGAGTAAGACGCAAATCGGCGTCATCCTGACGGAGCAGGATTCGGTATTCGGCACGGCTTGTAAACATTCGGTAGGGTTCATCCACTCCCTTCGTGACAAGGTCGTCGATCAATACACCTATATAGGCTTCATCGCGCCCAAGCACAACCTCCGGCAATGACTTGACAGCCCGTGCCGCATTGATGCCGGCCATCAGTCCCTGGGCTGCCGCCTCCTCATAGCCGGTCGTGCCGTTGACCTGGCCGGCAAGGTAGAGCGAACCGACAACCTTCGATTCGAGGGTATGCAGCAACTGCGTCGGGTCGAAGAAATCATATTCGATTGCATAACCGGGACGATAAAACTGCACATCCCTAAGGGCTGGAATCTTCTGAAGTGCCTCTATCTGCACTTTCCAAGGAAGTGAACTCGAAAAGCCGTTGATGTAGAATTCATGGGTTGACACACCTTCAGGCTCAAGAAACAGCTGATGACTTTCCTTGTCGGCAAAGGTCACTATCTTGGTCTCTATCGAGGGACAATAGCGGGGGCCTATACTCTGGATCTGTCCATTGTAGAGTGGTGAGTCGGCAAGGTTGTCGCGAAGAGTCTGATGCACCTCCGGACTCGTATGCACAATGTAGCAATCGCGCGGCTGCAACTCACGGTGAACATCCGGCAGATAGGAGAATTTGTGGAAATCGCGCAATACGCTCCCATCATCAAGAACAGCATCATCCCCACATTGGACTATGGTCTGAGAATAGTCGATTGTCGAGCCATCGATACGCGCAGGTGTGCCGGTCTTCATCCTCCCGACATTGATGCCAAGCGAACGAAGTTGCTCCGAAAGCCCCTCAGAAGAAGCCTCTGAGATGCGTCCCCCGGCGATTTGCGTGCGTCCGAAATGCATCAGCCCATGCAGGAAAGTTCCGGCAGTCAGCACCACTTTCTTGGACTTGAACACGAAGCCCAAAGCCGTTTCCACGCCACTCACAACTGCAGATTTCCCATCTTCTTTCTCAACCTCATCCACTATCAGACGAGTCACCATATCCTGGAAAAGATAGAGATTTTCGACTGAATCGAGGGTTTTGCGCCATTCGTCGATGAAACGCGTACGGTCGGACTGCACTCGCGGCGACCACACTGCGGGTCCCTTGCTGCGGTTTAGCATCCGAAACTGTATGGCGGTCCGGTCGGAGATTATTCCCATCATGCCGCCGAGCGCATCAATCTCGCGGACGATCTGGCCCTTTGCAATACCGCCAACAGCGGGATTGCACGACATCTGCGCCACCTTGTTCATGTCAGCAGTGATGAGAAGTGTCGCGCAACCGAGACGTGCAGCAGCCACAGCTGCCTCACATCCGGCATGTCCGGCTCCCACCACTATTATGTCGTATTGAAATTTCACCTTTTTAATTGAGAATTGAGAATATTGAGGGCGGCGTCCTCATGAGCTTCCATAATCTCTCGCTCACCGGGTCCTTTGTCGTTGATGCCGCAGAGATGAAGAATGCCGTGGATGATGACACGCATCAGTTCGCGCTTATATGGCACTTTAAATTTCTCTGCATTGGTGGCCACCGTCTCAAGCGAGATCATGATGTCTCCGGCAATCCGGTCGCCATGAGTATAGTCGAAAGTGATGATGTCGGTGTAGTAGTCGTGGCCGACAAACTGTCGGTTGGCCTTCAATATGTCATCATCTCCCATGAAGAGATAATTTATGTTGCCGACGGTGTAGCCATGAGTGGTGGCCACCTCACGTATCCACCCTGATGTCTTTTCGATATCTATGTCAGGCATCTCGACACCCTGCGTTGAAAATTCTATCATCAGTCTTTATCAGATATTTTGTTTCCACAAAAATAATAAAATCTTCCGAAATATCCTCAAAAAAGCAGGGAAAATCGTTGAAAAAGAATTTATGGATTTTTCAGGCGCGTTTGATTGATAATTTAGAATTGATAATTCAAAATTGAGAATCAATTGTTTACACACCTTACAGTTGCAAATTAAGGCTTTGAGAATAGCGAATTGGGAACATAGCTGATAAATTGGTGGATAAATCCGCTTCTGCAACCCAATTCGGAGATCAGCCGGTCCAAAGAAGGTCAGAGAAACATTGACATGCAGGTCGGAAGCATCAGTATGTTGCCATCCTTGCGAAGGTCTTTGGTATAGACAAGATAATTTTGAGAAATCCTGTCGGAAAATTTTTTCATGAATGCATCAAGGGAGGCATGGGTCTTATATCCCGACGACTTTACCTCCACCGGACAAATCTTGCTTCCTCGGGAGAGAATGAAATCTATCTCATAGTTATGTTTGGCATCTGGTGTGGGCCAAGTGTAATAAAACAGACGGTCGCCGGAAGCCACAAGAGTCTGCGCCACCACATTCTCATATACATAACCAAGATCTGAAGACAATTTATCCGAAAGAAGTTTTTGATATATCACATTCTCAGTGGCATCCTTGTCCCAAAACGCAAGGGTGATGAAAAGTCCTGTGTCCGCAAGATAAATCTTATAGGCATCATAGTCGGCATGAAATGCAAGTCCGACGTTGGGATCATTGGCATGATGTGAGACATTTACAGTGAGACTGTCTTCCATCTCTTTAATCAATTCGGCAATCTTGTCGGCATCCTCCGATCTCCCAAGCACTGATTTCACCTTATATCTCGAAGAATTACCTGTTAGCTGAGAAGGAATTGACCTGAACAGCTCCCTTATCTTACCGGTTGAGTCAATCTTTTCAAAGTCATCGAAATACAACTCCAATATTTCTCTTTTTTTAGAATCGACTGCCGAAAGGTTGTTGCCGGAAAGATATGTCTCAACCGCCTGTGGCATACCACCAACAATCATATAAAGCCTGAAATCCCGCATCAACTTGCGGGCAACCGGATCCGTGAGATTTTTACTTTGCTCAAACATCTGACACATCAAGGGGACGGTAGCGGTATCTCCCAAAGCCCACCGGAACTCCTCGTAGTCCATGGGATGCATTGTAAGTCTCGTCTCCTCACTGGGAATTACAATTCCTTTTGTGTTTTTCTTGATGGATAAGAGCGACCCCGTCTCTATGTAATCATAGCGATGATCCTTCACAAGATATTTAATGGCCTGGCGCACAGATGGTGCTTTCTGTATCTCATCAAAAATTATCACTGATTTCCTTTCCCGCAACGTCACTCCATAGATGAATTGCAGTTGCATGAAAAAGGTGTCGCGGTTTGAAATGTTTTCAACGGCTTCCCACAACTCCTTAGGGGCATCGGCAAAATCCACCACGATATAAGTTTCATATTCATTGCGTGCAAATTCTTCTGCTATAGTTGATTTTCCGACTCGCCTTGCGCCTTTTATAAGCAACGCGGTCGTCCCATCTTTCTCTTGCTTCCACTGAAGCATCTTTTCATATATCTTGCGCTTGAATACTGTCTCCATTACTTGCAAACACTTTTAGTGATGAATTTTTGCAAATTTAAGCAAAATATTTGATACCTGAAAGGGGGAAGTAAAGATTTTTATCCTTTTCTCAATTTTTATTTTGCCATTTTTGTACCTTTTCTCAACTTTTTAAGGCAAAACTGGCAAATTTCGTCCTTTTCTCAATTTTTATTTTGCCAATTCCGCACCTTTTCTCAACTTTTTAAATGTAGGAACGTGCCTTTGGCTTTTGTCAGATTCAAGCCAGAGGCCTAATTTGTCAGAAAACCCCTGGCTTTAGCCTGGGGTAAGTGCACATAAGCAAAATAAGTCCCGGAGGGACGCCTTGTGTCAAAACTTTTATTACTACGTTGTTGTTAAATATATAGGAACAACTTAAATGATTTCGATATGAGTGCAAGTGAAAAGAATTGTGAGTGGGGAAAAGTGCTTCCGGCAGCTGTCATAGCAGCGGCTATTGTGATTTTGGGAATATGCCTGAAGTGCGGAATTGACAACATCGCCTTCCGCGACAGAGAAGTCGCCGTCAAAGGTCTCGCCGAACGGGAAGTCCAGGCCGACCTCGTTACCTGGCCAATAACCTATTCAGTTGCCGGCAACGATCTTTCCGGACTATACGACCAAGTCAGTGCAAACAACGATAAGATCATCTCGTTTCTTGCATCCAACGGCATTGACCGCAAAGATATTTCCGTCAACCCTCCAGACACCTACAACGCCCAGAGCAACCAATACCGCTCCAGCAATTTCAACTACAACTATTCCATCTCTTGCACCGTCACTGTCACCACACAAAACGTGGACAAGGTTCGTGAACTGCTCAACCGTCAGGCTGAATTGTTGAAAGAGGGAATTGCCTTTTCAAATTCCTATATCAACTATCAGTTTACCGGTCTCAACAAGATAAAACCGGAGATGATAGGCGAGGCCACCAAAGCTGCCCGTGAAGCCGCCTCGCAGTTTGCCGCCGACAGCGACAGCAAAGTCGGAAAAATCAAACACGCCAGCCAGGGACAGTTCTCTATCGAGGATGCCGACTCCAGCACCCCCTACATGAAGAAAGTCCGCGTCGTCACCACCATCGTCTATTACCTCAAGGATTAAAGGATTAAAGTCCTGACTCTTCAAACTATAGCATACACAAGTAAAAGTGCAATTCTTATGGATTTGCTCCATATTTTTGAACCTTAAAAACGAAATCTTGGAAAAACGGCAAAAATCCTCTAAAAAAGGTTGGAAAAACGGCAAAAAAGTTGTAACTTTGCATTCAAATTAATATATATCAATAATTTGAAGAATATGCAACTCTATAGACATCTCACTTCCTATATAGAAGAATATTATGCCACCCAAAAATCGGCTCTCATGCTCACAGGGGCCCGACAGACAGGCAAGACTTACGCTATACGCCAACTCGGAAAGAAATACAAATCTTTTATTGAGATTAATTTCATAGAGATGCCTGAAGCTATCGATTTATTTAATGCTACATACTCTGCAGATGAGATTCTGATGCGTATTACGGCCTTGGTGAAAACACCTCTCCTCAAGGGAGAGACCCTGATATTCTTTGACGAGGTGCAGCAATGTGAAAATATCGTCACAGCCATAAAATTTCTTGTGGATGAGGGTAGCTACCGTTATGCTCTTAGCGGTTCTCTTCTTGGAGTGGAATTGAAAAACCTCAGATCTGTACCTGTGGGATATCTTGGAGTGAAGGAGGTATATCCCCTCGACTTTGAGGAATTCATAATCAATGTCGGTGTCGCAGATCGTGTAATAGACCATGTCAGGGAATGTTGGGAAAAGCTCAAGCCTGTTGACGACTTGATCCACAGACGACTAATAGACTTATTCCGGCTATATACAATCGTGGGCGGCATGCCGGAAGCTGTAGAAAGATACACGTCTACCAATGACATCAACATCGTGGCCCAAACCCAAAGGAATATAATAAACATGTATAAAAAAGACATCTCTCAATATGCAGAAAAAGACAAACCTAAGATATTGGAGATCTTTGATCTCATACCTTCAGAACTTGATGCCAAAAATAAGAGGTTCATCTTGAAGCGTCTTAACGAGCATGCAAAATACGAAAGGTACGAGAACGATTTTCTATGGTTGAAGAACGCCGGAGTAGCAATCCCGGTGTATAACATAGAAACTCCCGTAATACCCCTTAAATTAGCGGAGACCCGGAATCTATTCAAACTTTTCAGCAATGATGTGGGACTGTTGGCTGCTCAATATGCTGATGGCATACAAGTAAAAATACTGTCAGGAGAATTAAATATAAATTTCGGGGCAATATTTGAGAATGTAGTGGCACAGGAACTGAAAAGCCATGAGATTGATCCCTATTATTACAACAGCAAGAAAATGGGGGAACTTGATTTTGTGATTGCCAATGCAGAGGGTGTCATCCCTATTGAGGTAAAATCAGGGAAGGATTATGACAGGCATAACGCCCTGAGCAATGTCCTGGAGTGCAAGGAATTTGGCATAAAAAAAGCCTACGTCCTTTGTATGGACAATCTGCGCCTGAAGGGAAGCTTAATCTATTGCCCTATCTATATGACAATGTTTATAAAACCACTCCAAAGCGATATCGGAGTCTACCGAATCGACCTCACAGGGTTGCAATAGAACTGAGGCGGAGGCTGCCGGAAGAGATGCAGATGCGATAGGGCAGACCTTCGATGAGGGGGACGTTGCGGGTATTATGGCCAACCGGGAAATCAAATGCCACTGGGCAACTGATATTCCATTCGAGAAAACGGTCGCGGATCATGGCATACATGTCGGAATAATTGCGGTCCGCCTTATATTCGGTAAACTGACCTACGAGTATCCCCTTCGCTTTTGAAAGCGCACCCTGCAGATGTAGCCTATAGAGCATCCGCTCCACAGCATATATCGGTTCGGAGACATCCTCCATGAAAAGTATGCAATCCCTGTCAAGGCACTCCCCCATCAGGTCGAAGGGCGTGGCGGCAAGGCCATTCAACACGGCAAGATTCCCGCCTATCAGAATGCCCTCCGCCTCGCCGGGAATATTGAATGGATGCGACGGCATTTCATATTCAAGTCGGGGAGCGGTATCCTCAAGAAGCCTCCTGAATACCTCACGATAACATCCGAAACCGCAATCGGTGTTCTCCACAAGCTGCTTTGCCATACCCCCATGTATCGAGGCTATGCCGCACTTAAACAGCAACGCGTGAAAGACGGAAACATCTGAGAAACCCACAAGCCATTTGGGATGAGCCTTGATGAAATCCGGATCTATATAGTCGAGCAACTGCACACATCCATACCCACCACGGGCACAGATGACCAAATCCACATCGTCTCTGCTCCAGGCATCCGTGAAATCTGCTACACGCTGCGAAAGGGTAGCGGCGTATGAACCATCGGCATTTGAATCAAGTGCCGACGGATAGACAAGCAATTCGCCTCCCGGTAATTCATCTGGATGCTCTTCGTAGAGCCGGATGAGGGATTGCACTATCTCCGGCTTTATGCGCGTTGCCGGCCCTATCAGAGCCACCTTCGCATCCTTTCTGACCGCTCTTGGAATTATCATTTCAATTCTTTATTCTAAAATGCCTTAGAGTACTTAAAGACCTTAATGCCCTTAAAGTCCTTAAAGTCCTTAACACCCCTAACCCACCAATAAACTAAACTCTAAACCCTAAACTCCAAACCCTAAACTCTAAACCCTAAACCCTCAATTCACCTGCACCATAATCCCTGTAGCCTTGGCAATCCTCTCCCCCATTGACTTCAGTTCCTCCAGAGACACCTTAATTAGTTTCTCCTCCGGCGTGGAACGGTCAAGGCTATAGAGCATTATCTCGCGTGGCTTAATGGCTTCGTAGGCGGCTATCAGAGCCTTCACTTCCCTGTCGGTAGTGTTGTCGATGGCCTTGCCGTCATGTTCTCCCCTCAGCATCATGGTCTGTATGATGCCTGTGCCCTCAAACTGACGGAGAGCTTCCACTACCCTATCCACCGTGAAATCTTTTGAACTCGGGCGGTCTATGAGGCGCATGGTCTCCTCTATGGCAGAGTCGAGTTTGAGGATATTGTTGTCAACCTTCTTCAACGCCTCCGCCACCTTCGGGTCGAATATCCGGGTGGAATTGGTGAGCACCGACACCTTGGCATCCGGATAATATTTGTCGCGTAGCGCAATGGTGTCATCTATGATTCCCGGGAAATCCGGAGCAAGGGTGGGTTCACCGTTGCCGGAAAAGGTTATCACGTCGAGAGGGTCGCCGGCAGCTTTCATCGAACTCAGTTTGGCATCAAGCTGACGATACACCTCATCGCGGGTTGAGATTCCGGTCGTGCCGGTTCCCTGCGAGTTGTAGCCCGCCTCGCAGTAAAGGCAGTCGAATGAGCACACCTTGCCGTCGTTGGGCATCAGGTTTATTCCCAAGGAGACACCGAGACGCCGGCTATGTATTGGGCCGAACACAGTCGAATGAAACAATACAGTCTGATCTTTTCCCATAATGTTATACAGCGGCAAGGGTCATTTCCTTACCCATTTTGACAATAGAATTTTTTATCTCATCCAGCATTTCTTCAGTTGGAGTCCACACCCCATATCTGAATCTTGCAAGCACAGTCCAATGAACACCTATGTAATCAGCAAGAACATTCATATCAATCCAAGGATAACAAGTCAACAGTCGATTTACATCGTTATCGTAGTTTACTGTTTCTCGCTCGTGAAAATGTGATATGTGTATGTCCTCATCCAGGTCTTCCCACCGTATGCTTTTGTTATCGCCCCAAATATAGAACTTTTCCCTTTGAGAAGAAATAACTACAATTTCAGGATATACCTGTATCTTTGCATAAGAACCTTAATACTCCACATGAACATGAATCGGTTAATGGTCATTTGGGCAGAAAAAGAATCTGATTCCGAATATCAGTAGAACTGTAGGCATTACTTTATACATTTTATTATGCTACAAAAATAACTATTGTTTTTGACATTGCCAAAATTTAGCGAGTATTTAATCAATATTTTTTATGAACCAATTTTGTCCTGGTTCTGATTAAACACTGATTAAACAGAAATTTGTTTAATTGGAAATGTTTTATTAATTTTGTATTCAGAATATTTTTTGTTATGTATCAAAGCGCTAATGCAAAAATAGATGAAGATAGACAAATCAATAAAAAATGATAAGGATGGACTTCTATGTATTTTAGAAGTCGTGCCGATGAAATATTAAATGAACTTGACCTTGAATACTCGCCAGAAGATTATAAGAAAAAGTCTACAGCCTTCAATAAAGCCATAGTAAAGAGCAAGCAAAACATTCTATCCATTTTACAGGAGAAATCTCGAAATGAATCCTGGTCAAACATTGAATTGCTGGAATGTGCTTTAATGGTCACATACGCAAATGATGTGGTAATGCTTGAAACCAGAAACACAATATGGAAATACGACTATATGGCTTTTTCACGCAGAATAGGTGAACTATGGGAGCCCTTTTGCAAATTATGTTTTATTTATCCATTGACAAAGATATGGTTGTATATTCCACCACTATTCAAGGATGTCAAAAAGAATCTCGCAAATGAAATAAGCGGCTATATCGATAACTTAAAATTGAAAAATACAGAAAAAGCACAATTAAAAAAATATTATGATAAGGTCTGGGGACTCGTGACATCGGGTGAGATACAGCTTGAATGTGATTTACATTTTACAGATGGGGCTATCAACTATGTCGTTGATTTTAAGAGTGGTTTTGGCTCCAACGAGAAAGGAAACACCAACCGGCTTCTGCTTGTCGGGAGTGTGTACAAGAACATAGAATCTGATAAATTCGACTGTTTACTTTTCGTGCGTTCATCTGACAACAATCATTATTTGACGACCCTAAAAAATTCAGGAGTATGGACAGCCTTTTGCGGTCTTGACACCTACGATAGAATCAAACATTTTACTGGTTTCAATCTTCATTCATGGATTAAAGACAATATAGACTGGATTAATGATTTCTCTCCTTCGATGCGCGAGTATGTAATAGAAAATGAATTGGAAAACTATTTACAATGGTAAAGATGGAAGACTCTCTTATCTATCAGGCACATTATACCAAATCAGATCCTATTTTAAACTACATGGTTGGACTGTGTGATTTCCAGCCACAAGACCACATATTTGAACCGTGTGGAGGCGATGGCGCATTTGTTGACAAAATATTGGAGCTATACCCCGATTCAAAGATTTGTATTTATGAACTCAATCATACCGCTGTAGATATACTGAGAGAGAAATATAAATTTAATGAAAACATCAGAATCAAGGAAACCGATACTTTACTGGATGATGAAATAATCCGACATGAATATGAATTTGATAAGATTATAGGGAATCCACCTTATGGAGCAAGAAATAATGATGAGAAACAATGTGAACTAAATAAGTTATATAAGGGATTGTATACAAAAGAAAGTTATACACTTTTTATGTATTCATGTATAGGATGTTTAAAAGAAAATGGAGAACTTTGCTTCATCGTCCCTGATACATTTTTATCTTTACACCGGCATATAGAGATTAGAAAATTTTTGCTTACCAACACATCGATTCAGGAATTGGCATTGTTTAAGTCTTCCTTTTTCCCGGGTATTAATTTTGGCTATGCAAACCTTTGCATAATAAAACTTACCAGATGTTCAGACATTGAGAAGAACCTGAATAATAAAATAAAATTAAGGACCAATTTTACAAAAGTTGAAGACTTGGAGGATTCAAATGCCGGCACAATGAAATTTGTGTCGCAGGAGTCTATATTAAAAGGTGTTGGAGCGGCATTCATGTTTAATTCCACCGATACGCTGACCGACCTGATTAATGATGATATTCTTACTAAAATAGGTGATATCGCAGATTGCGTCACCGGTTTTTATTCCGGCAACGACAAGAAGTACCTGCATCCACTTAATGACGATGTCAAGAACTCAAAGAAATACACACCCGTTGACATCGATACTATCAGAATCATAGAATTATCTGAAATTGAAAAAATTAGCGGGATTAAATCATCCAGATGTCTTGTGCCCATTGTAAAAGGAGGAAATATCAAGTATGTAAAGCCGGATTGCTGGTTTATGGATTGGTCAACAAAGGCTCTGAGTGAGTATGCAGCGAGTAAGAAATGTCGGTTTCAAAACTCCAAATTTTATTTTAGAAACGGAGTTGGCATACCAATGATCAGATCCTCAAGACTTACAGGTTCGCTTATCGATGGACGATTATTTGACCAATCCATAGTCGGGGTTTTCCCAAAAGATGAATCTTTGGTAAATTATCTGTTAGCTTTCTTTAATTCATCAATTTGCACGAAATTAATAAATGCAATAAATCCATCTACCAACAATTCAGCCAATTACATCAAAAAAATCCCATTTATCGCACCGGATCAGACCATGCGTGATGAAATCGAATCCTTGATATTAAGTATAATAGACAAACTTAAAAAAGGAGATGATGACATTGTGCCGTTAGAACAAAGAATAGATTATTTATTCAATGAACTATACATGACAAACAAAGGGAAAGACAAACAAGCGTCAAAGAAAATAGTCTGTCGGCAACTAAACTTATTTGAAAATGCCTGCAGTTGAGGAGAAACAAATCCTATAAATAAATAGACTTTTCTTCAGCTACGGCTCACGCCTCCTCCCCACCGACCTCAACAAGTGACTCACATCCTCATCTCGATCCGACTCTTATCCTACAAAAATATGGGGTGTAGATAAGTTTTTAATTAAAATTTGCAAATAATGCTGTTTGCATTCGCAAATTCCAAGTTTTTTATGTAATTTTACAAGCCGAAACTTTTTTAACGGTTTTCTGAGATGAGCGAGACTACTTATCATATCCCGGCACTCCTGCCCCAGACGCTTGATATGCTTGATATCAAGCCGGATGGCATTTATATCGACGCCACTTTTGGCGGCGGTGGCCACTCGCGTGCCATTCTGGAGATGCTTGGCCCCGACGGCCGACTCTTCGGCTTCGACCAGGATATCGATGCCCTCGCCAATGCTCCCGACGACCCACGATTCACTTTCGTGAGAAGCAATTTCCGATTTGTGGGAAATTTTCTCCGATACTATGGCATCGCCAAGGCGGATGGTATCCTTGCCGACCTCGGTGTCTCGTTCCATCATTTCGACGACCCCGCCCGGGGGTTCTCTTTCCGCGTGGACGCTCCGCTCGACATGAGGATGAACCAACAGGCTCCGGAGGCGGCCGCTGAATTGCTCGGCCGCCTCGATGAGAAAGATTTGATTTCTCTCTTCCGCACATACGCCGACCTGAAAAATCCCGGTAAGGTCGCAAAGGCCATATTGGCAGCAAAGCAAGGTGCCGGAATCCGGACCACTTTCCAGCTCGCAGATGCAGTCCGCCCGGCCATTAACGCAAAGGCCGAAAAAAAAGAGCTGGCTCAGGTGTTTCAGGCTCTGCGAATTGCGGTAAATTCGGAAATGGAAGCGCTCTCCGCCCTCCTGACGGCGGCTCCAAATCTGCTGAAGATGGGTGGAAGAGCCGTATTCCTAACATATCATTCGGTGGAAGACCGCATAGTGAAGAATTTCTTCCGCAGCGGAAATGCCGAAGGCAAGGTGGAGAAAGACTTTTTCGGCAAGGTCGAGTGCGTCTGGCGACAGATAACCCGCTCCCCTATCGTCGCTGATGATGCAGAGATAGATAGCAACCCGCGCAGCAGGAGTGCAAAGCTCCGCGCCGCTGAATTGCTTAATTTTTAATTCTTAATTTTTTTTATTATTAATTCTTATTTTTTTCGGATCGGATGGCAGCAAAAGAAAAGGGTAGTCCCGCCAAGAAGGAGAAAAAAGGCTTCGGCAAGTCGGTGAAGGAAAGCCTGAGAAAAAATACCGACGAGATTCGCTATGGTCAGGCCGTGTCGCTCGGGTTTTTCAAGCGAAACGCCTGGATAATCATCGGCATCCTGACAGCCCTTGTGGCCGTCATGGGACTCAGATACCGAACCAAGGCGAGAATGACCGAAATCAAACAGTTGAATAAGGAACTGCAGAGGGCGGAAAGCTACAAACTCCAGGAAAAGGCCCTATACATGACTCTCATACGAGAAACGGAACTTACAAAACTGACAGCTGAGAAAAACCTCGGTCTGAAATATCAGGAAGAACCTCCAGTAGTGATAGAATACTAACAACTTACAAACGCAACCCAAACTCAATCAATCTCTCATGGCTAAATCTAAAAAAGGCAACAAGCAGCGCGTATTCAAACGATACGGCTTCATTTCTGCTTGCTTCTTCCTGATCGCTATCGGTATAATTTATAATATGGTGCGAACCACTGTCATCGATGCCGCCGCCTGGACTAAACGCGCCGACATGGAACTGTCTCAAATCGACACCATCGCTCCCGAAAGAGGATGTATCCTCGCTTCCAACGGCAATATCCTCGCTTGCAACGTGAAGGTTTGCGATCTTAAAATCGACTTGCGCCACAACAAGATAAAGGGTATGAACAAGGGAAAGCTCCGCGCTAAATTGGATTCCCTCGCCGACACCCTCGACATTCTATACCCACGATTCGACCCCAAAACCGCCGACGAGGCCACTCGCAAGGCAAAATCCTGGAAGGTGAGACTGCACTCCGAACTCGACAAGGATCCCAAAGACCGCACCCGCTCTCTCGTAGTGGCAAAAAACCGCCCGCTCGAGGAATATGACTCCCTGAGGAAAATCGTATTTATACGCGACTTCAAAGGCTCTGGCTTCAGATGCCCTCTTTATAAGGAGGAGCACTCACGCCGCATATATCCCTACGGCAAGATGGCCTACAGAAGCATCGGCCGCGTGCATGAGATTTCTTCGGGCGACATCCGCAAAAAAGGGGAAATCCACGGATACTCCGGCCTGGAAAAAGACCTCGACTCCCTGCTTTATGGCAAACCCGGTTTCGCAAAGAAAGCCCCGATGCTAAAGGGTTATGGTTCCTGGGTAACCACTCCCCCAACTCCCGGCTTCGACCTGCTAACCACTATCGACATCGACCTGCAGGACATAGTCGAAGAGAGCCTCCAGGATATTTGTGCCGAGCACAATTGCGAGTGGGGCACGGCTATTCTGATGGAAGTGCACACCGGTGAGATAAAGGCCCTCTCTAGCATCGAACGATTGGACGACGGCACTTATGGCGAGGCCCTCAACCGCGCTGTACTCCCTTACGAACCCGGCTCCGTCATCAAACCGATATCAATGATGATTGCCCTCGAAGATGGTCTTGTCAATAATGTCAACGAGACTGTCGACTGCTCCCCTTTCCAGCGCACCAAAGACCCGCACGCTCCTTCGGTAAAAAATCTGAAACAGGTGATTGAGATGTCGAGCAACACCGGCATTGCCCGAATCATTTTCCGTGGATATGCCAACGACCCCGCAAAATACTACGACCGACTCGCATCAATCGGGTTCTTCGACAAAATCAACTCCGGAATCGCCGGCGAACAGATCCCTCAGGTGCGCAAACTCCTCGACCATGACAGCAAGGGCAACAACATCACCATGACATCCCGACATCTCGACCTGGCTCGACAGGCTTACGGTTACAACACAATGGTGCCACCTATCTACACGTTGGCCTACTACAACGCAATCGCCAACCATGGCAAACTCGTGCGACCACATCTCGTCCGCGCCCTTCGCTCGGAAAACGGCGACTCTGTGATTCCTATATCCTACATCCGCGAGCAAGTCTGCTCGCCGGAAACCGCCGAGAAAGTGAAACAGTGCATCCACGAGGTGGTATGGGGTGAGAACGGCACCGCGCGTCTCGTCCGCGACGACCGCGTCAAAATCGCCGGAAAAACCGGAACCGTATTCCCCGTCGAAAAAGGACAATACAATCCATCCAAGCGCCGACTCGCTTTCGCCGGGTTCTTCCCATACGACGAGCCGCAATATAGCTGCATGGTGCTCGTCCAGGGCCCCGCCGGTCTAAGCGCCAACCGCTCTTCCGGACAGGTGCTCAAGCAAATTGCCCTCAAAATGCATGCCCGCGGTATGCTCTCTGCAACTCAACATCTCGAGAAGACCGCCGCCATAGGAAGCCCAACTGTGGCGGCCGCAAATGGCAACCAACCCCAGGAAGTAGCCTCTACTCTACGCCACTCCGTCAAGAAACTGCCTTCCAAGGCTGCCGCCTCGGCCGGCAAGGTGCCCGATGTCACCGGATTGGACATCAGATCTGCTATCAGCGTTTTGGAAAAACAAGGGCTTAACGTGGCTACTCTAGGCTCCGGCAGAGTCGTAGGGCAATCAATTGCTCCCGGTGAGTTAGCCAAACGTGGCAGTAAAATTGTTCTTACTTTAGCAATATAATAATTTTCGACATTTCGACATTTTGACAAAAATAAATATATGATAAAGTTATCAACTCTGCTTAAAGACATCGATACCCTGCAGATTGTAGGCGACGTCGATAAAAACATAGTTGCGCTCGAAAGCGACTCCCGACGCGCAAAAAAAGACGGCATGTTTGTGGCCGTCAAGGGCGTAACTACCGACGGACACAAGTATATTCCCGTGGTCGCATCCGCACATGTCGGCGCTATCGTATGCGAGGAAATGCCGGTCATCTATGCCCCCGGGGTCACTTATATTAAGGTCGCCGACTCGGCCGAGGCCCTCGGACGACTTGCTTCCGCCTGGTTTGGTCACCCTTCGCGACACCTCAAGCTCGTCGGTGTCACCGGCACCAACGGAAAAACCACCACCGCCACCCTCCTCTACGAAATGGCTCGCCTGGAGGGCTTCGAGGCCGGATTGCTTTCTACCGTGTGCAACTATGTTGGCACTCGAGCCATCCCTACCACTCACACCACTCCCGACCCTATCACTATCAATAGCCTCCTTGCTGAGATGGTGGCAGCCGGTTGCGAATACGCTTTCATGGAGGTGTCGAGCCACGCTGCCCACCAAAAACGCATCGCCGGACTTAACTTCAAGGGGGGAATCTTCACCAACCTTACCCGCGACCATCTGGACTACCACGGCACTGTGGAAAACTATATGAACGCGAAGAAATCTTTCTTCGACCGTCTGCCTGCCGACGCCTTCGCCCTTGTCAACATCGACGACAAGTCCGGCCGATACATGATCCAGAACACCAAGGCCAAAACTTATACCTATTCCTTGCGAAGCGACGCCGATTTCCGCACAAGGGTCGTTGAGAGCCGACTCGACGGCACTTTGCTCAGCATCAACGGCACCGAACTTGAGGTGCAGTTTACCGGACGCTTCAATGCCTACAACCTCACCGCAGTCTATGGCACTTCTATTCTCTCGGACCTTGAAAAGGAGAGCGTGCTGGTCAATATGAGCAAACTCGTCCCGGTGGCTGGACGCTTCCAGACTTTCCGCGGTGGCGACGGCGTGACAGCTATCGTGGATTATGCACACACTCCGGATGCCCTTGTCAACGTCCTCGACACCATTCGCGAGGTGCTCGGCCCGGAAGGCTTCATCTGCACTGTCGTGGGTGCCGGCGGCAACCGCGACCATGGAAAGCGACCCATGATGGCCCAGGAGGCTGCCTGCCGCAGCGACCGACTCGTCCTGACATCCGACAACCCTCGCGACGAGGAGCCCGAAAGCATCATCGAAATGATGAAGGAAGGTCTCAGCGCAGAAGAACTCCGACGCACCCTCTGCATCACCGACCGCCGAGAGGCCATTAAGGCCGCCCTCTCTACATGCCCCCAGGGGGGCGTCGTGCTGATTGCCGGTAAAGGGCATGAGCCTTATCAGGAAATTAAAGGTGTGCGACATCACTTCGACGACCGCGAGGAAGTCGCCAATTTCTTCTCTGCCTATCGCCCCCAATAATCTAAAACTTCCCGGAGAATCACCCCGACAAACTAAACCCTAAACCCTAAACCCCAAACTTCAACCAGGGTCGCAACCCTGGTTGGTCATCAAGAGAATGCTTTACTCACTCTTTGAATACCTGCTGGATGCTCCCGGATTCAACTTTCCGGGTATGCACCTGATGACCTATATCACATTCCGCACCGGCGTCACTTTCACCCTTGCTCTCATTATTGCTCTTATCTTTGGCCGACGGATCATCGATCGCCTTCAAAAGATGCAAGTAGGAGAAGTTGTGCGCAATCTTGGCCTCGAAGGCCAGATGAAAAAGACCGGAACTCCAACTATGGGCGGCGTAATCATCATTCTTGCAATTATGATCCCATGCCTGCTCATGGGAAACCTCTGCAACATCTATATGCTGCTTATGCTCGTCGCCACTGTATGGACCGGTGCCATCGGATTTCTTGATGACTACCGGAAGATTAAATACCACAACAAAGACGGTCTGAAGGGAAAATACAAGATTATCGGACAAATCGGACTCGGACTTATTGTCGGTCTGACCATGTGGCTTTCCCCTCAGATTTTGATGAGCAGCGTCCCGGAAGATGATGAAAAGGCTGCCGCCAAGGAACTCGCGCAGTCCACTATAATTGTGGAAGAGACCCCGGAGGCTTCCATTGTGTTGGCTTCTAATGTCTATGACTCTCCTGAAGACAACGGCGATATGCACCCGGTAAAGGTCTATAAAACACCACAGACCACAATCCCATTTGTCAAAGACAACAACTTCAACTACCAGTGGCTGACATCCTGGATACCCAACGAGAAAGCGGCGCAAACCGCCGGATGGATAATTTTTGTCCTGGTCGTGATAGTGGCTGTCACCGCCGTGAGCAACGGAGCAAACCTTACCGACGGACTCGACGGCCTATGCGCCGGAACTTCCGCCATCATCGGGGTCGCCCTCGCCATAATGGCTTATCTCGGTGGCAACTTCATCTATTCCGGATATCTCGACATCATGTATATTCCCGGTTCCGAGGAACTCGTCGTATATGCCGGAGCTTTCATCGGCGCTCTTGTCGGTTTCCTGTGGTACAACGCTTTTCCGGCACAGGTATTCATGGGCGACACCGGCTCGCTGATGCTCGGTGGCATTCTCGCAGTTTTTGCCATTCTAATCAGAAAGGAACTCCTGATTCCGCTGCTATGCCTCATCTTCTTCATCGAAGACCTGTCTGTGGTCCTTCAGGTGGCTTATTTCAAGGCCACTAAACGAAAATATGGCGAAGGGCGAAGGATCTTCAAGATGACTCCTCTCCATCACCACTTCCAGAAGCCCGGCGACGGCAGCATCCAGGCCCTCGTGCAGTATCCCAAGATTCCAATCCCGGAATCGAAGATTGTGGTCCGCTTCTGGATCATCGGAATCCTGCTTGCGGCAATAACGTTTATGACACTAAAGATTAGATAATTGAGAATTGAAAATTGAAAATTGAAAATTAAGATATGAAAAATACAGAAGATTTCAAGGGGAAAACTTTAGTCGTGCTCGGGGCTGGCGAAAGCGGTGTGGGCGCCGCTGTGCTCGGCGAAGCCTTAGGCATGAGGGTGCTGGTCAGCGACAGCGGTGTCGTGCCCGACAAATACCGCGCACGCCTGCTCAGGCGAAGCATCCCGTTTGAGGAAAACGGCCACTCCGAAAAACGCGTCCTCTCTGCCGACTATATAGTCAAAAGTCCCGGCATACCACCCTACGCTCCGCTCGTCAAGGCGGCCGCAGATAAAGGAATCCCAATCCTATCCGAAATTGAATTTGCCGGATGGTTTACTAATTCCAAGATGGTCTGCATCACCGGTTCCAACGGTAAGACAACCACAACAATGCTTATCTACCACATCCTGAAAAAAGCCGGACTTAATGTCGGGCTGGCTGGTAATGTTGGCAGAAGCCTTGCCCTCCAGGTCGCAGAGAAGCCCCACGATGTCTATGTCATCGAGCTCTCAAGCTTCCAACTCGAGAACATGTATGAGTTCAAGGCAAACATCGCCGTGATCCTCAACATCACCCCCGACCACATGGACCGATACGACCACAAGATGGAAAACTACGTCAGGGCGAAATTCCGAATCGCGCAAAACCAAAAGAAAGACGACTATTTCATCTATTGGATGGACGACCCCATTGTCGCAAAGCAAGTGCAGGCCATGAAAAGCGAAGCAACCCTTATGCCTTTTTCCGAAGAATATGAGCCGGAGGCTGTCGCTTGGATGGATGGCGACGGTATCGTGCATTTCGACATCCCCGGCGAGTCCTGGGATATCCCACGCGACAAAATATCACTGCCCGGAAAACATAATCTCTACAACTCAATGGCAGCCGGAATTTCGGCAAGCCTTCTCGATGTCAGACGCGACACTATCAAGACTGCCCTCGGCGACTTCGAGGCCGTAGAGCATCGCCTGGAGTTTGTCAGGGAACTCGACGGAGTCAAATGGGTCAACGACTCAAAAGCCACTAATGTCAACTCCACATGGTATGCCCTCGAGAGCATGCACACCCCGGTGGTCCTTATCCTCGGTGGCAAAGACAAGGGCAACGACTACTCCGAAATACTTCCTCTCGTCAAGGAAAAAGTGAAGGCCATCGTGTGCTTGGGCAAAGACAACCAGAAACTCCTCGATTTCTTTGGCAAGGAAGTGGCGGAAATCCGCGACTGCCATTCGCTCAACGACGCCGTGGCCGCCTGCCGAGATTTGGCCAAAAGCGGCGACACTGTGCTCCTATCTCCTTGCTGCGCAAGCTTCGACCTTTTCTCCAGCTACGAAGACCGCGGCTCCAAATTCAAAAACGCCGTCAATCAACTTTAATTAATCATCTTGTCATCTTGTCAATATGTCATCTTGTCAACATGACATTTTGACCCCCAAAAAAATTAATAATGGCAACAGATACAAACAACGATTCAATATTCATCCGCGAAACCATCGACGGGGTGGAGATGCCTTCATCTCCCAAAAAGCGTTCGCCGCAAATCAAACGCAGCGACGCCATCCTGCAGACCGTCAAGGGGAGCGACCCTTACATCTGGGGAATATACATCACCCTTGTGGTCGTGTCCGTCATAGAGCTCTATAGCGCATCATCCACCGAGGTACAGCCCGGAAGCAACGTCTACGCCCCTCTCATTCGCCATGGAATGTTTCTTGGCATAGGGTTCCTGATCCTTTATATGATCCAGAAAATCCATTATGGATACATCGCGAGATTTGCACCCCTGATTGGAATCATTTCTTGGCTCGCCCTCGCCTATTCCTCTTTCATGGGCGTCGAAATCAACGGCGCACAACGCGCGTTCTCCATAGGCCCGCTCACCGTGCAGCCCCCTGAAATCGTAAAACTGACCGTCATTATATGGCTCGCTACCATACTTGCCAAAAACCAGATGGTCCACGATGTCCGCACCAAGGGCATCGTATATTCCTCAATTATAGTGGCGGCTTTCGGCGGTCTCCTGGCACTCAATGGCCTGACCAACACGATCCTCGTCATGCTCGTCAGCCTCTCTATGTTCCTGATATGCGGAATCCCAATCAAGAAAATCTGCATTGTCGGTATAATCTATGGCGTCCTGGCTGGAGGTTTCTACTTTGGCGCAAAGGCTATCCACAGCACCACCGCTTTCGACAAGGTCGGATCTACCGAACTCGTTGAGGTGTCTTCCCAAGGTGGTGCACACGCTATTGGATCAGAAACCCATTGGAACCGCATTAAGAATTTCCTCCGTGGTGTGCACCCCGAAGATGAACTTACCGATGAGAACCGACAGGTCATTATGGCTAAGTTTGCTCAGGCAAGGGGTGGCGTCGTGGGCCAGGGTCTCGGCAATTCGCGCGAAAGCGTCAGGCTCCCTCTCGCTTTCTCCGACTATATCTATAGCATTGTCATCGAAGAGGGTGGTCTTGTCGGCGGTATTTTCGTCATGATCCTGTATCTGCTGCTCCTCGCAAGGGCCGCATTTGTCGCCTACAACCTCAACCGTGCGCTTCCGGCATTCCTGATTTTGGGATGTGCAATCCTAATAGTGTCGCAGGCCCTAATCCACATGGCAATTGTCACCGGACTTTTCCCAGTGTCCGGACAGCCTCTGCCTTTCATCTCGAAAGGTGGAACATCGGTGCTCGTGATGAGTGCGGCTATCGGCATTATGCTTTCCGTCTCACGCCACGCCACCCGCAAAGATGATGCCAAGTCGCAGCGCGACAACGACGAGGCTCGACAGCTGGGCAAGGAAATGAGCGCTATCAACGCCACCGCCCAATAACCTTAAACCTTAAAGAATTGTTACAACTGCAATGGGAAAAGATAAATACAAGATACTGATAAGCGGAGGAGGAACCGGAGGTCACATCTTCCCGGCTCTCAGCATTGCAAACGCCCTCAAGGAAAGGCTCGACTGCGACATCCTCTTCGTAGGCGCCGACAACCGTATGGAGATGGAGCGCGTCCCGGCCGCCGGATACCAGATTAAGGGCCTCCCTGTCGCCGGGTTCGACCGCCGACATCTGTTGCGAAATTTCGGCGTGCTCCTGAAACTCTTCAAGTCTATTTTCATGGCCCGAAAAATTGTCAGGGATTTCAAACCCGACATCGCTATCGGTGTCGGTGGCTACTGCTCCGGGCCAACACTAAAGGCCGCTCAGCGCGCCGGGATCCCTACACTCCTTCAGGAACAGAACTCATACGCGGGCGTCACCAACAAACTCCTCGCAAAAAAAGCCAAGAAAATTTGCGTGGCTTATCCCGACCTCGAGCGTTTTTTTCCGGCCGATAAGATTGTCCTCACCGGCAACCCCGTCAGAAAAGACATTCTCTCGGAGCATCTCAGCGCGGAAAAGGCGCGTGAGAGGTTCGGACTCAACCCCATGCGCCGAACAGTGCTCGTAGTCGGTGGCAGTCTCGGTGCTCTTACCCTTAACGAGAGTATGGAAGCCGGTCTCAAACGCCTCAACGATGCCAATATCCAGGTGATCTGGCAGACCGGAAAGAATTTCGGCGACAGAGGCACCGCCGCTGCAAAAGGGCTCACCGGAGTGGTTGTCACCAAATTCATCTCCGACATGGCGGCCGCTTACGCTACGGCTGACGTGGTGGTGTCAAGGGCCGGCGCCGGATCTATTAGCGAACTGGAACTGCTCGGCAAACCCTCTATCCTTGTGCCAAGCCCCAACGTTGCGGAAGACCACCAGACCAAGAATGCACAGGCACTCGCCGACAAGGGTGCCGCTATTCTCGTGACTGACGCCGATGCCCGACAGCATCTCGTCGCTCAAATTATCTCCCTTATCGGCGACCCGGACCGAATGAAAAAGATGAGCACCGAGATAAAGAAACTCGCTCTCCCCGACTCCGACAAGAAAATCGTGGATGAAATCATCAATATCATCGGCAAGTAATTCCCCAAGAGCAACCAAGAATATCCAAGAGTAATCAAGAATATCCAAGAGTAATCATAAAGATGAAAATTCCAGAAAATTTATACTTTGTAGGCGCCGGAGGCATCGGAATGGCCAATCTTGAGAGATATTTCCTCAGCAAAGGCTGCCGCGTGGCCGGATACGACCGAACTGCATCGACACTTACCGCACATCTCCAAGACGAAGGTGCCGATATTGTGTTTGTCGACGATCCGGCTCTCATTCCCGCTGACATGCTCGACAAGGAGAATACCTTAGTGGTATATACCCCGGCCGTAGGCAACGACAACAGAATTCTCACTGAATTCCGAAACAGGGGATTCGAGCCAATAAAACGCGCTGCCCTTCTTGGAATTATCACCCGCCATAGCGACGGCATCTGCGTAGCCGGATCTCATGGCAAGACCACTACTTCTTCAATGATTGCCTGGATATTAGAGCAGACAAAAGGTGGATGCAATGCGTTCTTAGGTGGCATCCTCCGCAACACCGGAAGCAACCTCATGCTTTCCCGAGGCAGCAACTACTCAGTAATTGAAGCCGACGAATATGACCGATCTTTCCATCAGCTTTCTCCTTGGCTGGCGGTGATCACCTCCACCGACCCCGACCATCTCGACATTTATGGCGACGAGGCCGGTTACCGCGAAGGCTTCTCCCACTTCACAAGCCTAATTCGCCCCAACGGATGGCTTATCATCAACTCAAGCCTTACCATTGAGACTCGACTCGCCGACGGAGTGAAGAAAGAAACCTATAGCGGCCATAATCCTCTCCAGACCCGCGGCGACTGGTATCCCGACAACATCCGCCGGGGCGACGGATGTCTCACCATCGACATCTGCGGCCCCGAAGTGGCGATCAAGGACGTTGACCTTGGAGTTCCGGTGGAAATCAACATTGACAACTCCGTGGCGGCCGCCGCCGCTGCCTGGCATGCCGGCGCTTCCGCTGATGATATTCGCAAGGGACTGACGACCTTCAAGGGCGCGGAACGCAGATTCCAGATTTGGCTCGACGGTAAAGGAGACTGCAAGACCGTCTTGATCGACGACTATGCTCACTCCCCGGCTGAAGTGAAAGCCTCCATTGAGTCGGTCAGAAAACTTTATCCCAGACGGGAAATCACCGTCATTTTTCAGCCGCATCTCTACACCAGAACCCGCGATTTCGCATCGGAATTCTCTGATGCCCTTTCGGCGGCCGACTCTGTAATTATGCCCGAAATTTACCCCGCAAGGGAGCTTCCGATACCCGGTGTCGACTCTCAAATGGTGCTAAATCGGGTAAAAAGTAAAAATAAAATGTTTTGTGAGCGAAAAAATTTGCTCAATTTAATAAAAAATACTAACTTTGATGTGCTTATGACTTTGGGAGCAGCCGACCTCAATGTGCTGCTGCCCGAAATCTCGCATATATTGACATCCAAACGCTGAAAACGCTGAAAACGCTGAAAACGCTGAAAACGCTGAAAACGCTGAAAACGACGAAAACGACGAAAACGACGAAAACGGATATGTGGAAGACGATATGCAAAATACTTCTCTGCCTATTGCTGCTGGGATACGTCTCAGCCGCCCTGGCTTTTGCCCATATCGACAATTCCAACCGCGTCTGCAAGGATATTGACCTGCGCATCATCGGAAATTCTATTCCCGACAGCGTCCTCAGGCAGGGCGTCAGTTCCCAGCTCGCAAACTATCCATACCCCCTCAAAGGTGAGAAAATCGGTGACATCAACCTTGAGCAGCTTGAAAAATACCTCTCCAAGTTCTCCAATTTCGAGACTGTGGAATGCTCCTTCAATCCCGACTGCCGACTCAGAATCACCATCACTCCAATCCGTGCCGAGGTCAGGGTCTTTGAAAGCAACGGAAATAGCTACTACGCCAACCGACAAGGTAAGCGCATCGTGGCAAACGCGGAATTCTTCATCGATGTCCCGGTGCTTTTCGCCGCTAAAGGAGCCGAACGCGACATTCAGGCTGCCTTGCCGCTAATCCGCTTCGCAAATGAGGATCCGGAATTAAACTCACTGACTGCCGCATTTAAAATCGACAGCCCTAACGACATTATCCTTATCCCTCGGCTGCAGGGACACGTCGTCAATTTCGGCGACTCAACTCGCCTACCCGAGAAAAAACTGGCCCTCCTGACTGCCTACCGGCAAGTTCTGCCGGTTAAGGGATGGAACACATACGACACAATTTCTGTGAAATTCAAAAACCAGATTGTGGCAACACGCCGCGACAAGGCCATCTCAAACCATGGTATGGTCGACGACGACGGCATTGACCTGGAAGAAGCTACTCTTCCAGATCTTGAAGAGATAGAGACACACATCAAACCAGCAGAGAATCATTAGCATTATAATGAGCAAAGACAGATACATAGCTGCATTGGAAATTGGCAGCTCAAAAGTGATTGGAGCTGTGGGAATCGCTGGAAAAAGCGGACAGCTCGAGATTATCGCGGTGGAACAGGAAAAATCCACCGACTTAGTGAGATATGGTCAGATACAGAACACCGAAGAGACATCGCGCCTGACCAACTACGTGCTCGACCGGCTCGAAAGGAGACAGGGTATCTCTCCTCGTGAGATCTCCGGTGTCTATGTCGGAATCTCAGGCCGTTCCATCAAGAGCATCCCCGTAAATGTCTCGCTCAGCCTCCCCGACGACACTGAAATCTCAGATTCCATCATCGATAAGCTGCGCTCTAATGCCCTCGCTTCCGAAATCGACTCTTCTCTCGAGATTGTCGATGCCGTGCCCCGTATCTTCAAAGTGGGAAAGACCGAGACCCACCGTCCCGTCGGAATGATGGGCAACAGTGTCGCCGCTACCTACGACCTAATCGTGGCCCGTCCGGCAATTCAGAGCAATATGAAGAGGGTCATAAAAGACAAACTCGGACTCGACATTAAGGGTATCGTCGTCACTCCACTTGCCACCGGGTATATCGCCCTGAGCGAACAGGAGAAGAAACTCGGCTGCATGCTCGTCGACATAGGAGCCGAAACCACCACCGTCACAATATATACCCGTGGGAACCTGGTCTATTTTGCCACTCTCCCTCTCGGTGGCCGCAACATAACCCGCGACCTTACTTCGCTCAACGAACTCGAAGAGAAGGCTGAGGAATTCAAGCTAAACTTTGGCAACGCAATTGCCCCTTCATCTCCTTCGCAGGTAAAGGTCGGTCGCCACAAGCAGTCCGACATCAGCAACCTCGTCGTGGCTCGCGCCGAAGAAATCGTCAGCAACATCATCGAGCAGCCTTACTTTGCCGGACTCACCGAAGCCGACATCCCGGAAGGAATTGTGCTTTGCGGAGGTGGAGCGCGACTCAACGGTATTATGGAACTGATTGGAAAACTCTCCGGTTTGAAGGTCAGAATGGCTTCGCTGCCATCCTATATAAGAATGAACGACAATAATGGTCAGGGAATGGACAGCCTGCAGCTTGCCGCAATTATGTATGTCGGCTCGGAGAAATCCGACGAGGAGTGTCTGCAAATGCCCGTCGACCAACCTGCGGAAACCGTCAGACATGTCGGCCAAACCCCACCCCCCGAAGGACCGAAAAAAACCAAAAAGCCATCATTCATAGAGAGATTCGGCAATAAACTCGGCAAAATGTTCACTCCTATCGACGACGACGACGAGGGGGATGAGTTGAATTAAAAATTGAATTTTAAAAATTAAAAATTAAGGGTAAGGAAAGGATAAGAAAGAAATCACATGGATGAATTGAACCACAACATAGCGGATACCACAGAGTTTGCCGACGAACGCTCAAATACCATCATAAAGGTAATCGGTGTCGGTGGAGGCGGCGACAATGCCGTCAACTACATGTATCGTCAAAATATACCGAATGTCAACTTCGTGGTGTGCAACACCGACGAGCAGGCCCTTAAAATGTCGCCGGTCCCCAACCAACTCATCCTCGGATGGGATGTCACACACGGCCGCGGCGCCGGAAATGACCCCGACACGGGTCGTCAGTGTGCCGAATCTTCTGCCGAACAAATTAGAGAACTGTTCGACAAAAACACCGAAATGGTATTTATCACTGCCGGTATGGGCGGTGGCACCGGAACCGGCGCCGCTCCCGTCGTCGCACGCATTGCCAAGGAAGAGGGTAAACTTACCATTGGCATTGTCACCGTACCTTTCATGTTCGAGGGTAGAAAAAAAATCCAGAAGGCTTTCGAAGGAGCTCAGGAGATGCAGAAGCATGTCGATGCATTGCTCGTCATCAACAATGAAAACCTTATTGAAATCTACAGCGACTATAATTTCTTCAACGCTTTCGAGAAAGCCGACGACACTCTTGCCAACGCCGCCCGATCCATTTCCGAGATTATCAGCGAGGAATGTTATATAAATGTCGACTTTGAAGACGTTAAGGCTACCCTCAAAGACTCCGGAACCGCTATCATTTCCACTGCGCTCGGAGAAGGGGAAAACCGAATTTCAAGCGCTATCCGCAACGCTCTCCACTCCCCTCTGCTTAAGCAGCATGACGTCAACACCTCCAAAAGGCTTCTTCTCAAATTCTCTTGCAATAGAAATAGCGATAAGCCCATCACTGCCAAGGAAATGACCGAAATCTACAATTTCACATCACAGCTCCCTGACTCTATCGACGTCAAGTGGGGTATTTCCGACAACCCCGAGATGGGCGACAAACTCAAAGTGACTATCCTTGCCTCTGGTTTCAACATGACTCTCGTCGATGGCGGTAAGTTGAGACAGGAGGATGGTAAAGAGGATAAAGATATTGTCCTCTTTGGCGGTGAGTCGGAAAACCCTGCCACCAAGGTCGAACAAGAGGAGGAAATCAACCGCCAGATTAAGGAATTCTATGGTGCCGAAAAACTCACCAAACAGCTCCGCGATGCCAACAAGGCTAAATATGCAGTCCTCGACCCCGCGCTTTACGACAACCACGACATTGCCGCCCTTCTCGAACGGGTGCCCGCCTACAACCGAAACCAGCAATTCTTCGACGAACTGCGAAAATTTGCCGAAGGCAAAGACGGTCGCCCTCAGCGATCCCCCAAACAGGACAACGCAAATTCCGACATTATCACTTTTAATTAGACCAATCATTTAATAGACCTCTCGTCGATTATAAATATAAATATGGACGCAAATCCCAATAAATTTCAGATGGTAGCAAAGACCTTCCAGGGGCTCGAGGAAGTGCTACGTGATGAACTTGCCGATTTAGGTGCCGAAAACATTGAAATCGGAAAGAGAATGGTGCAGTTTGAAGGGGACCTGGCCCTAATGTATAAGGCCAACGTCTGCTGCCGCACGGCTCTCCGGATTCTTAAGCCTATCATCAAATTCACAGCTTCAGACCCCGATGAGCTTTACGATGCCGTCAGGGAGATTGAGTGGGAAAAATACATGACCCCTGACTCTACATTTGCTATCGATTCCACTGTCACCAGCGCCGATTTCACTCATTCTAAGTTTGTGACATACCGCGTCAAGGATGGAATTGTAGACCACTTCAACGACATCTGCGGTCGCAGACCATCTATCAGACTTAATGGCGCAGACCTGCTTTTCAATGTTCATATATCCGACAACCGAGTGACAATATCTCTCGACTCAAGCGGCGAACCCCTCTCGAAACGTGGCTACAAGGTAGAAAACACCGAGGCCCCTATCAATGAGGTGCTCGCTGCAGGTATTATCCTGCTCAGCGGATGGAAAGGGGAGTGCGACTTCGCCGACCCTATGTGCGGCTCCGGAACGTTCCTCACCGAGGCTGCCCTGATTGCTGCCAACATCAACCCCGGAATATATCGCGACAAATTCGCTTTCGAAACCTGGGACGACTTCGATGCCGACCTTTTTGAGGAAATCTACAACGACGACTCCGGTGAGAGGGAGTTCGCCTACAAAATCTATGGCGGTGATATCGACCCCGAGGCCGTCAGGATTGCCCGTCGCAACGTGAAAAGCGCAAAAGTGGAAAACATGGTGGAGATCTCTTGCCGCAGCATCGAGGAGTGGACCGACAACGCGCCCGAAGGTGTGCTCGTGACAAACCCTCCATATGGTCAGCGTATCAATCCCACAAATATGACAGCCCAAGCCCTCTATCGTACCATAGGAACCTGCCTGAAGCAGAACTTCGAGGGCTGGAATGCTTGGATTATTGGCCTCGAAGAAGGTTTCATGAAAGACATCGGACTGAAACCCTCAGTGAAATATTCTCTCATGAATGGTGGCCTGGAGTGCACACTCAACGAGTATGTCATGTTTAGCGGCAGCTACAATGAGTTCCGAAGCGAAGGGGGAGTGGTGAAACACGCCCAAAAGGAAAGCGACACCCCAAAAGTGCGCCGAATGTCCGACAAGGAATGGGAAGAAGATGCCCGCCAATTCGATGGAAAAAGCCGCAAAAAGGATTTCAGCAAACACGACAAGCCCCACCGCTTCAGCGATGACAAGCCCCGCCGCTTCAACGATGACAAACCACGCCGCTTCGACGACAACCGAAAACCAAAAACCAAAAACCGAAAACCAAAAACCGAAAACCGAAAACCAAAATCCGACAACAGATTCAAACCACGCGAAATAAGCAACAAAGGACCCAAGCTCGACTCCTACAGTGAAACCCGTGCCCCTGGAAAGATGCGCTCGCGAAAGAATTTCAGGAAATCGTTTGGAAACGACGAAGATTGATGAAACAATACAACACCGCCGGCCCGCGTGCCATGATGGTGACTGTGGTGATGGCTATCATTATGATTTCTGCCACCACTTTCATCCTCCCTCCGATTCAACCCAATTCGGAGTTTGGCACTTGTCTCCCTTTTTCGACCGACTGGATTCCAAGATTCTATCGAATTCCCCTCAATACCTTGTTGATTGCCATCGCAATAGCTTGGGCGTTTATTCTCAACAAAAGGTATTCTTTCGTCAAGGGCGCCGAGATGATGCTACCGGTCTCCTTGTGTGTGCTTATCACATCCAACCCGGCTAATACTTCTTGCTTCAACAGCTCTGTGGCGATGCTGATTGTCAATCTCATCTGTCTTGGCAACCTCATGAAATCATATCATGCACGCAATGCCACCACAGAAATGTTTGCAATTGCCACTTATCTCTCCCTTGGTTCGATGGTGGAGTATGCCTTTCTTCCTTTCCTCATTGTATATCCGGTTATGGCAATTGTCATTAAGGCTTTCAGAATAAAGGAATTCCTCGCTTATCTGATGGGTATACTCGCCCCTTACTGGGTTGCCTTAGGTTTCGGGTTTATCACAATCTACGACTTCAGGCTGCCGGAGTTCATGACAATGCATCCCGTAGAAGGGGGCGACTACATGATTCTCGTGTATATCGGACTGGGCCTCATGGCTTTGATAAGCTTCATTATGAGCGCTCAAAACGCCCTTCGCTTCTATTCCGGCAACATTCAGTTTCGCTCTTTCAATAATCTGATCAATATTCTCGGCGTGGTGAGTACTGTCTGCATGGTGCTCGACTTCGACAATTTCGAAGCATATTGCTCCTCTTTCTGCTTCACTTCTGCTGTAGCTATATCCAATTTCTTCGCCATCCGACACATTCCGCACAGCCGAGGATGGTTTTGGTCTCTTCTCTCTCTCTTCCTCATCCTCTTCATAATAATGCTCCTCTGGTAATCCGAAAACCGAAAACCGAAAACCTCAATATGTTTAAGATTGTTAGCAAACGCAATCTATCGCCTAATATCACCGAGATGAAGGTCCTCGCCCCAAGAGTGGCTGAGTCTGCCTTGCCCGGACAATTCGTGATAGTGCGCACCGATGAATACGGTGAGCGTATTCCTCTTACTATCTGTGACTATAACCCCGCCGATGGCACCGTCACTATCGTCACCCAGACCATAGGCATTTCCACCGACAAAATCAACTCCCTCGAGGCTGGCGACCATTTCGCCGACTTCGCAGGCCCTCTCGGACGTCCTTCCGATCTCACCCTACTCTCGGAAGAAGAATTGCAAGGAAAACGCATCCTCTTCGTGGCCGGTGGTGTCGGAACTGCCCCGGTATATCCGCAGGCCAAGTGGCTCCACGAGCGCGGAATCAAAGCTGATGTCGTCATCGGGGCCAAAACCGCCGACCTTTTCACCTACGTCGATGAAATGCAGAAAGTAGCAAACGTGTATCTCTGCACCGACGACGGATCTGCCGGTTTCCACGGCATGGTGCCGGCCCTGATGAACCACCTTGTCGAAGTTCAGGGAAAACACTATGACCACTGCGTCATCATCGGACCCATGATAATGATGAAATTCGCAACACTGGCCGCAAAACAACATGGCATTCCCGCTGTGGTCAGCCTTAACGCCCTGATGGTCGACGGCACCGGAATGTGCGGCGCATGCCGCGTCACCGTCGGCGGCGAAACTCGTTTCACTTGCGTCGAAGGCCCGGAATTCGATGCCTGGCAGGTGGATTTCGATGAGGCTATGCGACGCCAGAATATGTACAGAGGCAACAAGAAGACAAATCCCGAAACCCACAAAAACTGCAACTGCCATGGCTAACAGAATTCCAAGAGTGCCGG
Source organism: uncultured Sangeribacter sp. (assembly GCA_964388725.1). Lineage (GTDB taxonomy): Bacteria > Bacteroidota > Bacteroidia > Bacteroidales > Muribaculaceae > Lepagella. The sequence continues at coordinate 7,422 of CAYMBR010000009.1, read as the reverse complement.
TCCGCGAACAGGACCCGAAGGTGCGTGCCACCAATTTTGAAGAAGTATGCTACGGCTATGACCGCAACGAGGCCCTCACCGAAGCCTCCCGCTGCCTAAACTGCAAGAATCCGCGCTGTGTCGGCGCCTGCCCCGTGCATATCAACATACCCGGTTTTATCCATGCCCTCTCCGAAGGTAATGAGGCCGCTGCTGCTGCCATAATCTCCGAGGACTCCTCCCTTCCCTCAGTATGCGGCCGCGTCTGCCCTCAGGAGACGCAATGCGAGGGGAGCTGCGTGCTCGGCATTAAGGGTGAGCCGATGGCAATCGGCAAACTCGAACGCTACGTGGGCGACTGGAAGATTGCCAATCCTTCCGACAAGCCTATAAAAATAGAGAAAAATGGCAAAAAAGTGGCCATCATCGGATCTGGGCCCGCCGGCCTTGCATGCGCCAGCGACCTCGCCAAGTGGGGTTTTGAGGTGAAGGTCTTTGAGGCCCTCCACAAACTCGGCGGTGTGCTCGTATATGGCATCCCGGAGTTCCGACTCCCTAAGGAGAAAATTGTGGCAAAGGAGATTGAATCCCTGCGCCGCCTGGGTGTGGAATTTGAGAAGGATGTCATAGTAGGCCGAACCACTACCATCGACCATCTCCTCGACAACGAGGGTTACGACGCTGTCTTCATCGGTAGCGGTGCCGGTCTCCCGCGCTTCATGGGCATCGAGGGTGAAAACCTCAACGGCGTTTTCTCCGCCAATGAATATCTGACCCGCGCCAACCTGATGCATGGCTACGACGAGTGCTACGATACCCCGGTCTTCGAGGCCAAGAAAGTGGTGGTGGTCGGTGGCGGCAACGTCGCAATGGACGCTGTCCGCACCGCAAAGCGTCTCGGTGCAGAGTCGGTGATTGTGTATCGCCGTTCGGAGGCGGAGCTCCCCGCGCGGCGTGAGGAGGTCCACCATGCCAAGCAGGAGGGCATCGAGTTCAGGATGCTGACCAACCCTGTCCGCGTCTTAGGCAACGATAATGGCTGGGTGCGCGGACTGGAATGTGTGGAGATGGAGCTCGGCGAACCCGACGAAAGCGGACGCCGAAGCCCCAGGGAGAAGAAGGGCAGCAACTTCGAGATTGAGTGCGACGCTGTGATCATGGCCCTTGGCACAAGCCCCAACCCCCTGATCAAGCACACCACTAAAGGACTCGACACTACTCGCCGAGGATGCCTTGTGGCAGACGAGGACGGACGCACCACCCGCGCCGGTGTATTCGCCGGTGGCGATGCCGTCACCGGTGCCGCAACCGTAATCCTCGCCATGGGAGCCGGCCGTCGTGCCGCAAAAGCAATTTATGAATCTTTGGAAAATAAAAATAATAAATAATGTCACTTAAATGTGGAATTGTCGGACTTCCCAATGTGGGGAAATCGACATTGTTCAATTGCCTGAGCAACGCTAAGGCGCAAAGCGCAAACTTCCCTTTCTGCACCATAGAGCCTAATGTCGGCGTAATAACGGTGCCGGATGAGAGACTCAACAAACTTGTGGAGATGTGCAACCCACGCAGCATCGTCCCCGCCACAGTGGAAATCGTCGACATTGCCGGCCTCGTGAAGGGCGCTTCGAAAGGGGAGGGCCTCGGCAATAAGTTCCTCGCAAACATACGCGAAACGGATGCCATTCTCCATGTGCTACGCTGCTTCGACGATGACAACATCACACACGTGGATGGATCTGTCGACCCGGTCCGCGATAAGGAAATCATCGACTTCGAACTCCAGATAAAGGATCTCGAAACCATCGATTCCCGACTCGTCAAGACAAAGAAAGCTGCCGCCGCCGGCGACAAGGCCGCCAAGATGCAGACCGGGGTGCTCGAGGCTTACAAGGAGGCTTTGGAGGCCGGAAAACCGGCTCGCAGCGTAAAGTTTGAGACCAAAGACGAGCAACTATTTGCCCACGACCTTTTCCTGCTTACCAACAAACCGGTGATGTATGTCTGCAACGTCGACGACGACTCCGCTGCCACCGGCAACGCCTACGTGGAGGCTGTGCGCAAGGCCATTGAGGGCGAAGGCGCGGAAATCCTCGTGGTCGCCGCCAAAACCGAGAGCGAGATTGCCGAACTTGACACTTATGAGGACCGCCAGGAATTCCTCGAAAGCATCGGCCTCTCAGAGTCCGGTGTGTCGCGTCTGATCCGCGCCGCTTACGCGCTTCTCGACCTCCAGACTTATTTCACTGCCGGTCCCGACGAGGTGAGGGCGTGGACTTTCCTGCGCGGAACTAAGGCCCCACAGGCTGCTGGTATAATCCACACCGACTTCGAGAAGGGTTTCATTCGCGCAGAGGTCATCAAATACGATGACTTCGTGACGCTGGGCAGCGAGAATGCCGTGAAGGATGCCGGCAAAATGTCGGTCGAAGGCAAGGAATATGTGGTCTGCGACGGAGACATCATGCATTTCCGATTCAATGTCTAAAGTACCCAAGCGTAGCCTTTAATTACAAATTTATCAAATTTAATCAAATTTAATAGCAAATATTAGGAATTTCCGCAAAAATTGCTTATTTTTGCGTGTTTAAAGATTTTTCACAACTTTTCGCAAGTTTTTCTTATGCTTAAATATAGATTGGTTCTACCGATAAAATAAACCTATAAACCTTAAGAAGAGCAAAGCGAATCTTAAATTTTACAACTATGTCTCTTTTCGATACTGTTTCCGCCGACATTCAGGCGGCTATGAAAGCCCGCGAGAAGGTCCGCCTTGAGGCGCTTCGCGGTGCGAAGAAGGAATTCCTCGAGGCGAAGACCGCCCCTGGGGCAAACGGTGAACTTTCTGACGAGGCCGCTACCAAAATTCTGATGAAGATGGTCAAGCAGCGTAAAGAAAGTGCTCGCATATATACTGAAAACAACCGCCCCGAACTCGCCGAAAACGAACTCGCCGAGGCCGCTGTCCTCGAGGAATACCTGCCCAAGCAACTTTCAGCCGATGAACTTGAGGCTGAACTGAAGGCAATCATTGCTGAGGTGGGTGCCACTTCCGCTAAGGAATTGGGCAAGGTGATGGGAGTGGCCTCCAAGCGTCTGGCTGGTCGCGCCGACGGTCGCTCAATCCAGGCCGCAGTCAAATCCCTCCTCTGCTAATAATTCTAAATTCTAAATTCTAAATTAATAGCCATGCTATTATTATCTACAATAAAAGCTGATCCGGAATTCGTGATCAAGCGTCTCGCAGTGAAAGGATTCGACGGACGCGCCGTCATCACTGAAATTCTCGAAATCGACGCCGAGCGCCGCCGACTTCAGCAGAAGACGGAGTCCGACTCCTCGCAACTCAACAAACTCTCCAAGTCAATCGGCGGATTGATGAAGGAGGGAAAGAAAGAGGAAGCCGAGGCGGCTAAGGCCGAAGTGGCTCGTATCAAAGGTGAAACCGCCGGTTTGCAAGACCGCCTCGCTGAATGTGAGAAGAAGATGACCGACCTTCTTCTGACTGTTCCCAACCTTCCTTACGAGGGTGTGCCGGAAGGCAAAAACGCTGAAGACAATGTTGTGGAGAAAACCGGTGGTGTAATCCCGGATCTCCCCGAGGATGCTCTCCCTCACTGGGATCTTGCAAAGAAATACAACATCATCGACTTCGAGATGGGCGTGAAGGTGACTGGCGCCGGTTTCCCATTCTACATCGGCAAGGGCGCTCGCCTGCAGCGCGCCCTCCAGCAGTTCTTCCTCGACGAGGCCTGGGCTGCCGGATATGTAGAGGTTGAGCCCCCATTCGTTGTCAACGAGGCTTCCGGCTACGGCACAGGTCAGCTCCCCGACAAGGAGGGCCAGATGTATCACGTCAATCTCGACAACCTTTATCTGATTCCCACCGCCGAGGTTCCGGTCACCAACATCTACCGCGATGTCATTATCCCGGAAGGTGAGCTCCCAAAGAAAAACTGCGCTTATTCCCCTTGCTGGCGACGCGAGGCCGGCAGCTACGGAAAAGACGTGCGCGGACTCAACCGCCTGCACCAGTTTGACAAGGTCGAAATCGTGCGTATCGAGCGCCCGGAAGACTCCTACGCAGCTCTTGAGGAGATGAAAGACCATGTGCAGGGACTTCTCGAAAAACTCGGTCTTCCCTGGCATATACTGCGCCTCTGCGGTGGCGACATGAGTTTTACATCTGCCATCACCTTCGACTTCGAGGTCTTCAGCGCGGCGCAGAAGCGTTGGTTGGAGGTTAGCTCTGTATCCAACTTCGAGACTTATCAGGCCAACCGCCTGAAATGCCGTTATCGTGGTGCCGACAAGAAGATTCATCTCTGCCATACCCTCAACGGCAGTGCCCTCGCTCTCCCACGTATCGTGGCTGCCCTTCTCGAAAACAACCAGACCCCGCAGGGCATCGTAATCCCCGAATGTCTCCGCAAATACACCGGTTTCGACATTATTGATTGAAATTTTGCTCTGGCAAAATTTCAAGTTTAGGGTTTAGAGTTCTCAAAACTCACAATTAAACTAAACCCTAAACCCTAAACCCTAACCGAAATATGTACACGAGCAAGAATGAAATAAAGATTCCGATCAGCGACCCAACTGGCCGCTGGTCGGATCTTACTCTTCTCCCCGAATGGGAAGAGGAACTTTACGATGTTTATACCGCAAAGAAACACGGAAAGTGGATAATGCTCAAAGCCCTGAAGGAGGAATACCGCGACAACCCTAAATTCAAGGCTATCCTCGAGCAGGAATTCGATGTCCGCTATAATCTTGCTCACCCAAACATTGTGATGGTCAATGATTTCGAGAATATCCCAGGTATAGGAATGGCAATCGTTACCGACGATGTCTATGGCTACTCTCTGCGCCGACTTATCGACGAGAAACGACTCACTCCTAAGATTATTCAGCGCCTGGAGACACAACTCCCGGATGCCCTCGAATATATTCAGGAAAACCACATACAGCATCTCCCTATCTCTCCCGAAAACATCATCTTCACCGAATATAACGAGAATCTTAAGCTTACAAACGTGGGGTACGACCACCGCGACCGACTTACCTCGCAAGATACTAAGCATGACATCATCAACTATGGTAAATTGATCAACGAGGTGCTCGACAATCTTCCGGAGAAACTCCCGAAGTTGCGCCGCGTCGCTAAAATGGCCGAGGATCCGGAAAGCAGAATCAACAGCATCCAGGATCTGAAAATGCAACTCCACGCAAGCAACCAGACTTCTCTCATTATAGCTCTCCTCTCATTCATCCTTCTCATGCTCGCCCTGCTTATCTGGCTCAATCTCCGAAATTGAATCCGGATAAGTCCCAATTTGAGGACTCTGCCTAATCCTTGATTTGGAGGCTTGTGAGGGCATAAGCCTCAATTTATAAAATTTGCTACCATGATTGAAATCCGCGAAATCCCTCTGATTCCCAAGGAACTGAAAAAATTCACCCAGTTCCAGATTGACCTCTATGAGAATAACCCCTACTTCGTCCCTCCTTTGATCATGGACGACGTCGGCACTCTCAACCCCAAACAGAACCCCGCTTTCGACACCTGCGAATGTCGTTGCTTCATGGCCTATAAAGGCAACAAACCTGTGGGACGTGTCGCTGCCATCATCAACAATCTGGTCAACGAAAAATCCGGCGCAAAAGACATCCGTTTCGGATTTATCGACTTTATTGACGAAATAGAGGTGTCTCGCGCTCTCCTCGAAAAAGTGGAGCAATGGGGCAAGGAGAAAGGGATGACCCGTGTCGTTGGCCCGCTCGGTTTCACCGACATTGACCATGAAGGTATGCTGATCGAAGGTTACGACCAGATTGGCACAATGGCTACAATCTACAACTATTCCTACTATCCCGAACACATGCATGCCCTGGGATATGAGAAAGACACCGACTGGGTGGAATATCTCGTCCAGGTTCCCGATGAAATCCCCGAAAAACACAACCGTATCGCCGAAATCGTGAAGAAAAAATTCGGCTTCCGCGTTGTCAAATTCGACAGCAAAAAGGAAATAAAGCAAAAATATGGGCGTGCTCTCTTCGAACTTGTCAATGAGGCATACGAAAACCTATACCAGTTCTCACCGCTGACAAGGCGCCAAATCAATTATTATATCGATATCTATCTCGGACTGCTTGACCTCAGCCTTGTCACCTGCATCGTCGACAAAGACGACAAACTCGTCGGAGTCGGTATCTCAATGCCTTCTATGAGCGAGGCCCTCCAAAAGTCGAAAGGTAAACTCTTCCCCACCGGATGGTATCACTTGCTGAAGGGTCTGAAGGGCAAGAACGACAAGGTCGACCTTCTGCTTGTGGCAATCAAACCCGAACTTCAGGGCAAAGGCGTGAATGCCCTTCTGTTCCAGGATCTTATTCCGCAATACATCGCACATGGCTACAAATGCGCCGAGTCTAACCCGGAACTCGAGGCTAACTCAAAAGTGCAAAACCAATGGGAAGCATTCCCCAACCGACAGCACAAGCGTCGCCGTGCCTACGCCAAAGAAATATGATAGACATTAACGATAGGAAAGCCCCCCGGCCCCCTAAAGGGGGAGGAGCGACTTCAGAAACAAACTCTCCCCCTTTAGGGGGATGGGGGGCTTCTTGTGTCAAACCATATAATCAGCAGGATGCCAAGGCCAAGCAAGTAGGGGAGATGTTCGACTCTATTGCGCCGGCCTATGACTTTATGAACACCGCGATGACCGGCGGATTACACCGCTGGTGGCGCGACCGTGCTCTCTCGATGGCAATCCGACGCCTTAAATCCGGACAGGATATCCTCGACGTCGCTTGCGGCACCGGCGATGTGACTTTCCGACTCCACAAACTCTTGCCCGATGCTTGCGTGACAGGAACTGACCTTTCAGAAGGAATGATCAATGTCGCCTTGAATAAACTCAGCCATGCTGATTCTGACACCAACTCCCATATTCGGTTTGAAACCGGTGATTGCCTCGCGCTGAAATATCCCGGCAATAAGTTTGATCTCGTCACTGTCGCTTATGGTGTCCGCAATTTTGAACGTCTTCAAGACGGATATGCCGAGATGTACCGCGTGCTAAAGCCCGGAGGAGTGCTCTGTGTCATTGAACTCTCAGAGCCAACAAATCGACTTATAAAACAGCTTTATCGGTTCTACTCCCACAAGATTATCCCCATGGTGGGAAAGCTTGTATCCCACGACCCCAAGGCTTACACCTATCTGCCCGAGTCGATAGCTGCGTGTCCGCAGCGTAAAGAGATGACCGCAATTATGGATGCTGCCGGCTTTCGCGACTCGATGTTCCGTTCCCTAACACTCGGCGTAATCACCATCTACCTCGCCACCAAATGACCCTCTTTAAAACGTTGAAAACGATGAAAACGCCGAAAACGATGAAAACGCAAATAACCCTCCCCGGATCCAAAAGCATT